>CAYNMQ010000364.1:0-1505 GCA_964398245.1 uncultured Spirochaetales bacterium | reverse complement strand
TGCTGACGGCGTAACGACTCCGACACGCCACCGTGGATGATCCCGAAGAGCGCCCCGTCTCCCTGCCGTGCCCGCAGGCACCGCTCGGCCCAGCGCGTCGTCCGCTCCATGCTGGCCGCCATCTCCTCATCAGAGCAGGGAAGCGCCGGGCACTCATCGAAGGCCATCATGATGTCGGCACCGAGCGCCTCTTGCACTTCTATCGAAAGTTCGGGGGAGAGGAACTGTTTCGAACCGTCGAGATGAGAACGGAATTCCACCCCTTCCTCGGTTATCTTGCGGAGCGGCCCGAGGCTGAAAACCTGAAATCCGCCCGAATCGGTGAGGATCGGCCCTGCCCATCCCATCATCCCGTGGAGCGACCCGAAGGTTTCTTTTACGAGAGCATGCCCCGGACGGAGAAAAAGATGATAGGTGTTGCCGAGAATGATCTCGGCGCCGAGGTCGCGCAGGTGACCGGGAAGCACCCCCTTGACCGATCCCTTCGTGCCCACCGGCATGAATATCGGCGTATGAACGACCCCGTGCGGAGTCTCGAGAATGCCGGCGCGCGCGGAGCCGTCGGTGCGCTCGATGCGGAATCGTATCATCGGGATCTCGTCACGGTGATATTCCTACAACAAAAAGCCCCCCGGCGAACCGGAGGGCTCACGAAACGGGAACGATCGTACCTTAACCGGCCGAGATGCATTCGACCGGGCAGACCCCTTTACAGGCACCGCAGTCGGTGCACTTCGCCGGGTCTATCACATACGAACTGTCGCCTTGGCTGATAGCGTCAACCGGGCATTCCGCCGCACAGGCGCCGCAACTGATGCACGCGCCGGCATCGATCTTGTGAGCCATGGGATCCTCCTCTCTAAAAAGGGTGAACGATATGCCTCTAACATATTCCGGAAAGCGAGTCAACCCCGTCGTTATTTTTTCTTTCCCCCTGTCTTTCCCGGTTTTACGGCGGGCGCCTGTTTCTTTTTCGACGCGGGAACGGGTGCGGGGGCCGGTTTGGTCTCCTTCTTGGCAGGAGACTCCTTTTTCGCCTCCTTCACCGGTGTCGGCGCAGGCGCTTTCCCGGAGATCTCCTCTTTCTTCGGTTTTTCCGCTTTCACCGTCGGCTTCGTATCGTTCAACGCCGCGACTTCCGCAGGGACCGGCGACTGGCGCGGAACCGGAATCTTTTCGCCCTTTATCTTGATGATGCGGTAGGTCTTGACCGGCACGAGCGCCCGCTCCGGCACGAGCGCCCGGTCTCCGGTGGAGGCCGACGCGAACCATGCCTCGAAATCCACGAGGCCTTTCTCGCTCACCACCTTGCCGCGGTACTTCTCGCGGAATGTCGCGACCGTCTCCTTGAAACGCGCTTCTTCCTCTCCCTGCGGCACGAGTTCGGTCACCACCTCGACCTCGAGAGTGCCCGGATAGACCACCTCGACCGCATCAACATCGAGCGACGCGAGGTCGGTCTTCTCAAGAGTCTTGACCGTTCCATTCCTGAATTTGACGACATA
>CAYNMQ010000363.1:0-1533 GCA_964398245.1 uncultured Spirochaetales bacterium | reverse complement strand
CCCGCAGGGCCCCGCCCGGCGCGAGCCGCCCCCGGGGGACAAGCCTGCGTGGGCCGACGGCGGCATCGCGGCGCCGGTCGGCGACATCGCACATTTCGCCGGCCGGCTTTTCGGGGGCTGGATACTTTCGACCGTCTCGCTCGATCAGATGCTCGCCTTTGTCTCCGCCGGCACCGACTTCGCTTACGGACTTGGGGTTCTCCGTTATGAGGATCCGATCGGAGGGGAAGGATACGGACACAACGGGTCGGTCACCAACTATAACGGGGAGGTCGTGTACTTCCCGAAGATAAAAACGGCCGTCGCCATACAGGAAAACTACCCGATAGCGAGCGACAATGAGTTTTTCCGACGCGAGATAGTCCGTCTGGTGACGAGAACGGACCCTCCTCCGGTGAGCGATGAGTGTCTCTTGCCCGGTTTCCTTACGACGGCGACACAACCTCCGTATGAGACGGTGCGATTCAAGGGGCGCGTCAATGGTCTCGATGCTTCTTTCCCCGAGACTGGGGCAGGGTACTTTTATTTCAGTGAAGGACTTGGGCTCGACAACCTCTTCTGCGGCGAATACGCGTTCCGTGACGAAGAGGGGACCTTCATTCATGTCATCGAAGAGTGCCCCGAGGTGGAACGCTACTATACCGGCCCGATACGGGTGCGTCGTTTCGAGTTCTTCCTGCCTCTCGCCGAGATCATGCCGCTCGCCGGGAAGGCGCAGGCGGAATTCGATACGGCCGAGAGCGGCGCTTCTCGTTTGGACTATTGGTATGATCCCGGTTCTCAACGCTGGCTCACGGCAGAGTCCGCGGGAGAGATGCGGGTCTCCATTTGCCCGCAACGGAACAGCGCGTTCCACATAGGGGAGGAGATGCGATTTTTCGCCTATCTGCCCCTCACGACCGACATCTCCGAATCACAACAGTGCACCTGTTACGATGCCGACGGAAAGACGACTCCCTGTGAGAGCATAGAAGATCTGTTCGAGTGCGCCGTGCCCGGGGACTATTTCATCGCCGAGGGTGCCGCCTACGCGAATCTCCGTTTCGTCGGCCCCATCAGCGATCCGAACGATCAGTCTCCTGAAAGCGCGGTCGTCGAGCACGATATCGTCTTTGAGGAACAACCGTTCGACGCCGATTCATTGAATGCCTATGCCATGCGGACCGACAACGGGCTTGGCTCGGAGGTCATCGTCGCGCAGAGCTTCGGTGATCTTAAAACGATCGATGCCCTGACCTATACCTTCAACGCCGCCGAACTCATTATACCGGTCGGCGCATTGCTCGACGCCAAGGAGTCGGGGGTTCAGACGCTCTCCGCGCAGGATGCCTTCTATTTCGGCATTTATCAATACACCCAGAATGCGCGCAGCGGGCAGGCTCATTTCAAGAAATGTTTCATGGCGGCGCGGGATACCGCCGGGCCCGATTCTTCGCTTCTCCCTTGTTATGCCGAGAACGTTTCTTTCGCGATAGGGGAGGACATCCGTATTTTCGGAGCCATGCGCCTGATCGCTGATCCTGCTTCTCTCGG
>CAYNMQ010000362.1:0-1543 GCA_964398245.1 uncultured Spirochaetales bacterium | reverse complement strand
GTCGGCACCGAACGCCACGAGTCGCGCCGCATAGACAATCAGCTGCGCGGCCGCTCGGGCCGACAGGGGGACCCCGGATCGTCGCGATTCTTCCTCTCCCTCGAGGACGACCTCCTGCGCATCTTCGGCGGTGACCGCGTCTATCGGATGATGGACCGCCTCGGACTCGAGGAGGACCAGCCGATCGAGCACCGCTGGATAACCAAAGCGATAGAGAACTCGCAGAAGAAGGTCGAGGCGCACAACTTCAGCATCCGCAAGCATGTCCTCGAGTACGACGATGTGATGAACCAGCAGCGCAAGGCGATCTACGCCCTGCGACGCGACACCCTCGCCGGCGGCGAGAAGAACCGGCAGACCGTTCTCTCGATGATAGAGGAAGTCACCAACATCGTCGTCCGCGACACCATTCCCGAGGGCCAATCTTCCGCTCAGTGGGACTATCAGGCGGTCCGCGACTATTTGAGCCGCATCACCCTCATGCCTCCGGAGACCTTTGACTTCGTCGCCCCCGGCATCGCATCGGGATCCCGTAAAAGCGATCCGCGCAGTTACCTCGCCCAAGCCATCTATGAGTTCCTCGTCACGAAGTACGAAGAGAAGATGGCGCAGTACCCGCCGCAGTTCACGAGCGAACTCGAGCGGCACATCGTGCTCGAGGTGCTCGACTTCTTCTGGCGACGCCACCTGCTCACCATGGACCACCTCCGCGAGGGGATCGGGCTGCGTGGCTATGGCCAGAAGAACCCGAAACTCGAGTACAAACGCGAGGGTTTCCAGCTCTTCGTCGAGATGATGGGCAACATCTACACCGAATCGGTCCGCCGCCTTTTCGCGGTACAGGTCGTCACGCAGGAATCGCTTCAGAAGTTCGAACAGAAGGAGGCGAAGCGGGAGCAGGAGGTCCAGCACAGCAGCGGTCCCAAGACGCCGGTCGAAAAGGAGCCGGTGAAGCGGCAGGCTCCCAAGGTCGGCCGCAACGATCCCTGTCCCTGCGGGTCGGGGCAGAAGTTCAAGCGCTGTTGCATGGGAAAAGGAATATACGACTGATGACGCGGTCGCGGAAGATCCGCATCAACCGTTTCCTCGCCGCAGCGGGCGTCGCGGCGCGCCGCAAGGCCGACCTTCTTATCGCCGAAAAACGGGTAACGATAAACGGATCGCCGGCGTTCATCGGCCAAACGGTGGATCCCGCGACCGATCGCATCGTGGTGGACGGCAAACCGGTCTCTTTGCCCCGGGAAAAACGGTGGTATCTTCTTCACAAGCCAGCGGGGATTCTCTCGGCGGCACGCGACCGCCGGGGGCGCGGAACGGTCCTCGACCTTTTTCCCTCTCCGGCCGGCCTCTTTCCGGTAGGACGGCTCGACCGTGAGGTGACCGGCGTCCTTCTCGTCACCGACGACGGAGAGACCGCCTACCGGCTCACCCACCCCCGCTTCGAGGTGGAGAAGGTGTACCGGGTCGTGGTCTCGGCGCCTTTTTCCCGCACAGAAGCCCGACAACTGACCGCCGGGGTCGAAATAGCGGGAAATCTCTGTCG
>CAYNMQ010000361.1:0-1544 GCA_964398245.1 uncultured Spirochaetales bacterium | reverse complement strand
GGAGGAGGGTGAAGAGGTTGGTCGTGACGGCAAAGCCGAGCCGGGAGGCGATCGCAAGGATCGTGCCGATGACGAGCACGCGCTTGACGCCGACGGCGTCAACGAGCGCACCGACGCCGAACATGAGCACCGTGTAGGAAACATTCCACCCGCCGACGATGTTGCTTGCCGTGACATCCGACAGGCCGACATCGCTCGACAGAAAGAGGGTAAGCGTCGAGAGCATGAGCGCCCAAGCGATGAACTCGGTTACCTGCGAAAGCGAGACGAGCCATATCTCGCGCGGTGATTCGCGGAGATCGCGGAGATACTTGTAGATGATGCAGATGAGGTAGCCACGCCCCGCGAGGAGCACCGGATAGACGAAGTAGTAGACCCAACTGATGTCTCGTTCAGACACCATGAGATGCTCCATAAGCAATCAATGACGAGCGATGCTAGCAGAAGCGTAAGACCAAGTCAAAATTGACAAATTGCCGATAATGGCAACAATGATTTGTATCTTTACTCAGGGAAAGGGAGTTCGATGGTCGTGGTGTTTGCCGCGTGCGGGGTTAACAGGGTGAAGGCTAAACCCGACGCCGACATGACGGGAAGCGATACAACAGGAATGAACGACGAAGACACGACGGTGAGCGACGACGACTTCTCGGAAAGTTGCGGGAATGGCATCGTGGACAACGGCGAGCCGTGTGACGGCGGGATGAAGAATTGCGTCGAGATAGACCCGGTGAAGTTCACCGGCGGCAAGGCTTACTGCCTCGACGACTGCACCGGCTGGGACACCGTCACCTGCGACGAGAACCCGGCGGTCTGCGGTAACGGCATCGTCGAGGGTGCCGAGGAGTGCGACGGAACGATAGACAGTTGTGTGGACATAGACCCGCTCGCCTTCGTTGCCGGCAAGGCGCGTTGCAAAGAGGACTGCACCGGCTGGGACACCGAAACCTGCGAAACGGCAGGTGACTACTGCGGCGACGGGGTGAAGAGCGAAGGCGAGTTCTGCGACGGCGACTCGAAGGCCTGTACCGAGATAAACCCGAACTGGTACGAGAGCGGCACGGCACCGTGCAACGAATCATGCACCGGCTATGACACGAGCAGCTGCGTGCTCATCCAATCGGAGTGCGGCGACGGCATCGTCGAGGGGATGGAGGTCTGCGACGGCGGGCTCAAGAACTGCATCGAGATAGATCCCTTCCTCTACAGCGGCGGCAAGGCCTATTGTCTCGAGGATTGCACCGGCTACGATACCGTCACCTGTGAGGAGAATACGAGCGGCATCCTCTTTTCCGATCAATTCGAGAACGGTGACGCCAAGTGGCTCATCGAAAAGGACTGGGAGATCGGGGAGCCAAACTACAGCAACGGCGACGAGACGATCACGACGGCCTACAGCGGACAGAATGTCCTCGCGACGAAACTCACCGGTCCTTACTCGATGGCGGTACGGGGTATCCCCTACCCCGAAACGGCGAACATCGCGCCGCCGATACCGATACCCTCCGGCAAGACGACGCCCCGTTCGTTCCGCGCATACGTGT
>CAYNMQ010000360.1:0-1547 GCA_964398245.1 uncultured Spirochaetales bacterium | reverse complement strand
CTATCTTTCCGCCGAGTCGCTTGGTGAGCGCCGCCCAGCCTTTCCAGTCGTTCTCGGCGAGACCGTCTTCTATCGAGATGATGGGGTAGTCCTTCACCCACTTCTCCCAGAGCGCAATGAGCTCCTCGGTGCTGAGCGCCTTCTTGGTGCTCTTGAAGAGGACATACTTCCCATCCTCCCACATCTCGCTCGCCGCCGGATCGAGGCAGATCGAAACATCGGTCCCCGGTTTGAAGCCCGCCTTCTCGATGCCGGCGATGATGGACTCGACCGCCTCCTCGTTCGACTTGAGATCGGGCGCGAAGCCGCCCTCGTCCCCGACGCCGGTCGAATAGCCCTTCCCCTTGAGGATGCTCTTGAGCGCCTGAAAGACATCCCATCCGTATCGCCTCGGCGAACGACGGCGCGTTGTGCGGCGCGATCATGAACTCCTGAAAGTCAACATTGTTGTCGGCGTGCTTGCCGCCGTTGATGACATTCATGCAGGGGACAGGAAGCACATGGGCGTTCGCCCCGCCGAGATAGGCGAAGAGCGGCACCCCCATCTCGGCGGCGCAGGCGCGTGCAAAGGCCATCGAAACGGAAAGTATCGCGTTCGCGCCGAGGCTCGTCTTGTTCGGCGTTCCGTCGAGTTCGATGAGCGCGTAGTCGAGCTCTCGCTGGTTCGTGAAGGTCTTGCCGACGATGAGCCGCGCGATCTCGCCGTTCACATGG
Organism: uncultured Spirochaetales bacterium; assembly: GCA_964398245.1. Lineage (GTDB taxonomy): Bacteria > UBP6 > UBA1177 > UBA1177 > JAKLFG01 > CALITV01. Next base: position 833 of record CAYNMQ010000360.1, on the reverse strand, counting down.
CCGACCGCCTTCTGCACCCCCTTGCCGTTGTAGCGCTTCTTGTCGCCGTCACGCAGTTCGCACGCCTCCCGCTCGCCGGTCGAGGCGCCCGACGGGACCGCCGCGCGGCCGACGATGCCGCAGTCGAGCATCACCTCCGCCTCGACGGTGGGGAATCCGCGCGAATCGAGTATCTCGAGAGCGCGCACGGAAGCGATCGTGTAAGCCATGGTCTTCTCCCTTTTGCGAAGTTGTTAAGAAGCGTCCGTTCGCGTCATCCTACGACAAACGGTCCCTTCCGTCAAGAAACGCATGGCGGCCCCGCTTTCATTGACAAACCGGGCCGCTCCGTTATGCTTCCCCGTATCGTGCGAGGAAACGAACAACCCAGAACGGAGGAAACGATGTCAGGTCACGGTGAGGGCGGACCCGTCAAGGGGCTTCCCGAGAATGCGTATCGCGAACTGAAACCGGGCGAAGAGTATCGGCCGGTCATGCCGGCGATCGAGAATGTACCCGAGGTGACGAACTGGTCGCTCTTCATGGGGCTTCTCATGGCGGCGGTCTTCTCGGCGGCGGCGGCCTATTCAGGCCTCAAGATCGGACAGGTGTTCGAAGCGGCGATACCGATCTCCATCATCGCGGTCGGCGCCTCGGCGGCGCTCCGCAAGAAGAACGCGCTTGGACAGAATGTCATCATCCAGTCGATCGGCGCTGCTTCCGGCGTCATCGTCGCCGGTGCCGTTTTCACGATACCCGGCCTCTACATTCTTCAGGCGAAGTACCCTGAGATACAGGTCAACTTCTGGCAGATATTCTTCTCCTCACTCCTCGGCGGATTCCTCGGCATCCTC
>CAYNMQ010000359.1:1220-1554 GCA_964398245.1 uncultured Spirochaetales bacterium | reverse complement strand
GATCGTTATGATCGTTCCATGACGCTCGACTCGCAGCGCATGCGTCTTTCAGATGCCGCCGAAATGACTCCGACGGCACGGGGCGTCTACCTCTTCGAGAACGATCGCGGCGAGGCGCTCTACATCGGCAAAGCGACCGACCTTCGCGCACGGGTACGGCAGTATCTTGCGGGACACGACCGCCGACCGCTCGTTCCGCTCCTTCTTCGCGAGGCGACCGCCGTGCGCGTCATCGTGACCGGCGACGAGCGCGAGGCGCTCATTCGGGTACGAGACGATGGCGCTGGCATCCCCAACGAAGCCAACGCCTGGTCTGGGCAGAACTATGCCGGCT
>CAYNMQ010000359.1:0-1210 GCA_964398245.1 uncultured Spirochaetales bacterium | reverse complement strand
GGTGAGCGGCGACGAGCGGGAGGCGCTCATTCTGGAAAATCCCCTCATCAAGAAACACCAGCCGCGCTACAATCTCGACCTCAAGGACGACAAGAGTTATCCCTATCTCGCGCTGACCGAGGAACCGTTCCCTTCTCTCGTGATACTCCGGCGTCCCCGCGGCAGGTTCCGCCTCCTGCGCGGTCCCTTCGCCAGCGCGAAGCAACTGCGCCGCTTCCGGCAGGCGCTCCTTTCGGTCTATCCGCTCCGGCGCTGCCGCACGATGCCGAAACGGACATGTCTCAACTTCCAACTGGGACTTTGTCCCGCCCCCTGCGAGGGGCGCATAACGACCGAGGCGTACGCCGAACGCGTCGCCCGTATCACCGCGCTCATCGAGGGACGCGAATGGGACGCTTTTCAGCGGCATCTCGCCGTCGAGATAGCGCGCGCCGCCGCCGAACTGCATTTCGAGAAGGCGGCCGAACTGCGCGACACCCTCGCCCTTCTTCCCGACCTCGAGCGGCGCCTTGGCATCACGAGCGATACGAAAGAGACGCTCGACGCATGCTACTTTTCCTTTACCGACGAACGCCTGTTCGCCACCGTAGGACGCTACGAAGAGGGAACCCTTCTTGACCTCTTTCATCTGAACCGTCCGGTAAGCGACGAGCTGAGAGACGAGGTCATCCATTTGTTCGCCTCGTTCTATGAGCACCTTCCGATCCCGGGCGCTATCGCCGTGTTCCCGGACATCGGGCTCGACCGTGATCTTCTCTCGGACATCCTCGGGAAGAAAATCCGACTTGCCGACATGGCACCCGCCATTCGAGCCTTCATCGCGAAAAACCATCTCGCCACTCGGGAGCGCCTCCTTACCGCCGCCTCGCGCGACGAAGAGGCGCTCGAAGAACTCGCGAACATCGCCGGAACCGACATCGAGAGCATCCTCTGCCTCGATGTCTCGACCCTGCAGGGAAAGCACAGCCGTGCCGGCGCGGTGTGGTGGGAGAGCGGCAGGTTCGTGACGACGAACTATCGCCGCTTCACGAGAAAGAGCCATTCGGGGCAGAACGACCCCGCCTCGCTCGCCGAGACGGTTGCGCGACTTTGCGCCCACTGGGAGGATGGCGAATGGCCGGTGCCCGACCTTCTCCTCGTTGATGGCGGCATAATGCAACTCAACGCTGTCCTCCCGGTCGTCGGCGAACGCGTTGCACAGCGTTGAGTT
>CAYNMQ010000358.1:322-1561 GCA_964398245.1 uncultured Spirochaetales bacterium | reverse complement strand
GCATGAACGAAGCGGGTCAGTGCGGCGTCGGCCCCCTCTGGGGCACCTACCCCCACCGGTTCACGCTGCCTGAGAAGTGAGCAATTTTTAGAGCATCGCTACTCTCAGGTACCTGTCGTACCTATGAGAGCTTTCTCATGAGCACGAAAGGCCATTTTGCGCCCACGAGGCTATCCCTTCTTCACAAGTTCAAACAATGCGACATTGACGAAGATCTTCGTCTTCCACTCTTTTCGAGAAGAGAGGATGCCTGCTTCCTCCAACGCCGAAAGATACTTACTGGCAGTCCGCCGCTCGCATAATCCATGTGTCACCAGCGTATCAATACGGATGTAGGGCTGAGAGAAAAGCAACTCAACCAGTTCATGGGAGTACACTTTCGGCAGATCGGTCTTCACCTTTTCGGCAGTTCTCTCCATAAGATTACGGATATCGCGGATGAGGCCGTGCGTCCAGCGCGACGTCTCCTCGATCGCCCGCAACATATAAACGATCCACTCCTCCCAGTGGTCTTCTGCGCGGACTTTCTGTAATAGTCTATAGTAATCTTGTTTATGTTCGATGATATAGCGGCTCAGATACAAGAGCGGGAAATCGATCAGGTCCCTAGCGACCAGATACAACACATTGAGGATACGCCCAGTGCGACCGTTCCCGTCATAAAACGGATGAATCGATTCGAACTGATAATGAGCCACCGCCATTTTGATGAGCGGATCGGTCTCGTCGTCGGCACCCAAGTAGTGTTCGAGGTTGGCCAGTAATGAGCGAAGGACCTTTTCGCCGGTCGGCGGCGTGTACACTATCTTCCCCGTTTGGCGGTTCATCAACACCGTGCCCGGGTCGGTCCTGATACCCGGTCGTTCTTGTTCCAGTATCGCCTGTATCTCACAAAACATCTCGACGGTAAGCCTTCTTTGTCGCTTGAGCGACTCATACCCGCGATAAACCGCCGCACGATAATTCATGACCTCCTTTGTCGCCGCCGAGAGGGAGGCTGGATCCACGACGAGGGCCCGGTATATCTCGTCATGCGTAGAGACGATGTTCTCGATGGCGGAACTGCCCTTGGCCTCCAACAGCACGACCGCGTCGAGCAGCAGCCGTTTGTTAGGTATCATGTCTGCGTATCCCTTCAGTTCGGCAAGAGCAGCGTGCGAACGGGAAAGTTGTTTGAGCACCGAACGCGTTTCAAGATCAACGAGAGGGGGCAAGACCGGCCACTCGGTGAACGGCGTT
>CAYNMQ010000358.1:0-269 GCA_964398245.1 uncultured Spirochaetales bacterium | reverse complement strand
AAGGTGCCGAAACGACAGACTCGAGTCAAGGAAACACTCCTCGCCGGTTTCATTGGCTTTTTGCGCGACACTCGTTAGAACCGAGAGAACGATAGTGTGAGGGCGCCATGCCGTTTATCCGGATTCTCACGAGTCTATGGCTCATCGCTTTTTGCGCTTGCTCAAGAGAATCGTCCCCCCCTTCCGCGCCCTGTTCCCGCATCGTCTCGCCGGCGCCGAACATCACCGAACTCCTCTTCGAACTGGGCCTCGGTCCGCGCCTCGTCGGG
>CAYNMQ010000357.1:0-1568 GCA_964398245.1 uncultured Spirochaetales bacterium | reverse complement strand
AGGAGGACCGTATGAAGGTTCTGCAGGAAACGGTCAAGGATGCGGTGAGGCGTGCCGGCGATGCCGCCCAGAAGAAGGTCGCACCGGTGGTCGAGAAGGCGCTCAAGAAGGCCGAACAAGCGGGAAAGAAAGCGAAGAAGGTGGTCAAAGAGGCGAAAAAGGAAGCGAAGAAAGAGGTGGCGAAGGTCGCCAAAAAGACGACCGAGATAACCCGGAAGGCGAAGAAGATGGTTCGTACCGCGAAGAAGGAGGTAAGCAGGGTTACGAAAAAGGCGAGCGCCGCCAAAAAGATGCTCACCCAAAAACTCTCTGCTAAGAGATCGGCGGTCAAAAAGACGGCCGTGAAAAAGCCGTTGCCGAAAAAGGCGCCCGCTAAGAAATCTCTTTCCAAGAAACCTGTCCTGAAAAGGACGGCGCCCCAGAAAAAGGCGACGAAGAAGGTCGCTGCTCCTGCTAAGAAAACCGTGAAGAAGGGTGGCAAGAAATAGCCGCCCTTCTTATATCTCCCTCATTTTTCGCTTGATTTTCCTTCGTTTCTGTGCTAGAGGCAATTTCTGGAACTTTTTGGCAGGTGGTTTCGTCTAAAAGCCGAATGATAGGAGCGGTCGCCATGGCTATGCGGCTCTTTTCATTGCTTGTTGTTATGCTGTTGGCAACGGCTTGCGGCGACAACTTCGACCGCGATGAGCTCATGAACGGGCCCCAAGACGATGGTGATGGACCTCCGATCTTCGATCAGGGAATGTCGTTCGACAATGCGGCGGTGACCGATGACGATGTCGTCCCCGTCGCCTGCGGCAACGGCACGACCGACAACGGCGAGGCGTGTGACGGCGACGCGAAGGAGTGCGTACAGATAAACGCTGCATACACCGGCGGCTGGGCTGAGTGCAGGAGTGACTGTTCCGGCTACGACACCGCCGCATGTCTCGGGGCCGACGATGCCGATGTCGTTCAGCCCGACGATGCCGTGACGATCCCCGCCTCGATGACGGTTTCTGCGACGACCAGTACCTATGGCGGCCAGTACGCGCCGCGGAATGTCTTTGCGATATGGCTCGAGGCGGCTGACGGAACCTACATCCATTCGTTGGGTGTGTGGGCCCAGAAATACAAGAGCAAACTGACCCGATGGTATCAGAAGTCGAGCGGCGGATCTTCGGGGATGACCGATGCGGTGACCGGCGCATCGCGCCTGTCTCACGGCACCGAGACGGTGTCGCTCGACTTTACGAAGTATCCGGTCAGACCCGGCAACTACAAGGTCTGGTTTGAACTCAACGAAACCAACTACGCCTCGAAGTCGACCAGCGCCGACATCGCGGTCGGCCCCGGCGGCACGGTGGCCACCACCGGCGACACGACGAACATCCATGACATACAGATAACCTTCACGCCGTGATGGGAGGCGTTATGGAGAAACGGATCCTGCTTCTATCGTGCGTTCTCTTCTTCGTCGTTCTGCTGTTCGCCGCGGCGAAGGAGGAGAAGCATCAGGTCGACCCCAAGACCTGCATCGGTTGCACTCTCTGCGTACAGACCTGTCCCGTCAAGGCGATCGCCATGAA
>CAYNMQ010000356.1:0-1619 GCA_964398245.1 uncultured Spirochaetales bacterium | reverse complement strand
GTGGGGGGTCCCGCCGCGGTCCGTGCCGCTCGGCCTCGTGGGGCCGGGCGGGCGCCCGTGCTGGCTCCGTGGCGTCCGGGATGCCGTCGCCGTCGCTGTCTTCGTCGAGATAGTCGGGTGTTCCGTCCTTATCGGTGTCCACCGCAATACCACTCGGTTTCTCCACACTGTCCGGTATCCCGTCGCCATCGGCGTCGCCCTCGGTTGAGGTGTCGTCGTCGGGTTCCATTTCGTCGTCGCCGGTCAATTCATCTCCCGCCTCATCAGCAACCAGCGTGTCGTCTGAGTCTTCGTCGGTCACCCCGGTGTCGGGCAGAGTGTTATCGGGAAAAGCTTGCCCCTCGTCGGTGACCACGAGCGCATCGCCGTCGCCGTTTTCCACATCGGAACCGGAACTTTTCCCTGCATCGCAGGCAAGGAAAAGCAACGCAAGCAACGCGGCAAGAAAAACGACGGGTCTCATGCTTCCCTCCATCACGAACGACCGGCGTCATACTACCGAGTCTCGCGGCTAAATCAAGAACGGGGAGACAAAGGACCTTCGATCGGCTACTTCTTGAACTTCACGGCCGGCGCCGAGTCACCGGTGAGTTGGTCATCATAGTCGGGGACCTCGGCGTCGACGAGCGGCGCGTCGGGTATCGGGTCGCCCGCCAGTATGTCGTCGGCGTCGACCGGACAGACGATGCTGTCACCGTCGGGAAGCAGCCCATCGGCGTCGGGGATCGGCTCGCCCGCCGTCTGATCGTCGTAGTCGGGAGCCTCAATGTCCTCGTCCACGAGCGGCGCGCCGCCGAGTTCGTTGAACCCTTCGTCGAGGTCGGGCCCGGCGGCGTCATCGCGCACGATGTCGGGGTCGGTGACCCCCTGCATGTCGTCATAATCGGGTTGAGCGGCGTCGACATCGCTGAGCAGCGTGTCGTCGTCGATCACCTGCACGCCGGTGGTCTTCGTCTCGTCCTCGCCACAGCCGAAGCCGGTAAAGAAAAAGAGAAATCCGACCACGAGGAAGAGGAACTTGAGCGGCCGCGCTTCGAGTCGTCCCGGACGGCGGCGAGCCCGCGGATAGCCGGGGTCGTAGCCGGTCACCTTGCGCACTTGAAAGTTCGTGTTCATGGCATCACCTCACACGATGTCTATCGGTTCTATCTCCTTCTTGTAATGCTTCCGCATGAACGATGGATTCTGCTCGGCGATGAGTTCGCGCGCCAGCCGGTCGGCGATCGGAATCAGCATCGACTCGTTGGCGCACAGCACCCCCGGCACCGTCGTGAACTCCCCCGTCGTGTCCCAGTTGAGGCACGGACAGTAGGTGAAGCACCGTCCGTCGAGCGAACAGCCCTGACAACTTTTTCGCGGCTTCAGGTTCTCGGCCGCGATCTCATGGCACTTCTTCATGACAAAACCGGTGTCGACATGGCCCATCACGAAGCCCGCTGCCCGCTCCGGCTTCCCGGCGAACCGGACACACGGGAATATCCGGCCATCCTCGGCCACCGCGAAGATGTTGCGCCCCACATCGCAGAAATCGCCGGGGCGGAACCCGCCTTTGATATGGGCCGCGATATGGGCATCGAAAAGAGAAAAATAGAACAGGTCTTTTTGGCGCTTTCGCGACC
>CAYNMQ010000355.1:0-1623 GCA_964398245.1 uncultured Spirochaetales bacterium | reverse complement strand
TCAATACGGGAATGCATACCGTTTTTTTGTTGACCGGCGCAGGACCCTAGTGGTGGGGGGAACGAGAGATGCGGGGTGAGCATAACAACAGGAAAATGGTTTTCCACAGGGAGGAGTCATGCGAAGAAACAGCATGTATGTGATGGTGCTCGGAGTGATGTTGGGAACGGCGATCTTCTTCGGTTGTGAAGAAAAGAAAGAGGCACTCGATGTGAACCAGTTTCCGACCGAGTGCCTGAAGAATTGCGCCCTTGCCTTCAACGGGTGCAACAAACTGGCACGCAATGAGGGTGACACGAAACGGTGTCAGCAGTATTTTGACCGTTGCAAAGGCGATTGCGAACGGAAGGAGCGTCCCGCTCCTGCTCCGGCTCCCGCGCCGGCAGAGGCACCGAAGGAACAGCCCTAACGGTCATTCTCTCATAAAACTTCCGCTCTCCGCCGTTTCGGCTATAGTACGGTGGCCGACAACGGAGAGGAAGGGTGAATCGCTACCACGCACAGGTTCTCGAGGAAGCGATCGAGCGCTTCGAGCGAACTCGTTGGAAGGCCGATCTTCTTCTGACCGCCCTTTTCCGTGAGCGACATGTTGGTAAACGCGACCGCGCCATCATCGGTGACCTTTTTTTCACCTACCTCCGGCGCCGCTACCTCGTCGAGCGTTTTCAGTATGAAGGGATGACCAGAGCCGAGGCGGTTTTCCGAGCGCAAGAGACGACCGAGGCGCCTGAGGAACTGCGCCACTCGTTTCCCAGGTTGTATGCTGACGCCGCCGTGAAACGCTACGGCGAGAAGGCGCAGGAAGCGCTCGCGTGGCTCAACGGGCGGGCGCCGACCACCATCCGGGTGAATGTGCGGCGTGCCAGCCGCGAAGAGGTAAAGAAACTGCTCGCCGCCGAGGGGATACGCACGATGCCTACCCCGCTCGCGCCACATGGACTCATCGTGACGAGCGGCGAGTCGCAACTTACCAAGACCACGCTCTATGAACAAGGATATTTCGAGTTGCAGGATGAATCGTCACAGATCGCGGTCTCGCTGGTCTCTCCTGAGACAAAAACGCTCCTTGACCTCTGCGCCGGCGGCGGCGGGAAGAGTCTTGCGCTTGCCGCCGAGCGAACATCCCTTAGGATCATCGCCAGTGATATTCGGGTAGGTCGTTTCGCCGAGATACGCCGAAGAGCCGAACGGGCCGGCACACCGATAGAGGTGCTCACCCCCGAACGACTCGAGGGAAAAAAGTTCGAAACGGTGCTCGTGGATGCCCCCTGCTCCGGTTCAGGAGTGCTCCGCCGTAATCCCGAAGACCGCTGGCGCGTGGGAGAGAAGGAAATTCAAACGCTCCTTGAAAGCCAGCGCGAATGCCTAGAAACGGCTTACCGTCTTGCCGCGCCGGGTGGTACCATTGTCTATCTCTCCTGCAGTTACTTTCCCCAAGAAAACGAAGAACAGGTGGCGGCGTTTTGCGCCGCGCATCCCGATCTCACGATTGACGAAACGCCCCGCATGCTCACCGCGCCGGGAGGAACCGCCGACCTCATGTTCGGCGCTCGTTTGAGGAAACGCGCATGATCTTCGCGAAAATAGCGCTGCCGCTCCTTTTGATGACGCTCCTCTTGCGAT
>CAYNMQ010000354.1:555-1636 GCA_964398245.1 uncultured Spirochaetales bacterium | reverse complement strand
GCGCAAGGCAGCGGCCGTGATGGCGGCGGCGTGATCTATGGACCGCCTTCCAAGTGGGGGAGCGCCGGGAAACTGAAGGGCGGTGTCCGTATGTGTCACATAGACCAGTATCCCGACAACCCCGACGCCAACATGGCGTGGCCGCTCTCGGGGCTTACCTCGGTCGAACTGCTGGCTCACGAGTTCTCCCATTTCTGGCTCGCGGCGATGGATTTCAAAAAGGAGGGGGACACCGAGCCGAACACCGGCCTGCGCGGCTACGAGGATGGCGCCAATCAGCATTGGAACCATTACTTTTCATCCGGGCCGTCGGTAGAGTATGGCAGTCACATCGTTGATAACGGCGACGGTTCATTCACCTTCAATCCGGCGACCCCGCGCAAGTATGGCCCTCTTGACCAGTATGTCATGGGGCTCCGCGCTCCCGAGGAGGTGGGACCTCTCTTCTTTTTGTGCTCTTCTCAGGATATCGCCAGTTGTAAGGAAGGGAATCCTTCTCTTCCGACCCCGCATACCGGCTCGGTGGATGTCGTTTCGAACATGTACAAACACGAAGTGACGATGGACGACATCATTCGCGCGATGGGGCCGCGTATCCCGTCGGCGGCCGAGGCGCAGCACGACTTCACCGCGGCGTTCATCATCATCAATCAGCCGGGTATCGAGCCGTTCCCGAACCAGCTGGAGAGACTCGAAACGCTCCGCGTCCGTTTTCAGGAATGGTTTTCATGGGCGACCGACGGCCGCGGGACGCTCTGCACCGCCCTCGACGGGGATTGCGCCAATGGCGAACCGGGCGACGACGATGTGGTGCCCGACGAGAGCGTTGACGACGATTGGGTAGGCGACGAGGAGTGGCCCGACGAGACGGTCGCCGACGATATGCCGGTCACCGATGACCAGCCGACCGACAACGGCGAACAGCCCGACACGGTCGTGCCGGCCGATACGGCCGATCAGCCGGATACCGCGGTCACCGACACCGCCGGCGGCGATGTGGTGCTCGTCGGCGAGGACGAGAGCGGATGGGGGTGTTCGCTGGGTTGGTAGGTCGTCTTGTTCTTTTACTTGCATTTACGCT
>CAYNMQ010000354.1:0-514 GCA_964398245.1 uncultured Spirochaetales bacterium | reverse complement strand
CGTGCTTTCCTGCGCCACGACACAGGCGTCGGACACCGCTACGGAGAACCAGAGACCGGTGTTCTATTTCTTCCATTCGGACCTCTGTCCGCACTGCATCGAGGCGAAACCGTTCGTCGCCGAATTGAAGAAGCGGTATCCGCAGATAGAGATCCGCGAGATGGAGGTCTCCGGGAACCCGGTCAATCGCGAGATATTCATCCGCAAGACGCAGGACCTCGGCATCGATAGGCGCGGGGTTCCCTTCTTTTTGATGGGAAAGCGCTATATCGCCGGTTTTCGGAAAGGAGCGAGCGAGGAGACGATCGTCGCGCTCATCGAGGCCTATCTTGCCGAAACGGCGCCGGGGTCGAAGTAGCGTCTCGCCCCTAGCGATCTTTCAGAAACTCTTCAATGAGGGTATCGCTCCGCTTCACGATACGGCGGTACCACTGAAGGCGAAGCTCCTCCCGCCGCGCCGGTGAAAGCCGCCACGCGGTTCCCGAGACATGGAGGCGTCGAATGAGGTGCGAGA
>CAYNMQ010000353.1:0-1656 GCA_964398245.1 uncultured Spirochaetales bacterium | reverse complement strand
TACCGATCGCGCTCGGCACTGGTCCCGGCGCCGCCGCGCGCGCCTCGCTCGCCAAGGCGATTGTCGGCGGCCAGATACTGTCGCTCCTCATCACCCTGCTCATCGTGCCGGTCGGCTACCACTTCTTCGAGTCGGTCAAACGCCGCTTCGGGTTCGGGGAGCAGAAGACATACAAATTATCATAAACTCGATTTACAGATTATCATAAAATCTATTGACAAATTATCATAAATTGTTTATCCTTACTTTCGGAGAACCTCGGTGGAGGCGGTCATGCGCTGGATTCCCCGAACGATGGGAAAAATCGTGGAGAAGATGGCGGAACAACGCCCGGTGGTATTGCTGACGGGCATTCGACAGGCAGGGAAGACCTCTCTCCTGAGGCACTTGTTTCCTGACGCCGCCTACGCGACACTCGATACGGTGGCTCTAGCCCGAGAGGCGGTCGAGAATCCCCCTGCCTTTTTGGAGCGCTGGCGAGAAAGCCCGCGCGTCATCATCGACGAGATACAGTATGCCCCGATCCTCTTCCGGGAACTGAAACGGGTGATTGACGAAAAGCGTTCGGTGCGGGGCAAATGGGTGCTCACCGGCTCCCAGCGCTTTCCGCTCATGCAGGAGGTGTCGGAGTCGCTGGCAGGGCGCATCGCCGTTCTCGAACTGGGAACGCTTTCGGCGCAGGAGTTGCGCATGGCCGGTATCGCGCCTTCGCCGGAACGGTTGATATTCCGCGGCGGTTTCCCCGAGTTGTGGGCCGATGAGTCGCTCGACGCGAGAGCGTTTTACGACGACTATCTGAAGACCTACATCGAGCGGGATGTGCGCGCGCTCCTCCGCGTCGGAGATCTGCGCGACTTTCAGCGGTTCATGCAGGCGCTTACGGTGCGGTGCGGTGCGCTTCTTAACCTATCCGAAATTGCCCGCGATGTGGGGATCGCGCACCATACGGCCAAGTCGTGGCTTTCGGTGATCGAGGCGAGCGGCGTCATCGTGCTCTTTCCCCCGTACGCCGAGAATGTGGGGAAGCGGATCATCAAGGCGCCGAAACTCTATTTTTCCGATACTGGTCTCGCCGTTTCTCTCTTGGCGATCGAGCGAGAGGATCTTCTTCCCCGTCATCCCCGCTTTGGGGCGTTGTGGGAGAACCTCATCATTTCCGAACTCATCAAGGCATACGGCGGCGTGCCGGGAAAAACGCTCTTTTACTATCGAGATTCCAACGGGGTGGAGATAGATGCCCTGCTTCTGAAGGACAACCGTCTGTTGGCTTTCGAGATAAAGACGGCGGCCCTGCCCGATGAACGGAAACTCAAGTTCAAATCGGTACTGCCGCTATTCCGCAAGAAACGCTACGACACCGGCGCGATCGTCGTCACACCGACGCTCGTCGCCAAGGTCTCGCTCGCCGACTTCACCGTGATAAATCCGCTCCTTACCGATATTCCGCTTCGCTAGGATTTAACTTACCCCACTGTCCCAACCACAGAATTTTTTTTCGCTCCTCGACCGCGGCCTTCCGCTCGAAGAGGCGATCGTCGAGGCGAACAAGGCGCGGCTCCGCCCCATCCTCATGACCACCTTCACGCTGGTCGCCGGCATGATACCGATCGCGCTCGGCACTGGTCCCGGCGCCGCCGCGCGCGCCTCGCTCGCCAA
>CAYNMQ010000352.1:0-1703 GCA_964398245.1 uncultured Spirochaetales bacterium | reverse complement strand
CCCCTACGACACATCTCATTACCGAAAGGAAGACAATCCGGCGCTTTCCGAGTATGGCGGAGTTCGCCTTGCACAGGACGAGAAAGAGGAGCTCCTCCTCGAACTCTTCCCGCAAGTCGCGCGCGGCTACCTGACCTCGCTCCGCCGTAGCGCTTGGGAAGCATCAGAACGAAGGCGACGCGAAGAAGAGCAACGACGCATAGATGAGATGAACCGCCCGATATTCGAAGGTCTCAGGGATGACATCTTCGCCGTCGAATGAGGTGGACACACAGGAGGGGACCGTGTGGGACAAGATCCTTCCCTATGTGAACACGGGAAGAAAGCTCAAGATAAAAGGAGACAAGCTGTTCGTCATCCTTTTACAGAACAATTTCGCCGGCACGCTGTTCGTGCATGGGGCCACCGCCGTTGACGAGGTCATTTTCTCCGGTGGCAGGATCCATGCGAAGAACTCGCCGTCTTACTTCACCTTCGCGATGCAGGGGGCACTCTTCTCGCTCGCGAACACGGCCGCGCCGGAAGGAGAGGGACGGGACGGCTATGAATTCCTTTACGAGATAGTAAAAGCCTACCCTGCCGATATGCTGGCCCGCCTGCTCGAACCCTACAAAGGGGAGAACCTCACGCTCAAACCGGAGGCAGGGCGATTCTCGTTCCTCAAAGAAACGCTCCAACCCTATGCCGGGCAGGCTTCTTTCCCGGTGGTGAAACTCTTCCTCCAAGAGGTGCACGCCCTCTACTTCCTGCTTCTCACCGAAGATGCGGCCATTCTGCGGGCCAGCGATCTCGAACGACAGCGCGCTACTGAAGAGGAGAAACGGCGTCTCGAAGAAGAGAAAGATGCCGAGCCCGAAAAGGCCATCGCCAGTTCTCCCGAATGGCGGGAGCTCGCGCAGCTCGTCAAGTGGGCGCTCAAGCGCGAATCCATCTTCGATCTGTTCAAATGGAAGGAAGGGGACGATCTCAAAGAAGCCCACAAGACCTATCTTTCCTATGTCCAGAAACTCCATCCCGACCGCGTCTCCCGCGCCCCCGCAGAGCTCAGATATCCCGCGAACGACCATCTCATGCTCGTCAATACCACCTACCCTCTCCTCAAGGACGACGAGACTCGCACGAAGATCATCGCGCTCACCAAGAAGTACGGCCCTATCAGGACGAAAGAACGCTATGAGGAGATCCTCATGGTCGAGGATCTCGTCCTGCGCGCCGACCAGCTTTTACGCATCGGAGAACCGGGGAAGGCTTACAAGATCTATGTCGAAATGTACGGCCGCACCAAGGCGCCATGGCTCCTCGAAAAGATGATCTACGCCTACTATTACAACCGGCGCCCCGAAGAGGATGCCGCCAAGGGGATCAAGGACACCCGTCGCGCCACCCCCGAAGAGAAATATATGAAATTGCGCGACTATATCCAGCGCCTGCGCGACTTCAAGCCGGCGCTTCCGCTCGAGATCCTTCACATCCTCGCCGATGTCTACGAGAAAGAGAAGAACATCGTGATGCTCAAGAAGACCCTTCAGGAGATACTGGTGCTTTATCCCGGCGATCAAAAGGCTCTTTCATGGCTGAGGCAGGTCGATGCGTTTCTCGCAAGCCGCAAAAAACCATAGCCTTGCGATCCTCCTCGTCGCGCTTTTGTGCGACACGACCCACGCCGGGGAACGCGCCGGCCCGGACGTCGATCACCGGCGGGC
>CAYNMQ010000351.1:0-1706 GCA_964398245.1 uncultured Spirochaetales bacterium | reverse complement strand
GGCATGGAGGTCGCCGCGTTCCTTTCGCATCGCGGCAAGAAGGTGACCATCGTCTCGCCCAAAGTGCAGACGACCCGCACCCCCATCCGCGGCATCCACACGACCGAGAACGCACAGATAGTGTTCGTGGATACGCCGGGAATAACCCCGACCGATCTCGGGAAAGAACTCAACCGCTGGATGAACCGCACCGCGACGGCGCGCGCCCAAGAAGCCGATCTGGTGCTCTTCTTCGTGGACGCTACGGCTCAACACCCGGAACAGGGCATCGGCGAAGAAGATCGCGCGGCACTCGAGAAGATAAAGACGCCGGCCCCTTTGTATCTGGTCGTCAACAAGTGCGACGCCGTCAAGAAGATGCGTGTTGACGACACCATCGCGGTCTTCTCGAAAGAACATCCCTTCACCGGGTCGTTCCGTATCAGCGCGCTCACCGGCGACGGGATGACGGAACTCCTCACGGCGGTCATCGAACGCCTTCCCGAAGGGCCCCAATACTTCGAGGCCGAGGTTTCGTCGGATCTTCCCGATGAACAGTTCGCCGCCGAGATCATCCGAGAGAAGATCTTCCTCACCCTTCACCAAGAGCTCCCCTACCACACCACCGTCACCGTGGAAGAGATACGCGACCATGAAACGCGCCCCGACATGCTCGTCATCCGCGGCACCGTTCATGTCGCGCGTGCGTCGCAGAAGGCCATCGTCATCGGCGAGAAGGGAAGCATGCTCAAGAAGATAGGATCGCTTGCCCGCGAGGAGTTGGAACACCTCTTTGGGAAAAAGATCTTTCTCCACCTTCATGTGCGGGTGGAAGAAAAGTGGTTCGACGACGAGCGACTGCTGCGCAAGATGGGGTTCGAGAAAGAGCCATGAGAACGACGCCGCTTCTCATTCTCGTGATACTCTTCGAAGCATCGTTCGCCCAAGCCCAGAACGCCCCGCGCCCCAGCGAAGCAGAGATCCGTTTTTACGAACAGGTGATCGCCACCCGCGACGAGGCGCGGAAGATGTGCGCGGAAATGGCGGTCATGGTGAAAAGCAATCTCGATCTCTATGCCGCGCTCGACAAGAAGGTGTCGCATCCCGACGACAAGGCGGCGGTCGAGATCGCCCGGACTCGCCTGAACGAGGCGAACACCCTTGCGGCTCCCATCTGCGAAGCCTTTGCGCTTCTCGACGACGACCGCGCCGCCGATATCACGAAGAAAGATTTTCCCCGTTTCCAAAAGGAGAAGATGCCGACCGACACCCGGTCATTCTATATCAACCTCTACAAACTGGCGCTTCTTGATCTCTACGACACGATACTTTGGTGGAACCGCCATATGGGCGCCATGAACGAGTCTGCGAAGAAAAAACCTCAGCCCCTCGTCATCAAAGAACTGCTCACCGGCATCGTTCAAGACGCCGCCGAGATGAAACGGCGACTCGACGCCATAAAAGAGCGTTATCCCATCCTTGCGGAGCCGACGCGGCCATGAAACGCGCTTGCAATAACATCAAACCGATCGTTGCCATCATAGGACGCCCCAATGTGGGGAAATCGACGCTTTTCAATCAACTGCTCGGAAAGAACGCCGCCATCGTGGACGACCGGCCGGGCGTCACCCGCGACCTTCATTATGAAGAGATGCTCTACGACGACAAACAGTTCACCCTCATAGATACCGGTGGATTTCACATTTCCGAAGAGGGCGACGCCATCC
>CAYNMQ010000350.1:0-1709 GCA_964398245.1 uncultured Spirochaetales bacterium | reverse complement strand
CGTAGGCGGAAACTTGAAGTCCCGGCATCCCAAGACCGATCACCGCGGCCAACGCGGCGGCAACAACGAGAACCTTCATCGTTACGATGCCTGTTCCGTTAATCAGTACACCCTCAGTATAGGATACAAAAAACGGCAAGTCAATAGCCGGCAGAAAAAAGTTCCTTTGATTTTCGTTTTCTTTTTTGATAGCGTCAGATGGCAGGAACGAAGCGGAAGCGATCCATGGCGGAACAGGCCCTTCAAAAAGCACTCGACACCCCGGTCATGGAACAGTACCGTCTTTGCAAGGAACAGTATCCCGACGCGATACTCTTCTTCCGCCTCGGCGACTTCTACGAGATGTTCTTCGACGATGCGGTGACGGCGTCGGAGATCCTCGGTCTCACCCTCACCTCGCGTCACAAAGAGGCCGGCATCCCGATGGCGGGCGTTCCCTACCACAGCGTGGATGGATATATCCGCAAACTGCTCGACGCCGGCAAGAAGGTAGCCCTTTGCGAGCAGATGGAGAAGGCGGATAAAAAGAAAAAGATGATAGCCCGCGAGATCGTCCGCATCTTCACCCCCGGCACCATCGTTGAAGAGGAGGCGCTCGACGAGGCGCGCCCCAACTATCTTCTCGCGGTCGTTCCCCGCAAGGAAGCGGGAGCGCTCGTGTGGTGCGATGTCTCGTGTGGCGATGTCTTCCATGCCCTTGTCGAGTCGTCCCGGATCGCCGATACCGTCCGGTCGCTCGCTCCTGCCGAGATCATCGCGCCGATGGAGATGCCCGATATCGGCGTCCACATCGTCGTACGGGACGAGAGCGCCCCCCTTTCTACGCAGGCGGCTCTGTATCTGGGACGGGCCGGCAGGATAACGGAACAGGACGCCGCCATCGCCGAGGCGCTGCACCTTCTCATCGGTTACATAGATCGTCTCTACTACGGCAAGTTCCCGCCGCACCGCGACCCCCAGCCGGGGCGTGACGCCCGTTTCGCCCTGCTCGACAGCAACACCGTCGCGAATCTCGAGATAGAGCAGACGCTCATCGGCGGCGAACGGATCGGTTCTCTACTCTGGGCGATAGACCGCACCGTCACCGCCATGGGGCGACGGCTTCTCCGGGGCGTCGTTCTCTCGCCGCTCCGCGATATCCCGGAGATCGCCCGCCGGCTCGATACGGTGGAACGGTTCTTCGAGAACGCCTCTCTTCGCCGCGAGGTGCGCGAGACGCTCCGTGAGGTCAAAGACATCGAGCGGACCCTTGCGCGACTGCTCGTCAAACGGGGCGGCCCGCGCGAGGCGGTCTCGCTCTGCTCCTCGCTCGAAGCGGTGATCGCGCTGCGAACGCGCCTTCACGAGAGCGGCGAACGGCTCCCTCTTCTTGATCCGCTCGGAAGATCGTTCGATCTGTCTCTCGAGGATGTCCGCCGGTGGCGCGAGACCTTCACCGATGAACCGCCCCTCAACTGGCGCGAGGGCGGATTCGTGCGTCCGACACACTCATCGGAGACGGCGCGCCTCGATCGACTGGTCCACGACTCGAAGGGGCTTCTTCTCGAACTCGAAGAACGGGAACGCAGCGCAACCGGCATACCGACGCTCAAATTGGGATACACGAAGGTTTTCGGCTACTACCTCGAGGTCAGCCAGCGATTCGCCGCCAAGGAGCCCTCCCATTACATCCGCAAACAGACCACCGTGAACGGCGAGCGTTATTTCAC
>CAYNMQ010000349.1:0-1713 GCA_964398245.1 uncultured Spirochaetales bacterium | reverse complement strand
CGAAGTCGGGGCGCGAAACGATGAGCGACTCGACCTGGATGCCGAGTTGCTTCGCATAGGTGATGGCGAAGGCGGGTTCGGCGTCTATGTAGGCCGCCGCGCCGCCCCGTTTCTGGACCTCGGCGACCGCGTGCATCGCGAGCGTCGTCTTCCCCGATGCCTCGGGGCCGTAGATCTCGACGATGCGGCCGCGCGGATAGCCGCCGATGCCGAGCGCGATGTCGAGACTCACCGATCCGCTCGGTATGACCGGGATGTCGGCCTGCGTCTCGTCGCCGAGGAACATGATGGAACCCTTCCCGTACTGCTTCTCGATGTTCTTGAGCACCCCATCGAGCACATTCTTGCGTTTGTCGTCCATGGAAATCCCTCCTGATGATCGAAAAGTGACGCCGTTCAGACCTTTTTCTTTCGTTGTGTGTGGAATATCTGGTGCATGGTATCGGTCATGATGACGGTGCGCCGGTAGCGGTTCTCTTCGTTCTCGAGGATGACGCGCCAGCCCCATTCATCCTTCGCCTCCGAGATAACCTTGGCGCCATTCTTGAGGTCGTGCAGAACGCCTTCGAGCGTTTTCGCCTGTTTGTGCACCGTACGGCCCCGTTCGGTCGAAAAGAACTCGAAGTGGCGGTTCCGCGCCACGGTGCCGTTGAGAAGCAGGGTGATGAGGGTCGCGTCGTCGTAAGACGCGAGGTTTACCGATTCTTCCGGTGACATGAGCGCCTCCCTTGCTCCCCTCAATAATATAGCGTCCCTTTCGGCGTGTCAATGCGGTTCTTCCCGTCGGCGCCCGGCAGATATACCGCGCGCTCCGTCGCCGCGCCGGTCGAAAGAAGGCTTTTGTCGCCGATGACGAGCCACGGACCAAGGGATTCGACGCCGCTCAGCTTACAGTTGTTGCCGATGGCGACCGGCGGTTTTATCGGGATCGCGGGAGCCTTCACTCTCTTGCCGAGAAGTGCCAGTTGGTCGGCGGGAATCCCATAGCCTTTGTGGAGAGCAGGTACGGCGTAGGAGAGCGACAGGTTGCCGAGGAGATCGAATGAGGCGGCGACGAGCGTTTCGGGGGTGCCGGCGTCGTGCCAGCGTCCCTCGATGAAGTGGCCGTAGATGTCGGCGCGTTCGCGAACCAGCCGCTCATACACATCGCTCGTGATGGAGTAGAAGATGTCGTTGGGCAGATAGTCGAAGAGCGCCGGTTCTATGAGGTGAATGCCGGTGAACACCGCGTTTGCCGGCGGCAGAGACGGTGCGGCGGCGCCCTTGAGGAGCCGCACGATGCGCCCGTCGTCGTCGGCGGTCACGACGGCGTGGGGCTCCCCCTCCTGCGCCCGCACGAGGCCGAGCGTGACAAGCGCCTTGTTCGCGATGTGACGGTCCACGAACGCCTCGAGGTCGAAGTCGCAGATCACATCGCCGTTCATGACGAGGAACCGTTCGGTGACATGCGGCTTCATGCTCGCGATACTGCCGCCGGTCCCGAGGATCTCTTTCTCGAACAGATAGGTTATCTTCACGCCGAAACGCGATCCGTCGCCAAGGTGGTCTTTGATCTGAGCGGGAAGATGGTGAAGATTGATGTATATTTCGGTGATGCCGTGATGTTTGAGGAACGAGATGCCGTATTCGATGAGGGGGACATTGAGCACCGGCACGAGCGCCTTGGGCGTTTTCTCGGTTATCGGGCGGAGAGGGGTGCCGCAGCCGGCGGCG
>CAYNMQ010000348.1:0-1727 GCA_964398245.1 uncultured Spirochaetales bacterium | reverse complement strand
TTCCTTCTGGCCGAAGACGCGCGGTCCCAGCTTGGTGCTCATGCCCCAGCGGGTCGGCGTCGAAGACAGCCTCATTTTCGCCGGCGGCTCGCTCGCCGTCGATCACCACGGGAAGATGCTCCGCCCCCCGTTGTTCCGGGAGCCCATCCTCACGGTCGACATAGACACCGACATCATCTCGCGGACGCTGGCGAAAACGGCCACGGTGTCGGCGTTCGATCGCGCCGTCCTGAGAGACGCTCTTGAGTAGACGAATGCCGCTTCCGCTCCCTCCGCTCAATGCGCCGCTTGCCGCCGAAGCGCTTTCCTTCTTCATCAGCCGCTCGGTGGAGCGCGGCGGCTTCAGCGGCGTCGTTCTCGGCCTTTCGGGCGGGGTCGATTCGGCGCTCGTCGCGGCGCTTGCCGTCCGTGCGCTTGGTCCTCAGCGGGTCACCGGCCTCATCCTTCCCTACCGTACCTCTTCTCCTTCATCGCTCAAGGATGCGCGGCTCGTCGCCAAGAAACTGGGCATCCGGACCCACATCCTCGACATCTCGGAGGCGGTGGACGGCGCGGCGCGGCATCTCATGGTGTCACCAGAGACGGGGCATCGTCCCCGGATCGGCAACATCATGGCGCGCATGCGGATGATCGCGCTCTTCGACTTTTCTTACCACTCAAAATCGCTCGTCATCGGCACGAGCAACAAAAGCGAGATCGCGCTCGGCTATGCCACGCTCTTCGGCGACAGCGCCTCGGCGATAAACCCGATCGGCGACCTCTACAAGACCGATATCTATGCCCTTTCCCGCCACCTTGCGCTTCCCGATCCGGTGCTCCGGAAGGCCCCGTCGGCCGATCTGTGGGAAGGACAGACCGACGAAGGGGAGATCGGCTTCCGCTACGCCGACCTCGATCCGGTCCTTTACGCGCTCCTCGACCTGCGGATACCGCCCGAAAAGATCGTCGCGCTCGGCGCCGATGAGCGGCTCGTATCGTTCGCCGCGAAGAAAGTGCTCACGATGCACTACAAACGCAAGATACCGGTCATCGCCAAGATAGAACGAAGAACCTTCGGCGTGGATGTGCTCTATGCGAAAGACATCCTTACCTGAGAAAAAACCGCGTCCGATCGCGCTCCTCGGCGGCAAGTTCGATCCGCCGCACCTCGGACACCAGCTCATGATCTTTCTTCTGCTTCACAAACTCGGCATGCATCAGGTGTGGCTCATCCCGCGCGCCGCTCCCCCGTTCGGCTATCCGCTGAGCCCCTTCCGCCTGCGCTACAAGATGTGCCACCTTCTCGCGCTCCCGTGGCGCGGACGCCACAAGGTGCGCGTGCTCGACGACGAGAAGAAGATGTCCGGATCGCCGGTCTACACCGTCACGCTCGTGAGGCATCTCATCGAACGCTACGGCCCGCGCGATTACCGCCTCGTCATCGGCGAAGACAACTGGAACACCCGCGATCAGTGGAAGGACTTCGAGGAACTTGCGCGCCTCGCTCCCCCGATCGTCATCGGCCGCGGACTCGATTCGACGCTCCCGATCAAACTGCCCGACATCTCGAGCACGATAGTCCGCGAGGCGGTCGCCGCCGGAACGGCATGGGAGCACTTGGTGCCTGCCGGCGTAGCGGAACTTGTGCGCAAATACCACCTTTACCTGTCCTAACTGCCCAGACTCACTAGTTCTTATACTATGGTTGTCTATTTGCTATTTTTTTTATGCGTGACAACACGATGGAG
>CAYNMQ010000347.1:0-1728 GCA_964398245.1 uncultured Spirochaetales bacterium | reverse complement strand
TGCCATCATCTCCACCAGCAACGGTGTGATGGTTGACCGCGATGCCCGCCTGAAGCGCATGGTACGCGGCGATGAGGCCGACATTGCCCGAGCCGACGACGAGCACCTTTTTCGCCGCCCGTACGAGGTCACGGTTAACGAGCGTCTGGAAGGCGCCGGCGCCATAGACGCCGGGAAGGTCGTTGCCGGGAAAGACGATGCTCTTTTCCCGCGCCCCCGCCGACACGATGAGCCCTTCGAAACTGACGAGGAGATAGCGCCGGTTCTTCTCGAAGAGCCCCGCCTTGCGGTCCTTGTAGATGCCGACGACCGCCGTCTCGGTGAACACGGTCACATTCTTGTAGGAGCGGAGTTCCTTTTCGAGGATTTGGGCGATCTCGTAGCCGCGCGTCCCGGCATAGCAGTCCTCTTCGGAACCGAAGAACTTGTGGGTCTGGAGCACCAGTTTGCCGCCGAGCCGGTCCTTGTCGTCGGCGATCACGCCGCGCAGGCCGAGGTTCGCCAGTTCTATCGCCGCGGTGAGCCCCGACGGGCCGCCGCCGACCACGAGCACATCGCAGTTGATGACCTTCTTTTCATGGTTGCGGAGCGGCTCGTCGTCGGGAGGAAGCGCCGGAAGGCGGTTGAGCGTCCGGATATCCATCCCTTCGCGGAGCGGCGTCACGCACGATTTCTGGGCATGACCATTGATGATGACGGTGCACTGGGAACACTGCCCGTTGGCGCAGAAGATACCTTGTGGCGCGCCGTCCTTGCGATGGATCGAAAAGCGGGTGATGCCGTTCGCGAAAAGCGCCGAACTGACCATCTCCCCGTCGAGGCCGCGCATCGGTGAGCCGTCGAAGGTGAAGGAAACCTCTTTCTGTGTCCGTTTCGTGTCGAGGATCGGATGTTCTTCTACTCGCCGCATGGGATACTCCTTTCGGTAACCGAGCCTACCCTATGCGGAGAGCGTAAAAAGTCAATGCGGCAAAAAGTCACCACTTCCCCGACGAACCACCGCCGCCGAACCGGCCGCCGCCCCCCGAGAAACCACCGCCGCTGCTTCGCCCGCCGCCGAAAAAGCCGCCCCACCGCCCCGTTGTCGGGGGACGATAGAATCGGCCGCCGCCGACGCCGCTCCCGGGACCGCCGGGGCCGCCGCGCGAACGAAGCGCGAAAAGAAAAATGAAGAACGCCAGCAGTATGATCCCGGCGAAAAGCAGGTCGCCGTGAGAGAGGGGTTCGCTGGTCTCTTCGGACGCGAACTCTCCCTTCACCGCGGCGATCATCGCATCGACCCCCGCCTCGACGCCGCCCGCGAAGTCGCCTTCGCGGAACCGCGGCACGATGATGTTTCTAATGATGCGGTTCGACAGCGCGTCGGTGAGTTTCCCTTCAAGCCCGTAACCGACCTCGATCCGCAGTTCGCGGTCCTCCTGCGCGACGACGAGCAGCGCGCCGTTGTCCCGTTTGCGCTGTCCGACCGCCCACTTCTCGGCGACCCGCAGGGAAAAGTCCTCGATGCTGTCGCCCTGCAGCGACGGCACGGTGAGCACCACGATCTGCGTCGTATCGCTTTTTTCGAACGCCGCGAG
Organism: uncultured Spirochaetales bacterium; assembly: GCA_964398245.1. Taxonomy (GTDB): domain Bacteria; phylum UBP6; class UBA1177; order UBA1177; family JAKLFG01; genus CALITV01. The sequence goes on along the minus strand of CAYNMQ010000347.1, from coordinate 151 downwards.
TTTCGCCTCCAGCCGCGCCTTGACATCGGCCGGAAGCATCCCGGCGTGGTCGTTCACCCGGCCGGTGAGAGGCGGAACATCGAGCGCGAAAAGAGTCGTAACGAGGAACGGTATGAGGAGCAAAAGGCCACGCATGGGCTAGAATTGCACC
>CAYNMQ010000346.1:0-1729 GCA_964398245.1 uncultured Spirochaetales bacterium | reverse complement strand
CATGAAGAAACTGCTCGAACTCAAGTGCGACTGCGGCGACGACTGCGACTGCGGCTGTGCGGAAGGCGAGGACTGCACCTGCGGTTGCGAACTTTCCGCGGCGACGAAACAACTCTTCAACGAATGGATCGCGAACAAGAAGAATGCCGAGAAGACCCGTGAACTCGCGCCGAAGATCGAAGAGGCGCTCATCCGTGAACACTGCGACAGCCCGCTCATCGAAGAACTGCTCGACCTCAAGGATTACCTCGTCAAGAAGTCGGTCTGGATCATCGGCGGCGACGGCTGGGCCTACGACATCGGCTACGGTGGGCTCGACCATGTCCTTGCCTCGGGCGAAGACATCAATGTCCTCGTCCTCGACACCGAGGTCTATTCGAACACCGGTGGTCAGGCGTCGAAGGCGTCGCAGTTCGGGCAGGTGGCCCGCTTCGCGACGAGCGGCAAGAAGACGCGCAAGAAGGACCTCGGCCTCCTCTCGATGACCTACGGCTACATCTATGTCGGATCGGTCGCCATGGGCGCCAACCAGAACCAGACGCTCAAGGCAATGATCGAAGCAGAGAAATACGACGGCCCCTCCATCGTGATCGCCTACTGCCCCTGCATCAACCACGGGATAGACATGACCCACTCGCAGAAGGAGATGAAACTCGCCGTCGAGACGGGTCTCTGGCCGCTCTACCGCTACAACCCCGATCTCCGCGCCGAGGGAAAGAATCCGCTGCAACTCGACATGAAGGAACCGACCCGCGAGGTGAAGGAGATCATCGAGAACGAGGTGCGCTTCAAGACGCTCCTCAAGCAGTTCCCCGACGAGGCGAAACGCCTCAACGCCCTCCTGCAGGAGGATGTCAAGTTCCGCTGGGAGCGGCTCAAGAAACTGGCGGAACATGGCTTCTAGTCAGGAGGTGCGCATGACGCGGTTGCGACTTCTGCTGGCCGCGTCGGCGGTGGTGTTCCTTTTCCTTCTTTCCTGCAACGAAGGAAAGAACGGAGAGACCGACGAGGTCGTCTTACCAGACGGCGACAGCGTCGTCGCCGACGACGCCACCGGCGGGCCCGACGAGAACGGCGGCGGGAACGATGCCGATATCGGGGAAGAAACGGATAACGCCCCCGACGAGACCGATATGCCGAACATCACCGATGGGAGTGACGAGGTCGCAGATGGCGATTCCCCGGACGAGATCGAGCCGACCGACGACGCAGAGCAACCCGATACCGGGTCTGATGAAAATCCCGACACCGACTCTGCGACGCCGCACACCTACCTCGACCCGGTCACCTTTTGCGCGCCGACGATGAGCCACTGTGCGGCGGTCGAAACGACCAGCGCCATCTACGCGAACTATCGCAAGGACTTCTACTACCCCGAATACGAAGAAGGCGACCTGCTCGACCCGAATCAGCGGGTCCCAGCGCCGGTGAACGGCGGCCGTTTCCACATCACCGGCATCGCGCAGGTGAGCGGTACGGTGACAGCGCTCAAGATAGACGGTGTACTCGTGGACGACCTCATCGCACAGAAAAAGATGGTCTGGGCTCATCCCTATCCCTTCACCGTAACCGCCGGCGAGCCGGTCTGGATCGCGTTCCACTCGCAGGACACCAAGTGGGATGCGGCGGGGGCGACCGGCACGGTGCGGCTCGAAACGACGGGCGGTGTGGCGCTCGACGGCACCTTCCCGGTCAGCAAACCGGCGGTCCCGATAACCTATGTCACCAC
>CAYNMQ010000345.1:0-1735 GCA_964398245.1 uncultured Spirochaetales bacterium | reverse complement strand
CTCGTAGATGTGCAAATCTTCGGGACGGATCCAGTTGGCGCGCAGATAGTTGACCGGATCGTTGAGACGGATGCTGTTGCAGATTATCGAGGAGTAGTCGAGAGGAAAACCCTTCGATCCTTTCTGCGAGGCGTTCGAAAGGTTGACGGCGTGGTTGCCGGCGATCGCGCAGTCCTGACGACACCAGTTGTTGACGATGAGTTGCAGTTCCACATCGCCTGCCGCCTTGCGCATCGCCTCGAGCACCTTGAACTCGCGGTGGATGTTGACCTCCGAGACGACGATGTAGTCGGCGCCGTTCTCGACCCAGAACCGGACCTTGCGCGCGTTGTCGGTGTATCGGTGACTCGAGACGCGCACCTTGAGACGCGGATGACGCGCCTTGACGAGCCGCAAAAAGAAGACATTCGCGACCGTCACCGAGTCAACGCCTATCGCATCGAGCCACTCGAGCAGTTCCTCGATGTTGCGCTGGCCCTCGCGGGTGAACTCTTTATTGCCCATCGCCGAGGCGTTGAGCAGGTAGTTGAACTCGATGCCCGCCGCATGACACTTCTTCACATACTCCTCGAGCCCGGTGCGGTCCACCTCGGGCAGATAGAACGAAGGGCGGCCACCGCCAAAGTAATCGCTCGTCAGTTTTCCATAGACCTCATACACGGGATACCCCTTGAGCCCTTCGATAAGGGCCGGATCGAAATTACAGGCAACCGAAAGTTTCATCGTTTCCTCCGAATGTGTATCACTGTTCACTACTGATCACGCATCATTGGCGGCACAGCGCGCCTCGGCAGCAAGACCGCTCTCACGCAGAAAGGCAGTGAACTGCTCGAGGTCGAGTTGCTGGCGGCTGTCGGAACGGGCGACCGCCGGGAACGGATGCACCTCGACCATCACCCCGTCGGCGCCGGCGGCAAGGGCCGCGCGGGCAAGCGGCGCGAGGATGTCGGTGCGGCCCGCCGCGTGAGAGACATCCACGATGACCGGCAGCCACGACATCTGCCTGAGTATCGGTATCGCCGAAATGTCGAGGGTGTTGCGCGTCTGCGTCTCGAAGGTGCGGATGCCCCGTTCACAGAGGATGACCGCCTCGTTGCCGCCGCTCACCACATACTCGGCGGCCCAGAGCAGTTCTTCGATGGTCGAAGAAAATCCGCGCTTGAGGATGACCGGCTTGCGTACCTTGCCGATCTCGCGGAGCAGTTCGTAGTTGTGCATGTTGCGTGCGCCGACCTGCAGAATGTCGGCATACCGCACCACAACTTCTATCTGCCGGGTGTCCATCACCTCGGTCACCGCCGCCATGCCGAACTTGCGCGCCGTATCGTGAAGTATCTTGAGCCCCGCCTCGCCGAGGCCTTGGAAGGCATAGGGGTTCGAGCGCGGCTTGAAGGCGCCGCCGCGTAAGAGTTTCACTCCGAGCCGCGAAAGTTCCCGCGCCGCCATCTCCATTTGTTCGACCGATTCGACCGCGCAGGGACCGGCGATCGCCACCGGTTCGGCACCAATGCGTACCGCCCCGACCGTAACGACGCCGCGCTCGGCGCGCTGGGTACGGCTTACCTTAAGTCCCCTACGGGTCCCCTCCATGAGGGCGACCGAAGCCCTGAATATCTCGCTGAAGAGGTGGCGTATCGTCTCGTTCGGGAACGGACCGGTGTTCGCCGCGCCGAGATCGTCGAGCATCGCGAGTTACCGCGCCGGAGCGGGGCTGGGCAGAGTTTCGCGCTGCTGG
>CAYNMQ010000344.1:0-1745 GCA_964398245.1 uncultured Spirochaetales bacterium | reverse complement strand
CGGGCCTGGTACCAGCCGTGGGCCCGGTACAGGGCCTCCAGGCGCCGGACGTCCCGCAGGTCGCGCCGCGCGCCTACGCGAAATTCTACACGCTCGCCGAGCCCTACATCGTCGGTTCGTTCGTCGAATCGAACGTCGGCGAGACGCTGGTGCAGAACTCCCTCAACTTCTACGGCTTCTCTAAGCTCGCGTGGGACGGCAAGAGCGACGTCGAGGGCGAGCGCGCCGAGCACCACCGGCTGATGTTCGGCGCCGGCGCGGCGGAGATGACGAAGTTCTTCGACGCCCGTGAGAAGAAGTGGATCGGCGAGATGGCGGTGCCCTCGCTCATCGGCGAGACCGAGATCGGGCCGATGCTTTACGGCCCCGACGAAGGCTCCATCTGGAAAAAGATCTACTCGCCCGCGTTCATCAGGGAGCTCGACGGCATGCTCAAGGCGGCGGCCGCCGCGGTCGCGCCCGGCTCCATCGAAGCGCGCCGCGTGGCGTGGATCCGCGAAGAGCTCTTCGACCGGCTCGCGAAGCGGGGGAAGGCGTACACCGACGAGATTTCGGTCGAGGTCGAGCGCGCCCGCCGCGCCGCTGACACGTCCGCCAAGGCGGTGCTGGTCGACTCGGACAAGAACGGCTGGAAGGGCTGGGGCGTCCCGGAAACCGCCCGTCGCGAGGGAACAGCGGTCGGCATCGTCTGCGCGGGCGACAAGACCTACGTCGGCTTCGCGCTCCGCGGCGATTCGGCGCTCAAGCCGAACACCACGTACCGGCTTTCGTATTTCATCCGCACCGAGAATCTCGTCTCGCCGACCGGCTCCCGCGGCGGCTTCGGCGCGTGCATGGAAGTCGAGCAGTACGGAGACAAGGAGTTCGGGGGAACCTACTCCGCGCTGCGCAAGCCCGTGCAGTCGTACTGGAACGGCGACCAGGAATGGGTGCACCAGAAACTCGAGTTCACCACCGACGACAAGGTCGGCAAGGGCAAGTACAAGGCGATGCTGTGGTTCAGAATCTTCAGGGCGACCGGCACCGCGTGGTTCGCCGGCGTGCGGCTTGAAGAGGTTGAACCTAAAAAGAGCAGTTAAAGATTAGCCGTAAAAGAACGCAAGGAACGCAGAGAAGGAGAAAAAGATAAAAAGACGTCTTTAGGATTTTCCTTTGCGGTCTTTGTGTTTTCGGCAGCTATTAGGAATCCATCTGTTTGGTGTGCAAGTGCCGGACCGGGTTGGCGTTCGTTCCGTTTTTGACGCGCGGCGCACGGCGTTGACGACGGGCGTCAGAAGACGTATGATGGGGCCGTTTTCGGTCGAGATGAAAAATAAAATCGGTCGTTCGGCGCGGCGCTCGGGTGTGCCCGTCCAAAGACCGTCCACGCTGAACACGGCGGAAGGGACGTACGATGCGCCCGGCGCGATCACCAACCAGACACTGACGACGGACGGAAGCGAGACGAACACCTTCGCGGAAATGATGGCCGCGTTCACCGCGGGCGACACGCTCGTCATCACGGGCGGCGGATGCGTGGCGTCGTGCGACGAGATGGTCAACTTCACAAACATGACCAGCACCATCCGGATCGAGACGAACACCGTGTTCGTCTTCGCGAAGGAGGGGCAACTGGGGCCGTTCACGAACAACGTGAGCGATACCACCTCGCCCACGGTGCGCGTGATGCCCGGCGGCACGCTCGCCATGAAGACGACGGTGAAGGTGCGCTTTTCGACGCCGCTCTACCTCGCGGGCGACGGCAA
>CAYNMQ010000343.1:0-1746 GCA_964398245.1 uncultured Spirochaetales bacterium | reverse complement strand
CGCGTCGCGCCGGGGCGGGCCACCTGGAGTCTAACCCCTCACCCGGGGGGCCGCGCCGCGGGGGGCGTGGGAGCGCGGGCGGGGCGAAGGATCATGGCGATAGGCTTTGTTCCCGCGAGCGGCAGAGCGGAGATCGGTTTGTTGCGGAAAGCGAGGTCGGCGCGATGGAGGGTGATCCGATCCCAATGGATCCCGTCGGGAAGATATGTCCGTCCGACGCGGCTCCCCGGATCGCGGCCCGGGGTGAGCGCGACCGCGATGCGGTACACCGGCGCTCCGTTCCGCTCGGCGATGAGAACGAACGGTGCGGTGATCCGCTCGTCACGCGGGGTCTTCCCGATACCGGTAGTCGAGACGACCCGCAGGTCATAAATGCCGTTCCGTTCGGTCACGGTGACGAGTTCGGCGGCTGAGAGAGAGAGAACGCCGATGAGGGTCAAAAATGCGAAAAACGATTTTTTCACATCCTGCTCCGCTTACTGATTACCACACATGCCAAACGAACAGTTCGATCGCCGCGAGCGCAAGGAACAGATGTGCGAGGAACCACACCGGCAGTTTGATCCGGGGACCAAGCCACGCGACGAGGATGGCGAAAAGAATGGTCGCAAAGAGGAAATGCCCGCTGTGCAGTTGAGGGATGCCCCACACGAGGAACGAGTGGGTCAGTGCCGAGACGACGAGAAGAAGGGCGCTCCACCGGTGTACGCGGCGCAGGAAGAGGAGGAGCCGATTCGTCGGCGGCAGGAGTTTTCGCACGGGGAAGAGCGCGATGACAAGAAAAAGGAGGCTGGCGTTCACCCAGCCGAGAAACTTGCCGAACTCGTACATCTCACCTCACTTTTTCAGTTTGCCCACGGGCCGGAGGTTCCTGGTGACCTTGATGCCGTGGGGCGATTTCGTCGTGATGAGGGCGGTGATGTCGGTGCCTGCCTTGCCGCCGCCGTGTTCGCCTTTTTTCCATGCCTTGACATCGGTCACTTCATAGACGATGCCCTCTATCGCGACATAGGCGGGGCGCCCTTCCTTGCCGTCGAACTTGGCGAGTTCCTCGATCGTGAATTCCTTTTCGGCCCCCCCAGCGGATGCCGCCGGTTTCGGAGCTGGTTCTCCCGCGGAGAGAAAGCATACGGTGACTATAACGAGGAAGAGGATCGGTTTGCGCATGGTATCCCTCTAAAAATAGACCGTCGCCGAGAAGAGAAGCCCGAGCGATACGCCGTTCAGTTCGTTCTCGACGCTCACCATTCCTGCGGGGGTATCATTCTTGTTTTCGGCCCAGCAGTGAAGGTACCCGAACGCGAACTGGCCACAGAGGCTGAACTGGTCGTGGAGCGGGACCTCGGCTCCCACGAAGAGTTCGGGGATGAGGTAGTGCAGGTAGAGTTCGCCGCCGCCACCCGTGCCGATCTTCTGCAGGGCGTACGAAAGAAAGATGCCGCCGTAGGCAACGATCGGGTCGGTAAGGAAATCGTAGCGGATGCCGGGGCCGAACTGGAAGGTCGATTCCTGCCAGTCGCCGTCCACCCATTCGATGTTGAAGCCGAAGCGCGCGAGAACATAGAGATCGGGCGTCACCGCGAAGCCGCCGGTAATGAGCGCCGCCGAGAGGTCGGGGCCGAAGTTGACGGTGTCGGTGCCGTCGTGGGGGGCGTCTTCGAGGTTGAGGTAGGTGTAGGTGAAAAAGCCCGCCGCGACATTGAGCAGGCCCATCCGGTCGCTCGAAGGGGGTGCGCGTGCGGTGAG
>CAYNMQ010000342.1:0-1755 GCA_964398245.1 uncultured Spirochaetales bacterium | reverse complement strand
GCGGTCACCTGCAGTACTCCGCAGGCGGCAAGGTCCCGTTCGAGCGATACGGGGAGCAGATCGACCTTGCGTTGTATGTGCTCCGCCGGGAAATTGTAACGGCGCACCTCGACGACGCGGCCTTGTCCACCGCCCTCCCGAACGCAGTAGGACTCTCCCGGAAGCGCCGATACGGTCTCGATGCCGTGGTCGCCGCCGGACGGCACGAAAAAAGGGACCGCGCAGAGGACGAGGAGCACCGCGGCGCCACGCCGGAGAAGGCCTGTTCCGAAGAGAACCGCCGCCGCGGCGAGGTAAAAGATCGCGCTCCATGCGCCCGCCGCCTGCCGCAGGGGCAGTAGAGTGCTGTCGGAAAGCGACGAAAGGTAGAGGAGGTTCTCGGTCATGATGCGGGCAAGCCGATCAGAGGGAACAAGGAGCAGCGCTGCGAGCGAAGGAAAGAGCGGGAACACCATCTGCGCCGGTATGAGGAAGGCGAGGAGCACGCTCGCCAGCGGCACGGTGAGAAGATTGGCAAGCGGCGCGATGAGCGGGATCCATCCGGTGAGCTCCGCCGATATCGGTATGAACAGGAAGTTGATGAGCACTGAAAGCGCAAGGAGCGACACGAAGGACGATCGCGGGAGACGGGGCCACAACGAGATCACCGCGCACACCGAGATCGCGCTCATGACGAAACTCCAGCTCGTGATGCTTCGCGGCAGTACGGTGCTCGTGAGCGCGAGGGACCAGAGAAAGGTCTGCACCGGATGGACGGCCAGCCCGAAGGAGAGGAGCGTGTCGAGCACCATCACGAAGATCGCGGCGCGGACGGTCGGCGTCGCCCACCCGGTGAGCGACAGGTACCAGAAGAGGAGGAGCGCCTTGAGGAACATCGAGAGATACGAGATCGTGCGCGGGGGGATCGTTCGAAAGAGGAAGAACAGGCGGGTAAGGCCATGGAGCAGAAGAAAGAGGATGCCGATATGGAACGCCGATATGGCGACGAGGTGCATGGTTCCCGTCTTGAGAAAGGCGGCCCGTTCCGCCGGAGTGAAAAGCCGTTTCCCGGTCGCGAAGGCGAGAAGCAGGGTCGAGCCGCTGCGCTCCCGTATGAATGTGGCGAGCCGCGAACGGAGTTTTTGCGGCGGCACTACCTCAAATGATGTGAGCAGGCGCCCTTTCTCGCCGCGCTGGACCGCCGATTCGTTGAAGCGTATCTCATCGCCTTCGCGCGGCACAGCCGTTCCGTCGTGGCGGAAGGTCCCGCCGCCTTCGAGCCGTATGATCTCGCGGTCGGCATAGGCGACGCCGTGAGTCTCTGAAAGCGGAAGGGTGTCGCGGTAGGCGACGGCGTGCCCTGCGGCGGCGAAGAAAAAAGCGGCCGTCACGACGGTCGCTTCCCGATGACGCATCACCCGGGAAACGAGGGCGGCGACACCCGAGAGAAGCACCAGCGGAGCGCCCGCAAAATAGGCGGCGAAGAAAAGGACGAAGGGGACAAGATGGCGTATCACCGGACGCCCCGCAGGTCAGGAAGGGGACGCGACATGGCGCGTTACGCGGTTCCGTCCCTGCTCTTTGGAGCGGTAAAGCGCCTCATCGGCCGACTTGATGAGATCCTCCGGGTTCCTGACCGGGTCGGGGTAGGCGGAGACGCCGAAACTCGAGGTGATCGTGAGTTGGTTACCGTCGGCGGGAACGACCGCGCCTTGAACGATCTCCCGTATCTTTTCGGCGACCGTCACCGCGCCCTCGGCGGTTGTGTTGTGAAGT
>CAYNMQ010000341.1:0-1755 GCA_964398245.1 uncultured Spirochaetales bacterium | reverse complement strand
GCGAACCGTAACTTGCCTTACGCGCGATAACCGTCGGTCGAAGATTGCGTTCCGCCAGGTTGTTCTCCGCCGGAATGGAGGGATCCGTGGCCCAGTGATACATGCGGTCGGCATGATCACGAAATATGTTCTGGATGTGCTGAATGCCCGGGTTCATCGCCGGCCGCTCGACGGCCGAGATGATCTCAGCCTTGACGGCGCTGGCCTTGCGGAGAAAAGTCGGACGCGACAAGCCCTGACCGCGCAATCCGCAGGCCGCGGATAGCGCCGGTTTCATGACGCTGACGAACGCCCAGACCTCTTCGTCGTCCGGATCTTCGATCTCCAGGTTCTTGACCTCGCGCAACAGATGGGCATAGCAATACTGCAGCCGGCACGGGACGCGATTGTACGCGCTGTAACGATCGACAACCAGAATGCCAGACAAAGGCTTCTTGCCCATGACGTCCTGCACTACTGACGACGAACGCGTCTTGCGAAACAGATAGAGCGAGAGCTTGGGCGTGCAAAAGAGCCAGGCATAGCCCGAACCACCGTCGTTTCGCCATCCGGTTTCGTCGGCGTGTCGGACCGGCGACCGGCGGTACTCCTGCTTCAAATGTTCCGGCACATTCGCGAAGAGCCGGGCGAGTCGGTGCATCGCCTCGATCAGCCCACTCAGAGGGAGATGAAGTTGGGCCGCGAGCCGTCCGAGCGGTGTGCCGTGCAGGTAATGCCCGACCGCGACCTCGCTCAGCAGTTGGTTGCCGTAGAGGTTCTTCGGCAACACACCGGGTGCCGGCGCGCGGATGACCTTCTTGCAGGCCGGACAACGCCGGCGGCGCAACCGATACTGTATGCGCCGAGGACGAAACTCCTCCGCATCGATGACCGAACGGCAGCAGATCCCGGCGTCTTGCATGGGTGTTCCACAATGCGGACAGACGCCGGAAACATCGACATCGACGATCTCTTCGGCGTCATCCGTGGTGATCGCGTTGCGGCCATGCCCGGGATGCCCTCTCTTGGCGCCGCCGCGCTTCTTCTGCTCCTCCTCGGAGGAGTTTGCTTTGAACGGCTTCTTCGACGACGGCGTCGAAGAACCAAAGGGACCTTCGGCAGCAGTTCGTTTCTGGTAGCGGAGTTGCGACTGCAATCGCGCGACCTGCGCTTCCAGCTCGTCTATGCGCAGCTGCTTTGCCAGACACGATTTGCAGGACAAGTCATCGTTCCTCTCTGCCTTTCGCGGAACAGGCCGCTTACGCAGCTCGCGTGTGGAACGTGCCCCATGCGACTAGGCGCCGCCGGAGCCCAGGATGGGCGGAGGCGGCGACGGGACCGCAGCACTCACAGGGATGTGAGTGCGAGGACCGGCGCATGGGGCACGTTCCACACGCGAGCCAAACATTCTGTCGCCGCGAAGGATAGCGTTTGGGCTGTTGTCATCCCCGATCCAGCTTCTTTATTCGGGGAGACACCTATCTATTCGGCCTTACGCGCTTGAGGTTGAGCTTTTTCCACTCGTGACTGACGCAATACGAAAATTGCGATTTTCCACCGTTTCGGGCGCGAGCGACTATTCTTCCGGTTTTCAGCGTGACAGATATTGAAAGGGCTCAATCGGGGTCGGCTCCGCGCACCAGATGACAAGGGCGCATGTGATAAGGACGACTGCAAAGGGAAAAGCGACAAGGATCAGGCAGGCGATCCAATGCGGCGCATGGTGGCGGCGAGCAGGTCCGCTACCGGGACCTCGGCTGGCCGTGCGATACTGAT
>CAYNMQ010000340.1:0-1781 GCA_964398245.1 uncultured Spirochaetales bacterium | reverse complement strand
CCACGCCATCTTCCATCAGGCGCACCATCTCAAACACGGTGCGATCATCGAGAATGTCATGGTGTTCCCCGACGGTACCTTCGATCTCTTCGACGGACGGCTCACCGAAAACAGCCGCGGCGGCTTTCCCCTCTCGTTCCTCCCGAATGTGAAGGAATCGGCCACGAGCGGCCATCCGACGACGATACTCTTTCTCACCGCCGACGCCAACGGCGTTCTGCCGCCGGTCGCAAAACTGAACAAAGAACAGGCGATGCTCTGGTATCTCATGGGCTACACCTCGAAACTCGCCGGCACCGAGACCGGCGTCAAGGACCCCGAGAGCACCTTCTCGCGCTTCTTCGGCGAGCCCTTCTTCCCGCGCAATCCGAACGACTACATCAATCTCTTCGGCGAGAAACTCGAGAAACACCATGTCCATGTCTATCTCGTCAACACCGGCTGGTCGGGAGGTCCCTACGGCAAGGGGAAGCGGATGGACATCACCGTGACGCGGCGCATCGTCTCGGCGGCGCTCCACGGCGAACTCGAGAGTGTCCCGTACCACGAGGATCCGCTCTTCCACATCATGGTGCCGGAACAGTGCCCCGGCGTCGACCCGAACATCCTGAACCCCATCACCACCTGGGAGGACAAGGAGGCGTTCCACTACCGCGCCGAAAAGCTCGCCGAGGAGTTCTCGCGCCACTTCGACCGCGCCTACGGTCTGCGGAGCATCAACCCCGCCGTCGTGAAGCAGTGCCCGGGGAAGTAGCGGCGATCAACAGAGGTTCTCTCCGTTCTGCCGCTCGCGACGCGGCCTGAGCAGTATTCCCGCCACGATGATGAACACGCCCCCGCCGAAGATGAATCCGTTGGGGACCAGCGAGAGAAAAAGGATCTCGTTCACCGCTGTGAAGACGATGGTAAGGAGAAAGAGCACCGAGGCGGTGTTGACCGGGATGTCGCGCAGGGCGTAGTTCCAGCAGAGATAGGCGCCGCCCGACTGGAAGAGGCCCATCTCGACGAGCCAGAACCACTCGTCGGCCTTCTGCGGCTTGGGGCAGTCACGAAAAAGAAGCGGCATCGTCAGTACCGTTGAAATGACGAATATCTTGAACAAAAACCGGATGACCTTGATCGGCTCGTCGCGGAGCGGCCGCACGAGGTCGGCGGAGAAATAGACATACCAGCCGAAGGTGGCGCCGGCGAGCACCGCCCAGAAAATACCGGCGCCGACATCTTCGCCGCCGAAGTCGAAGGTGTCTTTGCCATAGACGATAAGAAGCATTCCCGATAGGGAAAGGAACAGTGCCGTGGTCTCGCGCCATGTCGGCCGGACGCCGGCGAGGAAAAAGGAAAAGAGAAAGACGAACACCGGCGAAAGGTTCTCGAGGATCATGACGAGCGTTCCCGATATCGAGACGAGCGCAAGGTGAAAGGTGACCGTGTTGAGAAAAAGTCCGACGAACGAAAGCGCGAGAACCGTCTTCCAGCGTTCGTGCCAATTCATCGTGAACTTGCCGGTGACCGCGAGAAAGAAGCCGAAGATGACGGTTCCCATAAGGACGCGGGCGGCGGCGACCCAGAGCATATCCACCCCGCGCGAGGCGAGGAAATGGCCCGCCGGCCCGTGGATGCCCCAGAGGAAGACGGCGGCAAGGAGAAAAATGTATCCGCGAACGAGGCTCATGGGAGCGGGATGTCGGGATCGTCGTCGTTCTCGACGGCGTTCTGTATCGCGTAGTCTTGTGACGGATCCTTCTTGGCACAGGCTGATGCGGCGATCATGAGGACCATGA
>CAYNMQ010000339.1:1396-1786 GCA_964398245.1 uncultured Spirochaetales bacterium | reverse complement strand
CGTTCCGCAAAAACTGCAAGATCCTCATATCGCGCGGCGAAAGCGCTATCCTGGGCGGGCTTCCCGCGATGAGAAACGACATCTCCGTCGAGTCGTGCCTCAAGGAAGCATATCTCGACTGCCCCACGGTGGATGACAAGATCATTCCCAACGACGATGAGCTTCCCATGATTCTTGACAAGGTCTACCCATGCCACCACATTGTAAAGATCGATTACTTCCTCCCCGGATGCCCCCCCAAGGCGGACCTCATCTGGGAAGCGCTGGTGGCACTGGTAACGGGCAAGCCGCTCAATCTGGCGTATGAACTTGTGAAGTTCGACTTATTTCGGAGGAGATACGATGGGTAGAAAGTGAACAATAGAACCGGGAGCCAGAGTTGAAAGTCAC
>CAYNMQ010000339.1:0-1386 GCA_964398245.1 uncultured Spirochaetales bacterium | reverse complement strand
GTCACGGAAAAGTGACGATTCAGCTGGACAACCAGAACAACGTCATCGACTCGAGACTCCATGTTGTTGAGTTTCGCGGTTTCGAAAAATTTGCACAGGGCCGCCCCTACTGGGAAATGCCCGTGCTCGTACAGAGGCTCTGCGGCATCTGCCCGGTGAGCCACCACCTTGCAGCCGCCAAGGCGCTTGACGTGATCGTAGGCGCCGACAAGCTCACTCCCACAGGCGAAAAGATGAGAAGGCTCATGCACTACGGACAGATGTTTCAGTCCCATGCGCTGCACTTCTTCCATCTTGCATCCCCCGACCTTCTCCTCGGCGTCGATGCCGACCCGGCGATCCGTAACGTTATCGGCGTTGCGCTTAACTTCAAAGACCTCGCCGTTCAGGGCGTCATGATGAGGAAGTTCGGCCAGGAGATAATCCGCGCAACGGCAGGAAAGAAGATCCACGGCACCGGCGCAATCCCCGGCGGTATCAACAAGAACCTGTCAACAGCAGAGCGCGACGAGTTCCTCAAGGGCGCCGATCCTCTCAACATCGACAAGATGATCGCATGGGCAGAAGGCGCGCTGGCCCTGTTCAAGGACTACCATGCCAAAAACAAGGCGTTCATCGACGGTTTCGCCAATTTCCCGTCCAGCCACCTGAGCCTGGTGCGCAAAGACGGCGCAATGGACCTCTACCACGGCGTACTCCGCGCGGTTAACAATGCCGGCAAGAAGATCCTCAAGGACGTTGACTATCAGGATTACCTGAAGTACATCGGCGAGGAAGTCAAATCGTGGAGCTATATGAAGTTCCCGTATCTCAAGTCCCTCGGGAAGAAGGACGGCTGGTACACGGTCGGTCCGCTCGCGCGCCTCAACGTCTGCGACTTCATTCCCACTCCCAAAGCGCAGAAGGAATTCGAGCTCTTCAAGGCATATACAAACGGCAAACCGAACGGAATGTCGATGCACATGCACTGGGCGCGCCTCATTGAGCTCCTGCACTCGGGAGAGGTTATCAAGGACCTTCTGAACGATCCCGATCTTCAGAAGACCGACCTTGTCACCAAGGGCAAGAAACGCAAAGAGGGCGTCGGCCTCATCGAAGCCCCGCGGGGAACGCTGTTCCACCACTATCGCATCAACAGCGACGACCAGATCGAGATGGCAAACCTCATCGTATCTACCACGAACAACAACGAGCCCATGAACAGGGCTGTCAACATCGTGGCCAAAAACGCGATGAACGGCAAATCCGAGATCACCGAAGGCATGATGAACCAGGTCGAAGTCGCCATACGCGCCTACGATCCGTGCCTCTCATGCGCTACCCACGCGCTCGGTAAAATGCCGCTTCACGTCCAGCTTGTGGACGCCGAGGGCAGCATTCTCGACG
>CAYNMQ010000338.1:0-1788 GCA_964398245.1 uncultured Spirochaetales bacterium | reverse complement strand
TCCGCGGACGGGCAGGAATTTGCCGCGCAGGTCATGGAATTCGTGCGCTATCACACCATGAAGACCAGCATCAAGCTGGCCAAGGAGCGCGGGCCGTTCCCGGCGATCAAGGGCAGCCTGTACGACCCGGCCAACTTGACATGGGAGCCGCCCCCGCCCGTCACCCCCCCGTCGAGCGAGTGCTTCCCGACCGATTCGCCCGAGTCGAACAAGAAGGCGTTCCTGCAGGCGGTCATCGAGCTCGACGCCCCCGACACCAAGAAGATCATCCAGCGCGAGCTGGCCACCGAGGATATCCGATGGCTTTCCGTGATCCTTTCTACGCTTTCCGAGTATGAGGGAGCCGACCTCATCGAGCTGGTGCTCGCCGCATCGGTGAACGAACGGTCGAGCGAGCGGAAGCTCGAATACGCCGCCTACTTCGAGCGCATCAAATCGAAGGATTCGGCGGCGACGCTCATCGCGCTGTTCGACAAGAACGAGAACCTGTTCTGGAAGAAGATTATACTCTCCACGCTCGGGAAGTACGGCTACGAAGAATCGCTTCCCTTCCTCGTGAAGGTCATGAAGGATTCCCCCAACGAGGAGGTCCGTTCGACCGCCGCTATAGCGGTAGGCTCCCTCGACAACAAGGAAGGGGTGGTGCCGCTCTACGAGTTCATCCGGCGCGAGAAATCGGTGCTTGCCAAATCCATCGCGGTCGATGCGATGGCGCAGATCGCCGACAAGAGCGTGCAGGAGTATCTCAAGAAGATCATCACCGAAGAGGACAACAAGAAGATCCGCGAACAGGCCGCCAACGCGATAGAGGATAATCTCTTCATCCTTCGGTACGGCCGCAAGAAACAATAACCGCGCGCGATCCTTAGTCCCCATGCCTGAGAAGGAAGCAGAGACGCCGGCGCAGTATCGGCGCGCCATAGAATTCCTCAAGTGGCAGAACGCCATCAGTCCGCTTCGTGTGCCTCCCGAGAATCTCGCCGTTGCGCCGGGGCGCGAAGAGGAAATGGCAATGGTGGTCAGAGAAGCGGCCGACTGCTGCCGATGCCGTCTCGGCAAGACCCGCACGAAACTCGTCTTCGGCGACGGCGATCTCCATGCTGACATCATGTTCATCGGCGAGGGTCCCGGGGAGGACGAGGACTTACAGGGGATACCGTTCGTCGGGCGGGCAGGACAACTGCTCACCAAGATCATCGAGAACGGGATGAAGATCCCCCGCAGTTCGGTGTACATCGCGAACATCGTCAAATGCCGTCCTCCCGAGAACCGGGAGCCGCTCGCCGACGAGGCAGGCGCGTGCGTCGGCTATTTGAAAAAGCAGATCTCCGTCGTGCGTCCTCGCGTCATAGTGCTTCTCGGGAAAACGGCGCTCAAATACCTGCTCGGCCATGACAAAATGAGCATTCGCGAGGCGCGCGAAAGGACCTTTGATTACGAGGGGATCCCCGTCTTCGTTACCTATCATCCTTCGGCGCTTCTACGCAACCCCGAGTACAAGCGTCCCACCTGGGAGGACATCCAACGGGTGATGCGGTTCCTCGGGCTCCCGATATCGGCCGTCTAGACGATCCGCGTTCTCAGCCAGCGACCGCTTCGATAGATCCGGATGAAGAGAAATGCGTTTATCGCCATGGTGAGGGCGATGGTCACCCAGATCCCGGCGGCGCTCAGCCCGCAGAAAACGGCGAGGAGCCATGCGAGCGGTATCCGGGCGATCGTTACGGGAAGGCTGACGGAGAAACTCGGCCGCGTGTAACCGGCTCCGGTGAAGGCGCCGTCCTCGAG
>CAYNMQ010000337.1:0-1789 GCA_964398245.1 uncultured Spirochaetales bacterium | reverse complement strand
ATCTGGAGCGATCGCAGGTCAGCGCCTCCCTCGAGCAGGTGCGTCGCGAAGGTGTGGCGCAGCTTGTGCGGCGAGATGTCTTTCTCGATGCCGGCGAGCTTCGCATACTCACGCAGCTTCTTCCACACCCCCTGCCGGGTGAACTTCTTGCCGTTCTTGTTGAGGAACAGGATGTCGCTCCATTCTCCCGGCTTCATGAGAGCGTGCCGGGAACGCTGGAGATACGGTTCGAGGAACCGCGCCGCGTCGTCGCTGTAAGGCACGACGCGCTCTTTCGACCCCTTGCCGAAGACGCGTATCAGGCGTTCGCTCGGAATGATGTCACCCACCTTCAGGTTCACGAGTTCTGAGACCCGAAGCCCCGACGAATAGAAGAGTTCGAACATCGTGCGATCGCGGAACCCCTGTTCGGTGGAGGTGTCTATCGCCTCGAGGAGAGAGCGCATTTCCTCGGGTGACAGGAAAACGGGCAGATTGCGGGAGAGTTTCACCGGCTCCATGGCGGCGATGAGCTCGCTCCCGAATCCTTCCCGGTCGAGGATGAATTTCAAAAAACCGCGGATGGCCGATATCTTGCGCGCGAGCGAACGGTCCTTGATCCGGAGATCCTTCGAAAGCTCGACGAGGTGTTCGGTCAACGAGACGGGATCGAGCGAGGAGAGATCGCCGTCCTTCCGCTCGAGCCACGCGAAGAATTGCGAAAGGTCGTTCTCGTACGCGAGGATGCTGTTCCGGGAAAGGCGCTTCTCTATTTTGAGGAAATCGAGATACCGGCGCAGTCTCCGCATGTCGTTCGTTCGGTCCGCCATGCTACTCCGCTTCCTTGGCCGCTGCGAGAGCATCCCATACGGGGTCGCCTACCCGGACGGGCGATCCCTCCGGCAGAAGAGGCGTTCCCGCCAGAACGGAGGGGATGACGAGCACGATGGTCGAGCCCATGTTGAAGCGGCCTGCCTCGTCCAGTTGCAGAAAGTCCTTTCCGACCGGCATCCACCGTTCCCGTTCCGTGATCCTTCCCGCCGCCGTCTCGATGCTCCCCACGAAGGTGGCGCCGACCGTCACATAGTACCACGAGTGACCTGCGGTGCGACACTTGAGCGTCACCCGCTCGTTTTGCACGAAAAGATTTGGGATGCGCGGTACCGCGAGCTTGTTGACCGGATAAAGGCGTGCGCCATCGCGTCGTGCCGCAACGACCCGCGTATCAACGGGAAAATGGAACCGGTGGTAGTCCTTGGGAGAGAGGTAAAAGACGGCGACGCGCCACGGCGCCGGGAGATCGAGCGGTTCGCCGACGAGCTCCGAGAGGCGATAGGTGCGTCCCTTCACCTGCGTCGCCCGGTCTTCCGTGACCGTTTCGCAGACCGACAGGATGCTGTCGGCAGGGGCCAGAATATGCGCCGGATCCTTTTTGAGCGGTCGTTTTACCGGGTCGAGCGGACGGACGAAAAAAGAGGAAAGGGTCGCATAATCGTCCAATGACCCCGCGAACTCCTCCATCGAGATATGATAATGCCGCGCAAAGAAGCGGACCAGCCAGCGCGCAAAAGCGCGGGGACGCTCCGTCCGGACAAGACGCCCATAAAGACGACTCAGACCCGGGAACGATATGAAAAAGAGCAGGAATCGAAGCACGATGCCTCCTTCAGATCGGTGAAACGCGGCTATAGCGCCGCTTTCTCATCAATAGTTAGTTGCCGCCGCCGTACCGTTCGTCCCGTTGCCGCCGGCGCTCCCGGCGTTGAGCGAAAGGCCGCCCGCGCCGCCGGTGCCGCCCGATCCTGCGGTG
>CAYNMQ010000336.1:0-1802 GCA_964398245.1 uncultured Spirochaetales bacterium | reverse complement strand
TACGCCGCAAAGGATGGTGGCCGCGAGGTGCGTATTCTTCACCATCTCCATCAGGCGGAGGATCATCCGATACGGGTCTCGGTCCCGGAGACCGAGTATCTCAAAGGGCTGGTGTGCGTGGTAGGGTGACCGCTACCGGATGCGCATCCGATAGAACGAACGCCACACGAAGACAAGAGCGACGAAGAAGAAGAATATCCCGACATAAGGCGCTACGCCGCGGAAATCGGGCGCTATAGCGATCTCCATCGCGAGGAGGCCGAACAGGGTAGGGACCTTGATGAGGCGGGTCAGCGCGACCGACGCGGTATCCTTGAAGGGATCGCCGACCGTGTCGCCGACGACGCACGCGGCGTGGAGGTCGGAGCCCTTCTCCTTGAGGTCGACCTCGACCACCTTCTTGGCATTGTCCCAGCAGCCGCCGGCGTTCGCCATAAAGACCGCTTGGAACAGTCCGAAGAGCGCTATCGAAATGAGGTAGGAGACAAAGAAGGAAACTGCCTCATTACCGGCGATCGGAGACGACAGGAAGGCGAATCCGAGCGCGAACGAGAATATCGCGATGAATATGTTGAACATGCCGGCCTGCGCATACTGGGTGCAGATCCTGACGACCTCTTTCGATTTCTCGGTCGAGGCCTTGAGATCGGCGTTCGGGTCGAGGTTGATGTTCTTCTTGATGTATTCGACCGCCTTGTAGGCGCCCGCGACGACCGCCTGCGCCGAAGCGCCGGTGAACCAGAAGATGACCGCGCCGCCGCATATAAGGCCGAGGATGGTGTAGGGGTTGAGTTCCGAGAGGACGATCTGCGGATCGATGCCGAGCGTGTTCTTTATCACGAGGATGAGCGAGAAGATCATCGTCGTCGCACCGACGACCGCGGTGCCGATGAGCACCGGTTTCGCGGTCGCCTTGAAGGTGTTGCCGGCGCCGTCATTCGCCTCGAGGTAATGCTTTGCCTTCTCGAAGTCGGGCTTGAAGCCGAATTCCTTCTCTATCTGTTTATCCACATCGGGAAGCGATTCGATGAGCGAAAGTTCGTAGACCGACTGCGCATTATCGGTGACCGGGCCATAGGAGTCGACCGCGATGGTCACCGGTCCCATGCCGAGCATGCCGAAGGCGACGAGGCCGAAGGCGAAGATGGAGGGAAATATCATGAGATCGGAAAGGCCGAATCCGCTCGCATAGTAGGCGGCGAACATGAGCGCGAAGAAAACCATTCCCTGCCAGAATGCGCTGAAGTTGCCGGCCACAAATCCGGAGAGGATGTTGAGCGAGGCGCCGCCTTCGCGTGAAGCATTGACCGTTTCGTTGACATGCTTCGACTTGGGGCTCGTGAATATCTTGGTGAATTCGGGGATGAGTGCCGCGGCGAGGGTGCCGCACGATATGATGACCGAGAGCGTTATCCAGAGGTTGTTGGGTAGGTCGCCGATCATCACATAACTCACCGCGAAGGTGACGAGTATCGAGACGATCGAGGTTATCCAGACGAGCATGGTGAGCGGGTGCTCGAAGTCCATGTCGTCCTTGCCGGCGTAGGTTGCCGCCGTGACGGCGCGGTTCAGCCAGAAAGAAACGATCGAGGTGATGACCATGAGAATGCGCATCACGAATATCCAGGTGAGGAGCATCGTCTGGTGTTCGACATTGGCAACCGCGAGGACGATGAACGATATCAGCGCGACGCCGGTGACGCCATAGGTCTCGAAGCCGTCGGCGGTCGGGCCGACCGAGTCGCCCGCGTTGTCGCCGGTGCAGTCGGCGATGACGCCCGGGTTGCGCGCGTCGTCTTCCT
>CAYNMQ010000335.1:0-1810 GCA_964398245.1 uncultured Spirochaetales bacterium | reverse complement strand
GGCGGCTCGGACTATACCGCCTCTATCGTCGGCGCCGTGCTGAATGCGTAGTTGATCGAGATCTGGACCGATGTCGACGGCATCCTTACCGCCGATCCGAACATCGTGAAAAACGCATTGCGCGTCCGCGAAATGTCGTTCCAGGAAGCGTCCGAACTGGCATACTTCGGCGCGAAGGTGTTGCACCCCAGCACCCTCCTCCCCGCTATCGAGGATAATATCCCCGTGCTCATCCTCAACTCGAAACGTCCCAAATTGCAGGGTACGTCGATTACCGCCACTGCCAAACCGACCGACGTCGCGGTGAAGTCCATTTCGTATAAACGGGGCATCACGGTGCTCAACATCTCCTCGACGCGTATGCTCGGAAGCCACGGCTTCATGAAGAAAATCTTCGACATCTTCAACGATCACCGCACATCGGTAGACCTGGTGACGACAATCTCGCGTCGCTCGTATCGGAGCTGGAACAATACGGCAGCGTATCGGTGCAGGACCGCCGTGCGATTGTCTGCATCGTCGGCGAGAACATCAAACGCGAACGCGGGCTTGCGGCGCGTATCTTCGGGCGGCTCCGCGACGTTACCATCGATATGATCTCCCAGGGAGGTTCGGAGACAAACATCACCTTCGTCATCCACGAGGAAGACGTCAAACGCACGGTTCAGGAGCTTCACGAAGAATTCTTCTCCACCATCAGTGTGCCCGGTGTCTTCGAATAATCCGGCACTCAGCGGCGGTATGCCCTTCCTCGATGGTTTCGAGTACCGGGACGGCGAACTGTATTGCGGTTCCGCGCCTGTTGCCGAACTTCTTGCCGGTCACTCGACGCCGCTGTACTGCTACAACTACGATGCGGTGGTCGAGACCTACCGAACGTACGCATCAGCGTTCGAACCTCTCAATCACCGGGCATGTTTCGCCGTGAAAGCGCATTCCAACATTCACCTGCTCGCCCTGCTCTCCCATGCAGGCTGCGGATTGGATGTAAACTCGCGCGGCGAACTCCATCGTGCGCTGCATGCCGGCGCGCCACCAAATACAATTACCATGACGGGCGTCGGGAAAACCCTTGCCGATATCTCCGCGGGGCTTGATGCGGGTCTCCTCGCGTTCAACTGCGATTCGCTCGACGAATGCGCCCGCAGCGCTGCGGCGGCCGTGGCGCGCGGCAAGACAGCGGCCATCCTGCTGCGGATCAATCCCGACGTCAACGCCGAGACGCACCCCTATATTGCCACGGGACTGAGCGAACACAAGTTCGGCATCGGCCTTCCGGAAATGGAGGCGGCGATACCGGTCATCGCTGCAATGAAGCATCTCCGTATCGTTGGTATCGGCATGCATCTCGGCTCGCAGTTGTTCGATATAGACGCGTACGAAGAAGGTATGCAGGTGCTGACAGACGTGGCTTTGCGCCTTAGGAGCGAGCATGGAATCGCGGTGTCGTATATCGATTTCGGCGGGGGGATGGGCGTTGCCTACGATGCCTCCACGACTGCCTTTCCGCTCGGCGACCTCGCAAGGCGCACTGCCGGCGCGCTGCGGCAACTCGACTGGGACGTAACGCTTCTCAGCGAACCGGGCAGATTTCTGACGGCGAACGCGGGCATTCTGCTGACACGCGTCGAATATGTAAAAACCAATGCGGGGAAGACCTTCGTCATCACCGATGCGGGTATGAACGACCTTCTCCGTCCGGCGCTGTACCAGGCGCATCACGAAATCATCCCCGTTCGCATGCATCCCGAGCGCCCCGTCATTACTGCCGATATCGTCGGGCCTGTCTGCGAGGCGGGGGATACGTTCG
>CAYNMQ010000334.1:0-1821 GCA_964398245.1 uncultured Spirochaetales bacterium | reverse complement strand
CCTTCGTCCGCCTCGACATCCATACGCCGGCGGCCTACATCGGCGCCTTGGTCAAACTCTGTCAGGACCGGCGGGGACGCCAACTCGACCTGCGCTACCTGACCCCCGACCGCGTCATGATAGAGTACGAGATGCCGCTTTCGGAGATAATCTACGACTTCCACGACAAGATGAAGTCGCTCAGCCGCGGCTTCGCCTCGATGGACTACGAGTTCAGGGAATACCTTCCCTCGGACCTCGTGAAACTCGACATTCTCATCAACGGCGAGCCGGTGGACGCCCTCTCGGTCATCGTCTTCAAGGAGGCGGCCTACCGGGTGGGGAGAGCGCTCACCCAGAAGATGCGTAAGGTGATACCGCGCCAGATGTACGAAGTGGCGATACAGGCCGCGATAGGGAGCCGCGTCATCGCCCGCGAGACGGTGAAGGCCTTCCGGAAGGATGTGCTCGCCAAATGCTACGGCGGCGATGTCACCCGCAAGCGAAAACTGCTCGAAAAGCAGAAAGAGGGAAAGAAACGGATGAAACAACTCGGCATGGTCGAGATACCGCAGGAGGCCTTCCTCGCGGTCCTCGGCACCGAAGAACCGGAGTAGGGGAGGCTGCCCGTGGTATTCAAGATAGTGCTCGTTCTCACTATTCTCTACTTCGTTCTCGACGCGATCCTTTCCCGCTTCGGCAAGCGGGTGTTTCCCTTCTTCAAGCCGAAGACGGTGGAACATCTCCTTGAACGGGGCAAGCAGATATCGTGGATCCTCAAGTACCGCGAACTGCACGCCGAGCCGCGAACCGTCGCCGAGTCGCTCGTCGCCACCATCGAACAGACGGCAAAGTCCTATCGTTCCCGCTCCCATGCCGAACTCTCGTCCATCGCAGCGAAGGTGGACGAGCAGTTCGCCGCTCATCTCCGGCCGTTCAAGCGCAATGGGATGGTCGAGTTCGTTGATTCGGTGTGGTGGGTGGTGCTCATCGCCCTCTGCATCCGCTTTTTCCTCTTCGAGTCGTTCCGCGTGCCGACCGGCTCGATGGTCCCCACCATCTACATCGGTGACATGCTGTTCGTTAACAAGTACATCTACGGTCTGCGACCACCGTTCACCAAGTGGCATTTCTTCCGCTTCAAGGAGCCGACCCGCGGGGAAGTGGTGGTGTTCATCTACCCCGAAAACCCGTCCCAGGACTTCGTCAAGCGCGTCATCGGCATCCCGGGCGACCGCATCAAACTGGAGGGACGGCGCATCTTCGTCAACGGGAAGGAACTGCGCCGCGAGCGGGACGGAACGCTCGCCTACATCGAGAGCAGAGGGGGACTGCGCGAAGCGGACCGATTCATCGAGACCAACAGCGACGGCGTAAGCTACCCGGTGCTCTATAGCCCCGGCGACGAGCCGCCCGCGTTCCTCTTCGACTGCAAACTGTGCGACGGCGAATTCACGGTCCCCGAGAACGCGATCTTCGTCATGGGCGACAACCGGGATGTAAGCCTCGATTCCCGGTTCTGGGGATTCGTTCCCTACGATCATCTTAAAGGACGCGCCTCGATGATCTGGTTCTCGGTAAGTCTGAGCGAAGGACTCCATCTCGAACGGATAGGACAGTTCATCGAATGAGCGCCGCCAAAAACTTGAGAAAAGGGAATACCGACTTACAATCTGCCCGAACGCGGCTCTTGGAGAATCCCATGCTTGCCTATGCCGTCACCGGCGCTCAGTGGGGCGACGAAGGGAAAGGAAAGATCGTTGATGTCCTTGCCGAGCGGATGGACGCGGTGGTCCGTTTCCAGGGCGGCAACAACGCCGGGCACACGGTCGAGATCGGCGA
>CAYNMQ010000333.1:0-1827 GCA_964398245.1 uncultured Spirochaetales bacterium | reverse complement strand
AGTCCTCACGCTGCGATGCAGCCACGATGCAAGACGACGCATGATGCCCTCCGTCGAAAAAGCTGATGAACCCCGCTTATCGTGCGGAGGCACTGTTTCTACCGGTCATTGTTCTCTTGATGAAATCACGGTATGCGAAACGAAGATGAATTGCAAGGGGAAAATTTAGTTCAGTTTAGAACCGCACTCCGAGCGTCACGCCGCCGCCGCCTTCGACCTGCGCGCGGTGAACGATGTCGTAGCGGAGCGGGCTCGGATCGGCGTCGTAGGAGGCGCCGCCTTCGATGCGGCCGGAGCACTCGACGCACCAGTTGCCGAAGGGAACGGTGAGCGTCGCTTCGCCCCAGTAGCGGGTCATGCCGCCGTGCAGGGTGAACATCGGCGAGAGGGCGAACTCGTTCTTGTGGTCGGGACCGCTGTGCGCCGGGCCTTGGTAAAGTCCGAGGCGGTACTCGAGGGTGAGCCACGGCGCAGCGAACCAGCGGTGCTTGACGAAGATGCTCTGGAAGTTCCGCCCGAACGGGTAGCCGAGCGAGAGGCCGCCGTAGGTGTAGCCATCGGTCGGATACTGGTGATGACGGTAGAAACTGTAGGCCGTCTTGGCGTACTCGATGCGGAAGAAGTGGTCGGGCAGCGAAAGGGTGACCCCCATGAGGTACGCCCGCTCGAACAGGTGGAAAAAGAGCCACGGGAAGGTGAATATCTTGTCCTCCGGCTGCCACGGCGCCGCGATGTCGGTACCCGCCTCCTGAAAGTAGATGCGGAGCGAGCGCACCTTCCCGCCGGTCCAGCGCTCCATCGGAAGCGAGAAGGTGAGGTCTATCGCTGCGTAGCCGTCGTTGTCAAACCGGCTGTAGGGGACATTGTCCTTGCTGCCGAAGACGATCTCGGGAAACTCGTGCACCTTGTAGGTCGGCCGTCCCCTGCCGCCGTAGAGTTCGGTGCGGCTCACCCCGATCTCGACCCACCCGACCGGCTGATAGCCGACGCGCGCCGCGAAGAGCTGCGGATCGCTGTGGTCGCCGCGCCGATCGAAGCGCCAGCCGTGGCGACGCATGACCGACCACTTTCCGAAGAATTGTATCGGCGCATCGTTCTGGAACTTGAGGAGCCAAAACGGCTCTGCGTTCGACGAGAGGAGCAGTCCCCACTCGCCGGGACCGAAGTTGACCGAGTCGCGCCCCCCTTCGACGCTGAACTTGCCGAAGCGCATCTTGGCGTAGGCGCGGTATATCTCGTTGCGTTGCTCGCCGTCGCCCCAGCGGTGCCGGAAACTCCAGTAGGCGCCGAAACGGTCGTGCACCGCAAGGCTCCCCGCCTCTTCGATGAGGACATTCGCCCCCTTCTCGACCGTAAGACCCCCCCTGCCGTAAAGGGTGCGCGGCTCGCGCGCGACGACAACCATGCTCCGCAGTTTCTGGATCGGCGGGACATACACCGGACGGGTCACCCCGGTCGTCAGCCACGCGATATGGGGCAGGTATCCGAGGAACGGCACGGTGCCGGTCGCGGCGTAGGGGGCGGCAGACATCGGCTCGGCGCGGTACTCGCGCGCGCTGTCCACCGTCTCCCAGACGACGGTCTCCTCGGGCAAAAGGTTGATGAGCGGACTACCCTCGTACTGATCCTGCGGCTCGCGGACATCCCACGGGAAGAGGAACGGGTTGCCGGTCGGTTCGGCGGCGAATGCCGCGAGGCTCCACCCAAACGCGATGAAAATGAAAAAAGCGCGCATGGCAAAGACTATACCGGAAACAAGTCGCGAAGGAAGTTTTTGGAAAAATTGAAGAGGGCGCTTCCTTCGGCTATGTTGATGTCGTGTTGAAC
>CAYNMQ010000332.1:0-1837 GCA_964398245.1 uncultured Spirochaetales bacterium | reverse complement strand
ATTTTCTCCGCTAATCTCCTGTCGAGGACATCTTTGCCTCGCAACGCTTCCTATACCTAGTTTTCCTCCATAATTTTCACCCCAACACCACAATGTTCCATCGGTCGCTATCGCACAAGTATGCGCCCATCCCGCCGATACCGCCTTCGCAAGAAACGGCTCACTGCCGCAATCTATCGGCGCCCAATCTTCGTCGGAGAGTTCTGTATCTTCGTCGGTGAGGGTCGGCTCCACGGCAGGTGCAGGACTATTTGCGCGCGCACGCAACCCCACCTTCCCATCCTCGGCATACATATCTCCCATTTACGAGCGCAACCCCCCTTCATCGGCATCGCGCACCGAATAGTCATTCGTTATCCCGACACAGTAGCCCTCCTCGTTACAGGTGTACCCATAGCCACAGGGACCGCACTGAACACCATCAACCATCCCGCACCGACCGGCACATATCGACGCGCTCTCGTCGGTCACGGTAGGTGTAGAAAAAGCGCAGGAAAACATCAACAAGCAGAGAACTTTGAGAAAAACGAATTTTCTCATTCTCCCTCTTTGACGCACCGGAAGCCGAGGTTGTAGTAGCGGTAATGCGGAAACGCCTTGTCGCGGGCGTAGGTCGTTATCTCGTGTTCGAGCGACACCCAACTGCCGCCGCGGATGACCTTTTTCTGTATTGTGCCGCCGTCGGCGGGGCCGGTCGGGTCTTTCACCGGCTCTTCGCCGCTCTCCTTTTTATAGTAGGAATCTATGTCGTACCAGGTGTCGGTCCACTCGGCGGCGTTGCCCGCCATGTTGTAGACACCGTAGGGCGAAACGGCGCTTTCGAACGAGGTGACATCGGTGACATCCTCGAAGAGGGCCGAATAATTGACGATGGAGTTCTCGGCGTTGTCCTGCGGATCGGTGTCGCCCCACGGGTACTTGCGGTAGGTCTCGCCGCGCGCCGCCTTCTCCCACTGCGCCTCGGTCGGCAGTCTCTTGCCGGCCCACTGGCAGAAAGTGTTCGCCTGATTCCAACTGACCCAGATGACCGGGAAGTTCTGGTAGGCGGGGTCGTAGTAGTAGTTCGGGTAGCGCGACGAATCTATCACATAGGGCTCGGTGCAGACGCCGGCGTTCTGACAGGCGCGGTACTGCGCGTTGGTCACCTCGTACTTGTCGATGTAATAGGCCGACATTTCGACCGTCCGCGTTCCTTCGGAGACCATGACCCCTTCGTTCGGATTTGTCGCGCCGGTCGGTGTCCCTTCGGGGGCACCGTATTCGAACGGTCCCGCCGGGATGAGGATCATTTCGGAGATGCCGGATGTCTCGGGGTTCTCGTTCTTGACGAGGTCCTTGGGGAAACCGATATGGAAGTAGCCGAGGAACTGACTGGAGAGTTTGAACACATTCCGCTCGAGGTCCTGCTCGTAGGAGCCTTCGGGTATCTCCTCGAAGTTGCGCCGGTCTATCGCAAAGTAGGGACGCAGTTGCACCTCGTCGAGGAGTGTCGGTATCCCTTCCTCAGAGTAAGGAATAAGCAAGGTCACCGGTGTCTTGAACTTGTAGGCCATCGGCGCGATGGAATAGATGTTGGTAAGCGTCGCCGAGACATTGGTGAACGGCTCGGTGTCTATCGAATAGATGGTGAAGGTTATCTCCTCTTCGAGCGCGTTCTTGGGCACGATGAGCGTGACACCGTCCACCCCTTCGTACTTGCCGCCGGCGGGGCCGATCGTCTTGCCATGCACTTCGTAGATGGTCTCCTCTTTCGCGCAAGCGATCATGAGAAGCGCCGTTATAGCGAAGGAAACGATGCCGATTTTCATGCTCCCCTCCCCAACTCGCCCAGCACGGT
>CAYNMQ010000331.1:0-1843 GCA_964398245.1 uncultured Spirochaetales bacterium | reverse complement strand
CTGCATGTCGCGTCGGAAAGACGGTTCTCCTCGATGGTCCCCAGACCGCTCGAAAGGTCGTACACGAACCCCTTGAGCGTTGCGGTCGGATCCCCGGCCGATTCCTCGATGCCGGTCGAGGCCCATGTCTCGGTGCCGCTCGATACGGTGATGCTCTTCTCGGCCGTGACAAAACCGCTCTTCGAAACCGAGAGCGTATAGGTCCCCGGCTCGACCGACGAGAAGCTGAAGAGCCCCGTGGACGAAGAGGTGGTCGTGAGCTGACTGCCGCTCGTCGGGCTCAGGATCACCGTCGCATCGGCGATCCGGTTGCTTTCCACATTGCCGAGACCGGTCGAAAGGTTGTAGATGAACCCTTTGACCGATCCGGGCGTCGTCGTGCCGCTGCCGTCCTGCGGCGTGACGCCGAAGTAGGCACAAACGGCATGATAGAGCGCGACCGCGTGTGCCTCTTTACCGGAAGCCGAGGTGATATAGGCGAAGTCGCCATTGTTGGAAACAAAGACCCCTTCCGAGAGGATCGCCGGCATGTTGGTGTACTTGATGACATAATAGCCGGCGTATTTGACCCCGCGGTCTGTGCGCTGCATATGGGAGACCAGTTCATCCTGCACCTCGTGGGCGAGCGTGTCACCGGAACCACCCGGCTGGTAGGCGTAGGTCTCGGTGCCGCTCGCGCTTTCAGCGTCGGCCGAGTTGAGGTGAGTTGACAAGAAGATCGTGGCACCCCACGAATTGGCCTGATCCACGCGGTTGGCGAGTGAGACGGTCGCATCGCTGTCGCGCGTCATGAGGGTGGAAGCGCTGTCGTTGGTAAGAAGCGTCCGGAAGCGAAGGTCTATATCGAGGTTAAGATCGGCCTCGTCGGGATAGGTGGAGCCATTGACGCCGAGCGCCCCCGGATCGCTCCCGCCGTGTCCCGGATCAACGCAGATCTTCTTCCCGCTGAGCGAGGCTTCCAATGAAAAGAAAAAAAGGAGCGTAACGCAGAAAATCAGTATGGTGCGCATGGTCGCCTCCCCTACTCCGTCTCGAGCGAATGAACGAGTATCCGTCCCGACGCGTGATCGGTATAGAGAAGCCGTTGGCCGGCGACATCAGGGTAGAGCGGTATCGCGCCCGGCACGGTCCGTACCGGCCGCTTGGTCCCATCGAGCGCAACGAGGTACAATTTCGAGGCGGTCACATCGCGGCCATCGTCGCGGGTCACGGCAACTACCAGCGCCGTCCCGTCGGGCATCCATGCCGGCTGGGAACCGGCGATGAGGGCGCGATCGGCGCCGGTCACAAGGTCGTACACCCGCACATCGTTGCCAAGGATGTAGGCGACCCGCTTGCCGTCAGGAGAAAGACGCGGACTGTGACTTCCGTCGGCCAGCGCCACCGGCGTCGCACCGGGCGCAGGCACGATGCGAACGCCGCGCTCTCCCATAACGGCTGTCGGGCCTCCGGCCGGCGCCGGCCATGCCGGGATGAAACCCGTCCCCTCAGCCGTCGAAATGACCTTTACGGTCCGGTCGCCCAACGAATAATGCGACAAACCGCGGTATTTCGCGCCGGTAAAGGCGACCGTCGCGCCGTCGGGCAAGAACCATCCGCGCAGACAGTCACCGGCGCACACCTCGGTCACCGTCGTCACCTCCTCAACGGTAGCGTTCGACAACCTCTGCTCATTACAAGCAAACAGGATCCCTACCGCGAGGATCGCTGCTCCACACATCGTTCTCATCGCTTTCCTCCTCACTAGCAAACGGCCTCTTGAAAAACTATCGTCATCTACTGAAAAAGCAACCCTTTCGTCACCAAGAATCTCCCCGTTTTCCTTGCCTTTTTCAGCATCACT
>CAYNMQ010000330.1:0-1854 GCA_964398245.1 uncultured Spirochaetales bacterium | reverse complement strand
TTGCGGATCTCCGGAGAGGTCGGGATCGGTTGACCGCCACCACCAAGACAGCCCCCGGGACAGGCCATGATCTCGATGAAGTGGTAATCGCGGATCCCCGCGACGAGACGATCCATGAGCACTTTCGCGTTCGCCGTACGGTGCGCCTCCGCTACTTTGAGGGTCACCCCGTCAAGCCACTGATACTCCTTGAGGGGCTTCTCTATCGTGATGGCCGCCTCGCGGATCGCTTCCATGCCGCGAACCGGGGTAATGTTGAGCCCCTTGAACGGGACCGGACGACCGGTGACTATCTCATAGACGGTGCGGAGCGCCGCTTCCATGACACCGCCAGTCGCGCCAAATATCATCCCGGCGCCGGTGCCGACCCCGAGCGGGTTGTCGAACTCCTCGTCAGGCATGTCCTTGAGGTGTAGCCCCGCCTCCTTTATCATCTTGGCGAGTTCCCGTGCCGTCAGCCCATAGTCCACATCGCGGTAGCCGCTCGCGTCCATGTTCTCGGGACGATTGCACTCGAACTTCTTCGCCGAACAGGGCATGCGCGCAACGACCGTCATCTTGGCCGGGTCGATCTTCGCCTTCTTCGCGTACCATGTCTTGATGACCGCGCCGAACATCTGTTGGGGCGATTTACACGACGAAAGGTGCCCCAGATACTCGGGATAGTAGTGCTCGCAGAACTTCACCCAGCCGGGGGAACAAGAGGTGAACATCGGTATCTTCACGCTCTTGTCCTTTTCAACGATCGCTCTGTGGAGCCGCCCCAGCAATTCGGTACCCTCTTCCATTATGGTGAGATCGGCGGCGAAATTGGTATCGAACACTTTATCGAAACCCATCCTGCGCAGGGCGGCGTTCAACTTCTTAGTCACCGATGTCCCCGGAGGATAGCCAAACTCTTCGCCGATGGCAGCACGCGGCGACGGGGCAGTCTGCATGATGACCACCTTGTCGGGATTTTCGATATCAGCCCACACATCGTCTTTCACCTTCTGTTCGGTAAGCGCCCCGGTAGGACAACGATTGAGGCACTGACCACAGTTGATGCAAATGACATCGGCGATCGATTTATTGAGCGCCACCTGGATCTGAACATCGTGCCCCTTGTCCGCCGTCTCATAGACATTGACCTTCTGCATATCTATACAGGTACGGATACAGCGCTTGCAGTGAACGCACTTGTCCTGATCTCGGACGATTGAGAACGACTTCGCATCTATCTCGAAGCGCTTTTTGTTCACATGGGGAAATCGGTAGTGATCCACCCCGAACTCCTCGGCGAGGCTTTGCAATTCACAGTTTCCATTACGGAAACAGGTATAACAGTCGCCATAGTGGTTGGAGAGAATGAGGTCGAGATTGACCCGGCGCGCTCTCCGGACACGGTTGGTGTTGGTGCGTACTGCCATGGGTCGATCGACGGGATAGGCACAGGCCGCCTGCAAGGTTCGTTGGCCTTCTATTTCTACCAAACAAATGCGGCAAACACCTGCGACATTGAGATCGGGGTGGGCACAGAGCGTCGGCACGCGGATACTGGCTTGTTCACAGGCCTTGAGGACCGTAATGCCTTTCTCGACCTCGAAAGGCTTTCCGTCTATCGTAATGGTCACGGTATCGTGTTTAGAAGCGTTCATAGTTCACCTCACCGATAAAAAATCTCGTCTTTGAAGTTACGGATGATCGTCTGGAAGGGATTCGGCGCCGTTTGACCAAGCCCACATTTCGACGAATCCTTCATTACCTCACACAACAGCTCGAGCTCGCGCAGATAGCGCATGCTCGCCTTCCCCTCCTCGATCATTTGAAGTCCCTTGAGTAACTGGTAGTTCCCTTCGCGGCACGGAGTACACT
>CAYNMQ010000329.1:0-1869 GCA_964398245.1 uncultured Spirochaetales bacterium | reverse complement strand
TCCATCTCAAGCCCGATGTCTATACCTCGGCCGGTGTCGCGGCCGGACGCCTGCTCCTGTGGCTCACCGACATCCATCTTCTCGATCCGCTGGTCGCCATCGCCGTCGCCTGTCTCATCCTCTATGAATCATGGCACATGGCAAAGAAGTCCCTTGCGCCGCTCATCGATAAACGGCTTTCGGATGCCGAGATCACGACCGTCCGCAATGCGATAGCCAAACACACGGATGACTATATCGGATTTCACGAGATGCGCACCCGAAGTTCGGGGAATACCAGATACATAGACCTCCATCTCGAGATGCCGCATCATTTCACCGTCGAGGAGTCGCACCGTATCTGCGATGCGATAGAAAAAGAGGTCGCGGCGGCCCTTCCGCGCACCGAAGTGACCATCCATGTAGAACCGTGTGACCCCGCCGCCTGCGCCACATGTAACCACCGCACCCTATCATGCGGCGCCCCCGCCGGATATGACGGCGAGCATGAAAAATAACCGGCAAATTCCGGAGATGCCTATGGCTCGGATCGCGTTCCTCGCCTCCCTGTGCCTGCTCATCGCCTGCGGCCGAGAGACACCGCCGGCCGGGCAGATATCAGCGACACAAGAGACCTGCCCTTCGCTCGACGCGGCGAAGGCGGCCGAACTCGCGGCGCTCACCTTGAAGTGTAGCGACACCGAGTATCCCAACAAGCAATGCTATATCTACGAGAAAGAAGAGGACCTGAAGCCGACGCGGACAAACAATCCCGCGTTCTCCGGTTGTTTCGACTGGCATTCGGCGGTCCACGGCCACTGGACGATGACGAAACTGCTCAAAAACTTCCCCGACATGCCGAACGCCGCCGCCGT
Source organism: uncultured Spirochaetales bacterium (assembly GCA_964398245.1). Taxonomy (GTDB): domain Bacteria; phylum UBP6; class UBA1177; order UBA1177; family JAKLFG01; genus CALITV01. The sequence goes on along the minus strand of CAYNMQ010000329.1, from coordinate 1,015 downwards.
ACGAGCAAAACTTTCAGAGCATCTGACACCCGAAAAGATCGCCGCCGAACTCGCCTACTTCCAATCGAGTCCCGGAAAGACCTTCGAGCGGACATACGGCTGGGCGTGGCTCTTGCGGCTCGCGGCCGAGCTGGAAAGCTGGGACGATCCCGACGCGGCAAAGTGGCGCGAGGCGCTTCGGCCGCTTGCCCGACACATTGCGGAAAAAACGCGCGATTACCTGCCGCGTCTTTCGTTCCCCGTGCGCACCGGCATCCACGGGAACCTCGCCTTTTCGCTCGTCCATATGCTCGACTATGCCCGCACCGTGAAAGACAGCGAACTCGAACGGGTCATCGTAGCACGGTCGCTCGACTTTTATCTGGATGACACTAACTGCCCGGTCGCCTACGAACCATCGGGCGTTGATTTCATTTCGCCGTGTCTCGCCGAAGCCGATCTCATGCGACGCATCCTGCCCCCGAAAGAGTTCTCAGCGTGGCTCACCGCCTTCCTCCCCGCCCCCGCCGCGCCGGCGTTCAAGAACCTCGCCACGCCGCCGGTCGGCCTCGACAAGAAGGACTATGCGATCGGCCACCTCATCGGGCTGATGTTCCACCGCGCATGGAGTTTCGCCGGCATCGCCTCGGCGCTCCCCGCCGGCGACCCGCGTATTGACGCCTACCGACGCCTCGCAACGCGCCACTGCGCGCAGGGATTCGCCGACATGGGACAATCGGGCTACGGCGGCGAACACTGGCTCGCGACCTTCGCGACCGCCGCCGCGCTCGGATTCGACGATAGTTCGATGAAGAGGCCCTGAACCGGGCCGAGAGGAATATCTACTCTTCCTTCTTCTTCTTAAGTTGCCGGATCTTTTCCGGACGGGGACGCGTCTTTCCGTGAGACCCCCGCCAGATCTTGCCACGCTTGGTCCGTTTGTCACCTCGTCCCATCTCTCTCCTCCGTCAAAGGTATACCCTGCGAGACCTCAAGGTAAAAAATGGTGGAGCTGAACGGGTTCGAACCGTCGACC
>CAYNMQ010000328.1:0-1885 GCA_964398245.1 uncultured Spirochaetales bacterium | reverse complement strand
TGGGCCCCTTTTACCGGCTCCATCGTGAAGAAAAAGAGGGCATCGAACGGTTTTTCACCCTCATCCCCTACCGCTGTTCCTCTTTCGCGGAGACCTTTTCGAACCCCGCGATGGAGGCGCTTTTCTCAGCCATCATCAAGGAAGGAGCCTTCGACGCGGCGCACCTTTTCTTCCTTCGGAACCATTCTCTCGGCTACCCCGCCATAGCGCATCACGCGGGACTGCCGGTGGTTCTGACCATAAGCGACGGATGGCTCATCCACCCCCTTCGCTATCTGCGCAAGGATGAGACCGACGATCCTGTCCGGATCAGGCTTTCGAACTTCGTCGCGACGCCGTTCTCGCTTCTTCTGAGAACCTTCGAAGAACGGTTCGCGCGCCGGCCGATCCGCGGCTGGTTCGAGGAGGTCGGACGCTACTCGCGCTTCTATAACAAGACACCGCTCAGCGCCGTGGACGAAGAAACCCTCGAGGAGCGGAGGCGCCTCGTCGCCGAGATGATCCCCTATGTGAGCGCGTGCCATTTCTGCTCCCCGACCCTTTACGACGCGGGCTACCGTGAGATGATCCCTGCCGACCGCGTTTCGTTCATGCCGCAGGGCATGCCGGTCTCCCGCGTCATCAACAGCCGCCCGTTCGAGATCCAGCGCGGCCTCGCGTTCGGATTCATCGGCGATCTCATCCCCGAGGAGGGGATCGTCGAACTGATAGAGGCGTTCAACGACCTGCACGACCGGGGGTTCCCCTCGACCCTGCATCTCTACGGGGAGACCTCCGACAATGTCGCCTTCGTGCGACAGCTCAAAAGCCTCTGCCGCAACCCCGATGTGACCTTTCACGGAGCGGTCGACCTCCGCCGGATCGGCCCCGTGCTCGACGCTCTTGACGCGATCGTCATACCCTCCCTCTGGCCCCGCTCCGAGACATGGCTCGCGACGCAGGCCATGGCGCGGCGGAAGATAGTCGGCGCGCCCGCCCACACCGCCGCCGCCGAGATCATCAAGAAGACGCGGCGCGGCATCGTCTTGAAACAGGTGACCGCCGACGAGATCGCCCGAACCGTCGCCGACCTTGAAATAGACCGGAAACGGGTGTATTATCTCATGCGGGTCGTGGAAGGCGGCCAGTTCGTCTCCTCGTCGAGCAATGTGCGCGACCTGAGAGCGCTGTACGAGAGCGTCTTTCGGAAGGCGCGTCGAAGAGACGACGAAACGACGCTGTCCCGCAGACTGATGCGGAAACGGACCGCGCGCTCACGGAGGAAGTCTTGAACGGAAAACGGGTGGAAGTCGATCTGGCGACCCTCGGCAAGGCATTCGCTGTCTTCGTCCTTCTGCTCATCCTCTCGTTCGTGCTGGGCATCTTCCTGGGCCGCGAATCGGGGTCCTCTTCTCCATCCGCCGCTCCCGCAGAAGGGACCTCCGAAGAGCTCGCCGCATGCACCTACAAAGTGCAGGAACTTTCCGCCAAACTGACCGCACTGACGACCGTCGCTCAGGAAAAGGGGATCATCGATCAGAACGGCGTTCCCGCGCGGAACATGGTCTGCGCCCCCGCTGTCCCGCCGGAGCCTCCGAAGCCGGCAGCCGCCGAGGAGCGTTCCGCCGGCGCGCCTTCGTCCGAGCCGCGGAAAGAACCCCCGACGCCCCCGACGCAGATCCCCGCCGTCGCGGCAGGCACGAAACCGCCTCCCTGCAAGTATGCTCTTCAGATATACGCCGGTAGGACACGCGAAGAAGCGCTCGATGTTCAGGCGAAATCAAAAGTGAAGCCGACCCGGCTGGTCACCGGGACCGTTGACGGCGTTACCTGGCACCGCCTCCGCTACGGCTGTTACCCCGACAAGGCGACGGCCGAGGCGGCGATGAGCGATCTCCTTCCTCTT
>CAYNMQ010000327.1:0-1898 GCA_964398245.1 uncultured Spirochaetales bacterium | reverse complement strand
CGGTCAAGGCGATCCATGGGCCGACCGCGAAACCAGCGGCTCCGGCGCCCGCACCGACGCCGCCTGTTCCGGCCCCCGCGGCTGAAAAAAAACCGAAATAACTGACACTTCCGGTCCAGAGAAGGCTTCTCCGGAACAAGTCGCCGCCCCAGACCCTGCTCCAACCCCCGCCGCGCCGCCGCTGGCGCCGGGCTTCGTTCGCTCTGAACCAGCCCCCGCTCCGGCCCCGGCGCAGACTGAGCCGACGGCCGCCGTTCCGACGGTCAAAAAACAATATTACATCCAGATGTCGCGTTGCACCGGTTGTCGTGAGTGCATACCGGGCTGTCCCGTGCAGGCGATAACGCTCGTGATGGGCAAGGCGCTGATAGACCCCGAGATATGCATCGACTGCGGCCTCTGCGCCAAGGCCTGTCCCTTCGGCGCCCCGGTCGAGCGGGAGGCGAAGCGATGAGGCGCCTGCTTTGCGCGTTCCTGCTCGGCGGACTGCTCGTCTCCTGCGGGATGGATCCTTCGCTCGATAGCCCGGTCACCATCGATCCCGACCGTTGCGCAGGTTCGACCTGCCGTGTCTGCGCGCGGGGCGGTCCCGACGCCGCGAAACCTTTCTACGGCCCCGAGGACAAGCCGGGCGGCGATCCCGATAAATGCACCCCGTGCGGGACCTGCGTCCGCGAATGTCCGTGGCAGGCGATCACCGGGAGGCCGCAATGAGGCGGGGCGTGACGGCGGCGCTTCTCCTGTTCTGCGCGACGCTCTATGGCGGGAGCGAGATAACGGCGGGCGGATACGCCCCGTTCGTCGAGACGAAGCCCTCCGACCCGGCGGCGCCGGGCTATTACTTCCTGACGGGGCGGCTGATGTACAAGCCGTTCGAGGATCTCACGCTCGGCGGCGACCTCTTCTTCATCCACGGTTTCCCCGAAAAGGACGGGAGCAATCTCGTCGAGACGGGATACCTTCTCGGACGCGGCCGCATCGTCATGCAGTACGAGTTCCCGCGGATAAAGATAGGGACGGTGACCTACGCGTCGATCGCCGACAGTTCAGGCGATTATTCGAAGACGATCACCGAGGGGTTCGCGATGCTCGGCGGATTCCGGCGCGACTATGTCCACGAGGAGATCTACTTCGCGGCCAACCCCTTCGCCGAGTTCCGCGTGAACGCGGCGGCGGGAGTGAATAGCGGATCGTTCGAGGTCGATCCCGTGCTGGGGAGCGGCGTCATCCGCGACACCGATCTCTTCACCTACGGCGAACTGAGTTACCGGATATTCCCGGCGCTCAAGCCGTTCGCCGGCGTGTTCTACGGCGACGACCTCAACGCGCAGGACACCTTCGACATCCTCCGGTTCCGCGGCGGCCTGCGCGGCGAAGAGCTCTTTCTCGAGAAGCGACTGCACCTTTCCTATGCGGCATATTACAAGCGGGAGGAGTCGGAGCCGCTCCACGAAAAGGACCGGTTGGCGCTTTATCTCAAGGGGCGCTGGAATTTTGCGAGCGACACCGACCTGTTCGGGTGGTTCTACCATGAGTATGCCGTGGCCCCGGTGCGCTATGTCAGCCGTTCGGTCACGCTTCAGGTGCGCCAGTGGCTCTTCGACCGGAAACTGGCCCTTTCTGCGGGAGGGATGCTGCTCATTGAAAAGCATCTCGGCGGCGACTGGTACCTGCCGGTGTGGCCGTTCTTCGAGATACGCAGTACTCCGGTCACCGGATTGGACCTCTTGGCGCGGCTTCACCTGAAATTCGACGAACAATTCACCGCCTCGGCAAAATGGCAGTATCGTCTTTTCCAGACGCGTCTTGAGGCGGGGGGTGGTTACCTCATCACCGGTATCGTTCAGCCGCAGGTATTCTTTTTCATGAACGCCATCGAAGGGAGGACGGCTCCCGCC
>CAYNMQ010000326.1:0-1908 GCA_964398245.1 uncultured Spirochaetales bacterium | reverse complement strand
AACCGAGCATCCGCTGGGCGGTGGTGGGCACCCACGGGATGAGGTCGTACTTCGCAAGGACGCCACCGATCTCCTTGAGGCGGAAAAACCGGGTGGCGCGGACCATGTGCTTCCCCTTAATCCACCGTTATTGATTTCGAGACATTCTTCGGCACATCAGGATGCACCCCGTGATTCTCGACATGGAGCCGGTTGAGGTATTTCATTTTCTCGACCGACATCTTGAAGGCGATCGTCTGGAGCACCGCAGCCGCCTCGAAGACGAAGAGATTGCGGTCGCCGGTCGCCGGGACGACGATGTATTCGGCGTAGTAATGCTCGAGCGCGGCGGGCTTCCCGACGATCGCTTTTCGGAGCGTCTCATCCTCCTCGGCGATGAGCACGATGTCGGCGCCGCGTATCTTGTGGGTGTGTATCTGCGAGATCGTTATCCGCTTGTCGCGCTCGTCGGGCGGGCAGACGAACAGAAGCGGATAGTTCGAGAAGAAGTTACGGAGCCTCACCCGTTCACGGTACCACTCGAAGTGCCGTCGCATGCGGTCACGCACGGTCGGCGTCATGTTCGTGCCGTCGAAGAGGGGCATCTCGTCGAGCCGCAGGCGGAGATTGCGCAGAGCGGTGAGGTATTCGGCGGCAGGGCAGCGCTCTCCGTGCGTGAGCCCGGCGGTCAGCATCCGTTCGAACGATTCGACGAGCGCCGTATGGAGCCGCTCGAGATCGGCAAGCGAGAAGATGGTGTTATCGCCCAGTATCGTATTGGGACCATGCTTGAACTCGGCGGCGTCGTAACCCTCGGTGTGGTTGAGCACCACCTCGCGTATCTTGAGCGCCCCCTCCCGCGCGAGGCCGTAGAGCGAGGTCCCTAGGATATGGATGGACGGCTTGAGGAACCAGCGGTTCGCGACCGCCGTGACCGCCGGATCGAGGTTCTTGAGCGTGAAATCGAGGTAGTAGCGCGCCTTCTCGAGCCCATGCCGGGCATGCTCCTCATCGCTGGCGGTAAGGAACGCGAGGAGATAGAACAGCGCGATCTGGCTGATGAAGGACTTGGTCGCCGCGACCGCGATCTCGGGGCCGCAGAGGATGGGAAGATAGAAATCGACCTTCTCCTGCGGCAGGGTCGAGTTCTCGTTGTTGCCCAGAGCGACTAAAGCGACCTTTCCTTCGAAACGAGCCTTCACATCGTTGAAGATGTCGATGAGGTCCTTCGTTTCACCCGATTGACTGACGCCGATGATGAGGTCGCCCTCGCGCAGGGTGTCGAGATAGAGCGACCGGAACATGCCGGGATTGGCGGGAAACACGGCGAGCCCGGCGAGGTTGTTGAAAAAGTAGGCGGCGGTGAGGCCGGCGTGGTAACTGGTTCCCGCCGCGACGATGACCACGCGACCCCTCCCCTCGTTCGCCTCACGGAGAAGCGCCGTCAGACGGTCGCGGCAATTCATCACCGTGCGCTTCTTCTTCCAGATGAGCATACGGTCAACGAGGGCCAGTTTGCGGAACAGCCGCTTGTCGGCAGCAGCGAGTTCTTCGAGCAGAACGGCGTCTTCCGAACCGAAGTGGTAGGTGACCCGGTCGGCGGGCAAGCGCTCTTCAAGCGTACGGTAAAGGTCGGCGAAGGTGGCGGTTTCGCTTAACTTCCGGAACTCGGAAAGAAGGCTCGCGCGGTCGAAGACCTCGTAGAGCTTGAGAAACTCGTAAAGGAAAGTGCGGCAGGCCTCGAGATGCTCCTCAAAAGACTTATTGAACGGTTTCTCTTCCGGATCGGTAAAATAGTAGCGGAACAGCGAGTCGAGGTTGCGCGGCGCCGAGTATATCTCCTGTTCCATGAAGAAACTGTAGCGCGGCTGAAGCGAGATATCGGCGATGTTGAGGCGGCTCCTGACGAGCGATGGTTTATGGGCGTGC
>CAYNMQ010000325.1:0-1938 GCA_964398245.1 uncultured Spirochaetales bacterium | reverse complement strand
CCCCCCCCGCAGGCTAAGCTGGTAATCTTATCGTATTTGTCGGGATCGTTGGGGTCTAATAACCCGTTCTCAATTAATGATGTGATCTTTTTATCCACACATGCCTTGAACGCTGGGTCCTCGAACTCGCCCGGTTTGAGTTTGTCGTTGTCACAGCCGGTGCAGGCAGTGAGGAGGATGAGGATGGCCAGAAATAGCCACCTCACCCCAGCCCTCTCCATCGTGTGGAGAGGGAGTATCCGGTCGCCTGCGGCATTCGTTTTGGTTCTCATGGGTCGTCTCCGTTATTCATTTCATCGTTTCCTTTTTCTCACAACCTCACCCTTACCCTCTCCGGTGCGGAGAGGGAGAATGTGGGGTTTCCTTTGCTCCTCACTGCATCGCATTCATTATCTGGCCCAGCGTGAATAGGTTCAGGTTCAGCGGTTTGATAGGTAAGATGTTCCCGTAGTCACGATCTATCAGCGGTTTGAAGTCGGCGATGGTTTTGCTGTAGCTCACCGGGAAACCGAGGAAGGTCGCCTTGATCTTCAATTTCAGGTCGGCGTCGAAGAGCGTCAGGTGCGGGGTGAGGCTTGCGGTCAGGTACAGTTTCGCCGCAAGGTCGCCGTCGGCGAATTCCGCCCCTATCAATGCTTGCAGTCTCAAGGGCGCGCTCGCTTCCACGAATAGAATGTCTCCCTGTATCCCCACATAGAGGCTCACCACCTTTATATCTATACCGACGCCGCCGAACACATAACCATCTGCCCTTACATACGGCGTCACCCCGACACCCGCCGTGAGTCCGAGGCTCGTTTCGCTTCCTTTGGCGTCGTTGGCGACCATACCATAGTCGGCGTAATACTTCAAGTAGACATCGGCCTGCAGGTGAACACCCAGTTGAAGAAGGAGCGAGAGGGAGTCTATCGCCGTCGTGAATTCATAGTCGTAGTCTTAGGGGTCATGGCGTTTCTGGTATAGTTTAGTTTAGTAGGTGTCAAGAGCAGTTCTCATTCTACCGTTTTCTGCGATGCTTTTGGTCGAGGTACTGCTGTCTGTAGCGCTCTGCTACTCCCACCACACGAGGTAGGAACTGGCGTTTATCTCGGCGCGGTAGCCGTTCGGGTCGGTGACGACGGGGGTGTAGGTGTTCCCGTCGAGGTAGGCCTCGAAGGCAATGGTGTTCTCGCCGCTCACAAGCGCGTCGGTGATGTCGGCGATCCACGGTGACACATTGAGCCCCGGGCACCAGCCGGCGCGTCCGAACGGCCATGAGCCGTACTGGTTCGGCACGACGCCGTCGGGGACTTGCTGGATGCATCCGTCGTTGGTCGCGGCGAGCGGATGGTCCTTCTCGAACTTCGTCCCGTTCACCACGAAGAGCGACTCGAACGGGCAGAACTCGGCGCAGTTTGCCTCTTCCGAGCCGTTGCCGTGGCCGGTGATGTAGGCGACGATGGCGGCCTTCGTCGCGGTTGGAGGAAGGGTGACCGAAAGCGGCGCGTACTGTTCGTTGTAGTTTTCGTCGAATCGCGGGTTGCCGGAAAAGAGTTTCTTCCACCCGACCGGCGCCGGATCGCCGCCTTTCGTGAGGCGGAACGACAGGTAGTTCTTCGCCTGATAGCCCCAGACATAGAGCCGGAACTTGAGCGTGCCGCCGCCCGCGAAGAGCGGCAGAAGCGGCGAGATGTCGGTCACCCAGCGGCCGCCCATGCCGTAGGCCGTTATCCAGCGCGCCACCTCGGTGGAACAGGTGTCGCCGTCGTCGGGGCCGCAGATGTAGAGGTGCATGATGCGGTCCCACTCGCAGGCCGCCTGCGAGGCGCAGACCTGCGTGAGGTCAACGGCGAGGCCGGTGTACTGTGCCATCTCGGTGGCTGGGGGAAACTCGACCGCGAAGGTTATCGTCTCGTTCTCGAACTCCCTACCGTCGATGCCGGTGAGCATGAGCGGGTC
>CAYNMQ010000324.1:0-1940 GCA_964398245.1 uncultured Spirochaetales bacterium | reverse complement strand
TTGCCTTTAGATTCAGCGGTATCAAATCGGCGGTCAAACGCATTCTCGATGAGGAAGGTGACAAAGTTGCGGTGGCCGATCTCATGGCCGCGTTCCAGTCGCGTATCGTCGAACTCATCGAACGGCGGCTCACCGCGGCGTGGGAACAGTGCGAATACACGGCACTGGTCGTCGCCGGCGGGGTCGCCGCCAACAGCGCGGTGCGAAAGATGGCGCAGGAATTCAGCGGCAAGCGCGGCGTGCCGCTCTACCTGCCGGAACTCAAGTACTGTCAGGATAACGCGGCGATGGTCGCGGCGGCGGCGTTTCCAAAACTCGACCGCGGTGAATTCGCGCCGCTCGATCTCGATGTGACGGCAACGAGCCGGCCGCAGACGAAATGAACCTCGCACGACTTCAGGACATTCTCGTAAAAGCGGGTGTCGCGCCGCGCAAGGGACTGTCTCAGAACTTTCTGTTCGACGATGCGGCGCTCGAACGGATCGCCGACGCGTTGCCGGAAGGGGCCGGTTTCTACCTCGAGATCGGCGGGGGAGTCGGTTCGCTCACCGAGAAGGCGGTGGCGCGTGGATTGGCGCCGCTTACCGTGCTCGACATCGATCCGGCGATGCTCCGCATCCTGCGAGACCGGTTCGCCGGAAAAGCCGGGATCGTCGAGGCCGACGCGGTCCGCTACGACATCGCGCCGCACTTCACCGGGAAACGGGGCGTCGTCTTCGGCAACCTGCCCTATCAGGCGAGTTCGCCGATACTGCTCTCGGTCCTCTCGCAGAGCCGCTGTATCTCGCGGGCGGTCTTCCTCCTGCAGAGGGAGGTCGCCGAGAAATGCGCCGCCGAACCGGCAAGCCGGCTCTTTTCGCCGCTCGGAGCGCTTATCCGGCACATCGGCGACGCCGACATTCTTTTCGACATCCCGCCCGATGCGTTTTATCCTGCGCCGCAGGTGGTTTCCTCAGTGCTTCAGATACCGATACGATCCCATGACAAGAATCCTGCCGATATCATGAAGATGGCCGACGCCTTCCGGCTCCTCTTCTCGCACCGACGCAAGACGCTCGCCAATGTGTTCAAGATGCATGGCCTCCCGGCAGAACTGCTCGCCCAATTCTCGATAGGCCCGAACGCCCGCAGCGAGGAGATCGCGTGGCCTACGCTCGAATCGCTCGCCGCGCGGATTACCGCCCTGTCCCGCTAAAATCTTTGATTTTGCCGCCCCTCTCCGTATAGTGACTCGATTTTTTTATCGGAACGCCATGCGTTTTACGATACTCTGCATACTGTTCATCGTTCTTCTGGCGGAGGATCTCTCGGCCAAGGAGCCGGTGCCTGCCGGCGTCACGCAGGAACTCATCGAGAAGAAGGAGGCCGAAGAGACGAAGAAGGAAGCGGAGAAAGCGGGAAAGGAAGAAGAGCGAAAGGAGAAGCCGCGCAACGGGTATCTCATCGTACCGGCCATCTATTATACCCCCGAGACCTCGGTCGCCTTCGGGTTGACGGTGCTTTTCTACTACCGTCCTGAGAACCAGACGATAGAACAGCGTCCCGCCGTCGTCCAGCCGACCGTCATCTACACCATAAAGGACCAGATCATTCTCATCGTCGGCGGGGAGAACTACTTCGACGCCGCGCAGCGCTGGTACTTCTACTACCGGGCCGAGGCGAGCAAGTATCCCGATAAGTTTTGGGGTGTCGGAAACGATACGCCTCGGTGGGCCGAGGAGGATTTCACTGCGTGGTACGGGCGCATCGATATCACGGCACGCTACAAAGTATGGGGCGATCTCGCGTTGGGACTGCTCTATAATTTCACCGGCTATGACATGCGCGATCTCGACACCGTCAAGAACCGTGAAAATCCGGAGGGCGTTCGTGAACCGGCGCTCATCAGGCAGGGACTCGTCCCGGGGGGCAAGGGCGGGTACTACAACAGCGTCGGACCC
>CAYNMQ010000323.1:0-1943 GCA_964398245.1 uncultured Spirochaetales bacterium | reverse complement strand
GTGCGGAGGCGTTCGTTCATTTTGGGTTTGTCAGGGGTCGGGTGGGTACGGTTCACGAGGACCACGATGACGCGGTCGCGCGCCAGATCTATAAGGAACGCGGTGCCGGTAAAACCAAGATGGCCGCGCATTTCAGCGGTTGCGTTGGTGCCGTAGTTCGAATTGGGTTGTTCCGGCCGATCGAAGCCGATACCTTCGACGACGAAAGCACGAAACCATGGGATTGTAAGAAGATGGGAGAGCAGGCTTCCGACCCCTTCGGCGGTGCCGAAGAGCCCCGCGTGTCCGCAGACGCCGCCGATGAGTTGGCAGTTCTCGTCCTCGACGTTGCCGTGGTTGAGTATGCCGGTCTGGGGAGATATGCTCGTGGCTGCGACCGCCGACAGTTCGATGCCGTCGGTCAGGTAGATCGGCGGCAGTCCGCGGTAGTTGAGCCCTTTGAGCGTCTCGGCATAGAGCAGGTTCAATGGCTTGCCGCTCAGCCGTTCCAGCGCGAAGCCAAGGAGAAGGTAGTTGAGGTCGCTGTACTTCGGGGGCAGGGCGCGCGGGAATTCGGCGGCGTACTTCACGATGGCCGCCTTGCGCTCCTCGATGGTCTGGCGGTCGCGGTATTTGAAGTACCAGGCGTCGTAGGCGGGAAGGCCGGAGGTGTGGGCCATGAGGTCGAACAGTTTTATCGGTTTCGGGAATCCCGGCAGAAGGTCCGACAGCGGCCGGTCGAGGTCGATGACGCCCCGTGCGGCGAGATCGCCCGTCATCACGAGCGTCCCCAGCGGCTTGGTGAGCGACGCGAGATCGAAAAGGGTGTAGCGGGTCACCGGGTCGCCCGCCTCGGCCTGCGTGGTGCCGGCATGGGATTCGAAGGTCGTCCGGGCCTGGTCAAGGAGGGCGATCTGCGGTGCGCTGAAGAGTCCTTCGGTGATGTTGCGGCCGGCAAGCTCGCTCACGGGCGTCACGGGAGACGGTCGCACTTCGGCGGCGTTCAGCGTGACCGCGAAAAGGAGTATGCACCAGAGGAGCTTTCTTTTCATGGCGCGATGGTACCGGCACTTGGCGCAAAGGTCAAGAAGAGCGGTCCATCTTGTTGCTTTTCGCGTTCCCGGCGCTACTATCCGGTCCGGTATGGTGAAGGAGGCATCGATGGGGGATCGTCTGAAAGCGGTGTGGGCGGTGTTGCGTTCGCCGCGACTGCTCAAGGCACTCATCTCGTTCCGCTATTCGGGTTATCTACTCGATGTGGGCTGGTTCGAGGCGTTCCGCCGGGGCATGCCGGTGCGCGCCGACGGTGCGCCGATACCGTGGACCACCTATCCCTTCATCGAGTTCGTCGAACCGCGATTGCGCACGACGATGCGCCTTTTCGAATACGGGTGCGGCAATTCGACCCTATTCTGGGCCGACCGTGTCGCGTTGGTCCACGCGGTCGAACACGATGCCGCGTGGGCGGCGCGGATAGGGGGGCGGTTGCCTCCGTCTGCCCGGGTCGTTCATGCGCCGCAGGGCAGCGCTGCCTATGCCGGCGCGGTGATGGCCGAGGCGCCGTGGGACATCGTGATCGTCGACGGGGTGGACCGGAACGCCTGTCTTGAACGGGCCGTGGAGGCGCTCTCGCCGCATGGCGTCATCGTGCTCGACGATTCGGAGCGGCCGGAGTATGCCGTCGATCATCTTCTGCGCCGCGGTTTCCGCCGACTCGACCTCTGGGGCATATCGCCCGGCTACTGGTACCGGAAGTGCACGACCCTCTTTTACCGCGACGGCAACATCCTCGGCATTTGACATATCTTTCCCCCGTATCAGCGGGGCAATCCCCTGATCGCGATGAACGATCGAATATAATAGGGATTGGTCGGACGCAGACAATTGATGATGGTTTCTAAAGTCCTTCGTGCTTCAAGCGGGTCGTTTTGGCTCATGTCCAGCGCGGGTTCGTAAAGTTTTAC
>CAYNMQ010000322.1:0-1943 GCA_964398245.1 uncultured Spirochaetales bacterium | reverse complement strand
GCCCCGACTGCACATAAGGGCGAGCAATGCCCATCGCAGCGAGCGCCGCAGCGATGGACGGCGATATCTCGCGGTACACCTCACAGGTTATTCGGACGGCCGGGGTCTCCACGAGATTCATGCCGACGGTTCCTCTCCCTTACCATGATCGAACACGGTTCCTTCGCCCGGTTCCTCATCGGCGGGCCGGCGTTTGCGCGCGGCGTACAGGCCGGTCAGAAGGACCGACAGGATCGGATAGACCGACGCCATCGCGAGGATGCCGAATCCCTCGACCACGCCGACCTGCGTCCCTATGCCGAGCCCCATCGCGAGGACGAGCGGCACCGTCACCGGACCGGTGGTCACGCCGGCGCTGTCCCACCCGATGTTGACATACTCCTCGCTCGATATCTTCGAAACGAACAGCAACAGGAGATACGGGGGCGCAAGGAGCCAAATGAGAGGTATGTCCCAGATGATCTTCGCGACGCCGAATGTGATGCCGATGCCGACCCCGACCGCCACCGCCTGCATGAGGAACGATTTCTTGAAAGTGCCGACGGTGAGCTCCTCCACTTTTATGCCGAGCGCGTTGAGCGCCGGCTCCGCAAGTGTCGCTCCGTATCCCATGAAAAAGGCGAAGAGAAGCACGACGATGATGCCGACGACGCCTCGCTCGGGTCCGAACAGCGGCCCCACCCGCGGCACATGGACATAGGTCGCGGTCATTTCATCATAGTTCTCTTCACGGTACGGGATCGTCTCTATCCCCTGATCGGTGCGGCGGAAAAAGAAGCGTTCCGTGCCGCCAGCGGAAGAGATCGCCTCGGAGACGCCGCTTGGAGAGAAATTCATGATGGTCTCCCGCTTCTCTTCCAGCGGCAACGCAGTGAACGAGGAAGGAAGTTTGCTCCCCACCTGATCGCCGATCTTCGAAAGTCCCGTCTCCATGCCGACATTGAAGAGCCCCATCCCGATGAACGCGACCGCGATGCCGAATGTCGTTTCATCGGTGCGGGGCAGTCGCTCGCGGAGGACAAGGAAGAGGACGAGCAGCATGAACAGCGTCAAAGGAATGATGGCCTGCGCGGAGGCGCGGAAATTCCGCATGAAAAGCGCCGCCGCTCCCCAACCGGCGGAAGAGGAGGGGGCGACCAGATACTCTCGGGCCCCCTTCACCGACCCAAAGAGCGTTATCTTCTCCTCGACCGAGCCGTGGCGGGCCACCCATCGCATGAACTTGGGCTCATCGTCCCCGAAGATGCGGGAGCGGGCCGAACCATCGGCGGCCATCTCCGCGACAAAAGCGCGACGCGCCGGAATGTCGCCGAAATAGGCGGTGACCCCCGGTTCGCCTCCGTGTACGAAGGCATACCGCACGAGCGCGTCCTCGTCATCGAACAAGACGAGCGTTTCGTCGCGATGCTCGACGCTCAGGAAGTCCTTTTCCGGAAGGGGCGAAGGAACCTGCGGCAGCAGGATCATGCCGAGCGCCAGCACGGTGAGGATGGGGAAAAGCGAGGCGAGCGTCACGACGCCGAACCCCGAGACCCCCGAATCGGCGCCCCCGACGATGCGGGTGATGCCGATGCCGAGCGCGAGCACGAGCGGCACCGTCACAGGACCGGTCGTCACCGCGCCGCAGTCCCACGCAAGGCCGGTGAGATACAAAAGATTCGGATTGAACGACGCGGCGATCGAGACGATGGTGAGCACAGGCACAAGGACATAGAGGAACGGCTTGAGAGACCAGTTGTAGAGAAAACGGAGCATACCGAAGACGACCGCGCAGCCGACGCCGATGCCGACGGCGAACACAAGGTAGTGGGCATAGCGATTGAGGAGTATGAACAGTAGCGGCGCATCCCACGCCTTGACCGAACTTCCCAGTATCTTGAGCGCCCCGATCGCCGGTTCGGCGAGCGTCACTCCGAAGCCGAGGGTGAACGCGAACACGAGGA
>CAYNMQ010000321.1:0-1958 GCA_964398245.1 uncultured Spirochaetales bacterium | reverse complement strand
ACTTCGGCATCATCCGCCGCCTCGTCGAGTCGCTCCGTCGCCTTCCCGGCATCTCGCAGAGAAGCGCCGAGCGGATCGCCTTCGCGCTGTTACAAGACCCGGCTCTCCACGAAACGATAGAGGAGATACGAACGGCGCTCGGAGAAAGCGCCGTCTGTCCCGCCTGCGGCTGGTTCATGCAGAAAGGAGCCCCCTGTGCCAACTGTTCCCGCGATCAGCGCACCATCTGTGTCGTCGAGGGATTCTCCGACCTGCTCGGCATCGTGAGAACCGGCGAGTTCGGCGGCAGTTTCCATATCCTCGGCGGTCTCATCGCACCGCTCGAGGGCACCCTGCCGGAAGACCTCTCGGGCGAAGCGCTCCTGCGCCGCGTCGAGGCGGGCGGCGTCGAAGAGGTCATTCTCGCGCTCCCTGCGACGATAGAAGGCGAAGCGACGATCCACTACCTGCGCGAACTCCTGACGCCGACCGGCGTCATCGTGAGCCGCATCGCCCGCGGCCTGCCGACCAACGCGAAGATAGAGTACCTCGACCGGAAGACGATAGAGAACGCTTTTCGCGATCGCGTGAAGGTTACCTGAGCGCTGGTCTCAGAAATCGGGGAAGAGACTGTCGGCGTTCGCGACGACCTCGGCGCAGGTCCATTCCGCCGGGATACGCACCTGACGCCACGCGTTCGTCTTGGTCTCGTCTATGACATTCTGGGCGCCGCCTTTGAAGAGCATGTTGTCGGTCTTGAGCACCTTCTGCTCGTCGGTCCAATAGACGGTACCGCCGATGACCATCTCGTCACCACTCCCTTCGACCGTTCCCCACAGTTCTGAAGAGGACTTCTCCACGATGTGGGTCACGCCGCTCGAGAATCCTGCATTGACATTGACCCGCAGTCCCGGCTCGCCGTCGTTATCCCAGTCCTCGACGCGGGGATCGTTCGGCTCGGTCGGAAGAACATACTGCGAGGGATCGGGGCCGATCGAATCCTGATCCACCGAGCGAAGTTCCCAGTAGGGCGCCTGATAGTAGTTTCCTTCGAGATCGATGTCGGCCTCTTTGTGGAGCATGATGAGGGCATCGGCGAACGACTGGGGCATGAGGATGTTGATGGGGTTGAGCGGCGTCTTGTTCTCTATCACGATGTGGCATATCTTCGAATCGGCCCAGATGTGATCGCCCTGCTGACGGTGGGTGAGACGGAAGAGCGTCCGTATCTCGGCGGTCGCGGCATCGAAACCGGCGACCTTCGCCGTCGCGGTGAATATCATCTTCTGCGCCCAGACGCCGCAGGTGTCCGGATAGGCGCCCGGCTGACAATCGGGATCGCCGGAGTCCTCGTCGGGAAGCTCCTCGTCCGTATCGGGAGAAGGCTCATCGGTAACGACGGGATCCTCGTCGTCCACCATCTCGACATCGCTCCCGCCGTTTTCGTCCTTGACCTCTTCGTCGCCGACGGCGTTGTCGGTGACTTCCTCGTCAACCACCGGCGTATCATCCACCGCTCCCGTATCGTCGCTCACCGTAGTCTCGTCAGGCGCGCCGCCGCTATCCGGCTTCGGCCCGGAGGACTCGTCTCCGCACGAGATGACAAGGAACAACGCAAGACCACATAAAAAGATCTCGATCGCTTTCATAGGCCTTTCTCCTTTTTCTCGTTGCTATCGCCTGATGGCTCCTTCTGTTTATCGAAATAAAAGGTGAACCACACTCCCGCTCCCACGAACACCCCGCCGCTCCGGTAGCCGGGATAACCGGGGTTGTTGCTCTGGAATCCGTCCGACTCCGAGAGCGGCGAGCCGTCGTAGTCGCTCACCGACTCGGGGAACTCGTCGATCACGGCGCCTCCCTTGCCGGTGCCGCTCTCGGGAGCTTTCGCCGTCGCCGGCACACCGGTCACCTTCCGTTCCGTGCGATCGAAGAGGTAGTGCACCTGCGCCCCGATGCCGGTATCGAAGGCATACTCG
>CAYNMQ010000320.1:0-1980 GCA_964398245.1 uncultured Spirochaetales bacterium | reverse complement strand
ACCGGTAGGAGAGCGTGTTGGTGGTACCGCACTGGTCCTGCAGGTCGTAGCCGTAGAACCCGAGCCGTGACCAGCCGTCCTTGTGCAGGAGCATGGACAGGTACCAGCCGTTTAAGCCGGCGTTGGAGTTTGCCGTTGCAAGCGCGGTGGTGACACCGGACGCTGCTGCAAGGACCGTCGCACGCTGGGAGCCGCCGAAGTGGGACTCGAGCGCGGTCGGGAACTCCTCGTACTGCTCCATGCCGTAGAGGGTGACCTCGGTCGCGAGGTCGTTGACAACCTCCTGGGTCGGCTTGGTCTTGCCGAGGTCGCCGTACTTCTTCTTGACGTAGTCGACACCGTAGGAGGTGTAGTCGTCAAGGATGTTGTCGGTGTAGGCCGCGGTTGCGTACTGGGTGAACCCGACACCGCCGGACATGTAGCTGCCGAGCCAGATCTGGTCGAACAGCATGCAGCCGCCGGCAACTATCTCAAGGGATGACCGTACCGGGTCGTTCGGGTACTTGCGGTCGGACTGGATCATGTCGGCGAAGTGGCCGAACTTGATGCCACCGGGCTCGTTCGGGCCGCGGGCACGGCGTGCGGGCAGGATGGTTGCCATCTCGACCATGCCGGCGTGCTTTGCGGTGAACGCCAGGTCGGCGACTGCTGCCTCACCGGCGCACATCTTGTACGCACCGATGAAGGACATACCGATCTGCATCGCAGACCACCGGGAGGTGGTACCGCCATCGCAGGTGCGGGATACGATCGTCGGGATGTGGATTGCCTGGAACATCGACTTGCCGAGTGCCGCCTTGAGCTGCTCGGCGCTCTTCTTCGGGAAGAGCTTGTCGAGGTTCAGGACGAACTGGGGCTCGAGGTCGTCTGCGGTCTCATCGTCGCCGGTGAAGACCTTGACGTAACAGTCGTCGGTGAGCGCAGGGTGGGTCTCGACCATGTGCTCCTGTACGACGGCTGCGCCGGGCATTGCGTGGTTCAGGACGTGGAGGTACTCGTTGATGGTCTCAGGAGTAACTTCCTTGCCCAGTCTCTTCTGCAGTGTCTGGTGGGCGAGGGCGAGGCCGACGATGATCGTCCGGCGGATGTCGTCCCACATCTGCTGCATTGCTGCATTGTTGACGAAGTGGCAGTCGTCGCCCTCGACGAAGACGCCGGTGGTGCTGACCTCGTAGGTCATCAGCTGGCGCTGGCCGAGCGGGATACCGCCGCAGTGGCAGCGGACCGGGTCATAGGCCGAGATGCCGCGCTCCATGGCAACGGCGTTCCCTGCCTTGACGAACTCCATCTTGCGGGGAGACTGCTTGAGGCCTTCGCGGAGGTAGACGGTGTTCTGTGCCTGCGGGTCCTCTGCGAACTTCTCCTTCATTGCCTTCAGGAAGAGCTTCTGGGTTCTCTCGATTTTTGCTTTTGCTGCCATGTCATTCACTCCTTGGGCATGAAGCCGTATTTGGGCCTCAGCGTGTGGATGCGCTGGACGTATTCAACATATTCTGCGTCGTCACGGAAGGCGGTGCCGGCAACGGAGTGGAACATCGTGGTCTTTGCCTTGAGCCACTTTTCGTCCATCGGCTTGCCGACCTTGACCTCGGTGTCCAGCGGGACGCCGACCTGGTCCTTGACAATCTTGACCATGTTGGCCTTCTTGTCATAGACGGCGCGGGCGAGCATGTCGAACATCATGCCGTTCTCGGTGCAGGGTAGTGCCGCGGATGCCGGTGAGTGCCGGGTCATAGAGCTCGGTGTTGACGAGTTCCTTGGAGTACTTCTCGAGGTCGCGCTCGCGGCACTCGATGATCTGACGGCCGGACAGGGTTCCCGGGTCCATCCCGCGGAAGCGGTAGGACTCAACGTAGGACCGCTGGTACGGCTGGCAGGGTGCATTGTACATCGAGTCGGAGAACTGGATGTAGCGGATGCGGTCGCCGGCCTTCGTCCCGTCGGTAGGGGTCACGAGCTTCCGTATCGGGCAGTTGGGCT
>CAYNMQ010000319.1:0-1997 GCA_964398245.1 uncultured Spirochaetales bacterium | reverse complement strand
CCAATCCTATCCCCCGCCCCTCCTGACGCAAATAGAGAATGATCCCGATGCCTTCTTTGGCGACCATACGCATGGCGCTCTCGAGGTGGTTCCCGCAGTCGCACCGGAGGGAACCCAAGGTGTCTCCTGTGAGGCACTCCGAGTGCACCCTCACCAACACGGGACGGGTAGCTTTCCGTACATCGCCCTTGAGGAGCGCGACATGCTCGAGGCCGTCTACGAGGCTTCGGTAGACGCGGATAGTGAATTTGCCCCCTGCTTTGGTCGGGAGGGTTGATTCGGCGACCATTTCGATGAGCGATTCACTCGCGAGACGGTATGCAATGATGTCGGCGACCGAGACGATGGGAATGTCGTGTTCTTTCGAGAAGATGTCAAGATCGGGACGACGCGCCATACTGCCGTCGTCCTTCATGACCTCGCAGATGACGGCGGCCGGTCTGAGTCCGGCGATACGGGCAAGGTCCACCGACCCTTCGGTCTGTCCCGAGCGAACAAGGACCCCCCCTTCCCGTGCCCGTAATGGAAAGACATGGCCGGGGCGCACCAGATCCTCCGGTTTCGCGTCCTCCTTCACCGCCGTGCGGATGGTATGTGACCGGTCATGCGCCGATATCCCGGTCGTGACACCGTCCCGCGCCTCGATCGAAACGGTGAATCCCGTTCCGAACTTCGACTGGTTCTCGGCGACCATAAGAGGCAGTTTCAGACGGTCCACGATGGCGCCGTCAAGGGCGAGACAGATGAGCCCCCGTCCCTCTTTCGCCATGAAGTTTATCGTGTCGGGGGTCACGAACTGGGCGGCGACGACGAGGTCGCCTTCGTTCTCGCGGTCCTCGTCGTCCACCATGATGACCATTTTCCCTGCCTTCAGCCGTTCGACGGCCGCAAGCACACGGCGACGCGCCTGTTGGAGGCCGTCGAGATCTATCGGAGGCATGGTGTGTATCATCGCAGGATCACCCGATCGGTCGCACGAACAGCATCTGGTCGCGGTCGGGACCGACAGAGACGGCGGCCACCGGCGTCGAAAGGTTCTCTTCGATGAAGGCGATATAGGCCCGCGCCTCGGAAGGAAGATCGGAGAACTTGCGGACGGCGGAGATGTCCTTCCCCCACCCCGGCAGTTCGCGGTACACCGGCTCCGCCGCGGAGAGCGTTTCGCTGTCGGGAGAGAAGAGGTTGCTCTCCGTGCCGTTCATCCGGTAGGCCACCGCCACCGGAATGGCGGGGAAGACCGAGAGGACATCCATCTTGGTGAGGGCTATCGCGGTGAAACGGTTGACCCTGAATGTGTGAGCGAGGGCCACGAGATCGAGCCAGCCGCACCGTCGTTCCCTGCCGGTCGTGGCACCATACTCGTTCCCGCGCTGGACCATAGTACGCCCCGCCTCGCCTCGGTCGTGAGTCGGAAAGGGGCCGCCACCGACCCGGGTGGTGTATGCCTTCATCACCGCGATGTTCTCGGCGAAGGCCCCGGGGTTGATGCCCGAACCGACGAAGGCGTAAGGACTTACCGTGTTCGAAGAGGTCACGAAGGGATAGGTGCCGAAGTCTATGTCGAGCATCGAGCCCTGCGCACCCTCGAAGAGGACCTTCTTCCCCGCAAGAGAGTCGGCGAAGGCCTGTTCGTCGGTGATGATGAACGGGGCGATGCGCTCCCCTATCGCCCGGTACTTCCGGGCGGTCGTTCTCGGGTCAATGAGATCCTTGTCCGTGAAACCGTAAAGGTGTCTCAGCAGGACATTCTTCTCACGGACCGCCGCCGCTATGCGCTCCCCCAGCGTATCGGGATGCAACAGGTCGATCGCCCGGATGGCGATGCGCGCCGTCTTGTCTTCATAGGCGGGGCCGATGCCGCGGCCGGTGGTGCCGATGCGGGCCGTTTCCTCCTTCGCCGATTCGCGGGCGCGGTCTATGGTGCGGTGGTAGTCCATGATGAGGTTGGCGCGGGGGGATATCGAGATGCGTTTCTGATCGACCGCGAGCCCTGCCGC
>CAYNMQ010000318.1:0-2005 GCA_964398245.1 uncultured Spirochaetales bacterium | reverse complement strand
ATCTGACAATGAGAGCGGAGCAGAAAAAGATAAAGACAGGGAAAGCACCAATAAAAAAACACGCGGGGAAAAACCGCCAACTCAATGACTCTCGTAGACACCCATGCCCATCTTATATCGCTCGTTACCGGAAAACGGCTTTCTTTTTCTACCCTCTTCGACGAGATGCATGATGCCGGAGTAAAGGCCTGTTTCAATGTGCTCCTTTCAGGCACCGAGGCTTCTCATCTCTCCTCCCTTGGTGAAGCGCACCGTGAGAAAGGGATCGTTATCCGCCATCTTGCCGGGATACACCCCCACGACGCGGAAAAGTGGGATGGCAGCGATCGCTGGATACGGGATATTGCCCATGAAATCATCGCCGTCGGCGAAGTCGGTATGGATCTCCACTACCGTTTCTCACCCGAGGAGACTCAGGTTTCGGTCTTTCGCCGCATGGTGACCCTCGCTGTGGACCTTGGAAAACCTATTGTCATTCATGGAAGAAAGGCTGAGGAATGGGTCATGGCGATCCTCGATGAGTTCCCCGCCGTCGGAGAGCGGGTCCTTTTTCACTGCTACACCGGATCGCTCGAAACGGCGCAAAAGATATTCGATCGGGGGTGGTCGATCGGCATAACCGGTATCGTCACTTTCCCGCAGGCCGAGGATATACGAGAGATAGTCCGCGTCGCTCCCCCGGGGCATCTCTGCTTCGAGACCGACTCTCCCTACCTTGCGCCGGTGCCCCACCGCGGGAAGGTGAACCGACCTGCCTATGTGGCCGATATTTATCGGTTCGTCGCCGACTTTACCGGTATCGCGCTCGAAGAATGGGAGCGGCGGGCTGAACAGTGCGTCCGGAGGGTGTTTGGTGATGTCCTCTAAAAGAAAGCGGCGACTCGGCTTCACGACGACGATACCGGTCGAAGTAGTACTCGCCGCCGGTTACCAGCCGGTTGACCTCAACAATGTGTTCATCGCCGATCCCAAGTCGGCACGGATGGTCGAAGATGCCGAGATCACCGGATTTCCCCGCAGTTGCTGTGCATGGATAAAAGGCATTCATGCCGCGGTCGCAACGATGCAGTCCTCGGCACATCCGCTCGATCTTTTCGTCGCGGTGACCGAGGGCGACTGCTCGAACGCCCGCGTTCTCAAGGAGATCATCGAAACTTCAACAAAATTTCCAACCTACCTTTTCTCCTACCCGCAGAGCCGCTCTCTCCGTTCGTTACGGACTGAGATTTCTCGCTTTTCCTCGTTTCTCGGTACCACGCTGGGAGCGGCTGAGGAAATGCGCCGCAGTCTTCTCCCACTCCGCAAGATGCTCGAACGCTTTGACGAACTTTCGTGGCATTACCCGGGGATAATATCAGGACTCGAGAATCATCTGATTCTGGTAAGCGCATCTGATTTCGGCGGAAATCTAAAGAGTTATCGGGATCATGTCCGCGCAACGCTCGCCGCCGCCGAAGAGCATCTCGCCTTAGGGAAATGGCGCCGCTACGATAAGCCGCTTGCCTATCTCGGGGTGCCACCGATATTCGACCTCTACTCGTTCCTCGAACAAAAAGGGGCGATCGTCGTTTTCAACGAGATGCAGCGCGAATTCGCGATGCTCGGTGAGCATAAGGACATCACCGCGCAATATCTCGCCTACTCTTACCCCTTCTCTGCCGAATACCGTTTCTCGAAAGCGATCGCCGAGATACGGAGGCGCGGGGTGGTCGGCATCATCCACTATGTCCAGTCGTTCTGCCACCGGCAACTCGAGGACATCATCCTCCGCCGGATGCTCAGAGAGGCTGGCATTTCACTGCCGGTGCTCACGCTGGAGGGCGACAAGCCACAGAAGGAACTCGACGGCCGCCAGAAGACCCGCCTCGAGGCATTCGTGGAGATGCTGTGATTCATCGCCCTTAACCTTGTTCCTTCTATCTATCAAAGGAGAAGGTGGCCGTCAGGCCGGATAAAGCAACTTTCTTTCTGTAAATTAGGATTGCGGGTCATTTTCAGCACCTAA
>CAYNMQ010000317.1:0-2016 GCA_964398245.1 uncultured Spirochaetales bacterium | reverse complement strand
ATCTCCTATCACCCGTATCCTCCTCAGGGGGGTACCATGTTTGTTCCGTTTCCCAGGAAGGCCTACGGAAGGATTTGACATAGGTTGCCCCATGGGCTAGACTTTTTCATCGTTTCATTCCCGACGGGGGTCTCTATGCGCACCGCGCTCGTCCTTCTTCTCGCGATCCTTCTTACCGCCACACTCGTGGCGGAGGAAAAGAAGCGCAAGGTCGCCGTCATAGACATCCTCGACACTTCGGCGACACTCGACACAGCGATGCTCGAACGGGCGACCCAGTACCTCTGGGACCGCGTCGTCGCCACCAAGTCGTTCATCGTCATCGCCCGCGACCGGCAGAAAGATGCGGCGCTCGCCCTGCGCAAGGAGAGTTTCAAGGAGTGCTACGACAAGACCTGCAACATACAACTCGCCCAGCGGCTCGCCGCCGACACGATGCTCGAGACGCGCATCACCAACTTCGGCGGCCAGTATGTTCTCTCGATGAGTCTCACCGACCTCGCCAAAGTCGCCGCCGACCGCGGCGAGACCGCCCCCTTCGACGGCACCGAGGCGGGCCTCAAGGAAGCGATAGACCTGCTGGTCCCAAAGATCGCGGGCGCCTTCACCGAGCAGGCGATCGGCGAGACGAGCGACTGGCGCGCCGCCGGACAGGAGTTCGTCATCGTCGAGTTCGCGAGCGCAACGCCTCAGGCGGCTGTCTCGGTGGACGGGAAACTACTCTGCACCTCGCTCCCCTGCCGCAAGAACCTTCTCAAGGGCGCTCACACCATCCTTTTTCAGGCGCCGCACTACCTCGATAAAAGCGAAACGGTGACCGTTGACGGTCCGACGACCGTGACGCGCGACCTCGACCCCGACTTCGCCATCATCACTGTGGCGACCATCCCCGACGGCCTCGCGGTCGAGGTGGACCGCAGACCGGCCGGCCTCTCGCCTGTCGAGATGCGCGTCCCACCGGGGCTTCACCGCGTGACCGTCTCGTCACCCTGCCATCTCCAGAGCGGCCTCGAGTTCGCGGTGAAACGCGGCGAGGAGCGGCGGATAGAGATCATTCCCGAGACGCGCAAGGCAGGCATCGCGGTTATCTCGGAAGACTCACAGGGCAACGCCGTCCCGGCGCCGGTCATCGTGGACGGCACCGAGATCGGCAAGGCGCCCGGCGTCTTCACCATCCCGCTCTGCAGTAAGCACATCTCGGTCATCGTCAGCGACACCGACCGATACGAAAGCGATCTTGCGCTCAAGGAGAACGAGACGCTGGAGGTACGCGCCACGCTCAAAGGCGAACTTGACACGGTCGCGGCGGATGGCCACGCAAAGGCACAGCAATTCGCCGAACAAAAGAAGCCGGAGAAGGTGCGCCCCTACCTCCGCAAGGGAGCGGGCATCCTCGGCATCGGCATCGCGGTCGCGGCGGTCGGGACGGGGCTCGCGGTCGCGGCGATAGACCGCTACGACGACTATCAGACGCTCACCGACCCCGCGACGGTGGCGAAGGAGATGCAGAAGCCGACCTTCTCGGTGGATGCCTACCAGCGCAAGGTGGACGGTGTCTACCGCGACGCCGAGAACCTCGAACGCTCGGGGATCGCGCTGTTCGTGGTGGGCGGCGCGGCGGTGGCGACCGGCATCGTGCTGATGTGCCTGACGGAGGATGCGCCGGTGCAGGCGTCGGTGTCGCCGCAGGGAGTGTTCGTGAGTTTCGGAGGGAGGTTCTGATGAAAATCCTACCCTGTATCCCTCCCTTTGACAAGGGAAGGGAAGGTTTATTCCTTTTGCTCGCCGTCCTTTTCCTTTTCGGGTGCGACAAGCCGGGGCGGGTGGATATCGGGGAACTCGTGGAGGCGTTGCAATCGCTGGATAAGGACTTGTCAGCCGAAGCCGAGGCGAAGGCTGATGCGGATGTGGTGGATACGGACTTGCCGGAGACAGACTTGCCAGTCGAAGCGGATGCGGAGGCTGATGCAGATATGGTGGACTTGGACTTGTCAGACGAAGACCTTGTGTCGGAGC
>CAYNMQ010000316.1:0-2028 GCA_964398245.1 uncultured Spirochaetales bacterium | reverse complement strand
CAATGCCGAAGATCCTCGATCGGCATCGTTCACCTCATAGGCGTTCGTTATCTCGACGCAGTAGCCCTGTTCGTTACAGGTGTACCCGTAGCCGCACGGACCGCACTGAACGCCTTCCACCATCCCACAGCGACCTTCGCATACCGATGCGCTCTCGTCGGTCACCGCAGATTCTGGCGAAGAGCAAGCGGAGAGAAAAAGAAGGAACAAAATCCCCCGTCCGAACTCACCTCGCGTTCCGAGAAACCGCCTCCCCTCTCTCGACAAGAGAGCGACTTGGGGCGGGTTGAAAAAAATGACGAGAAAATCCCGACTATCGTGCGCAGGCACCATCGTTACCTGTATTGTCCCTCGATAAAAAGAGACTACGCGAAGCACGGAAAGATTGCAAGAGGAAAACCTCCCCTATGCCTCAGAAACTGTTCCCCATCGAGAAGTAGATGTTGAGATGCCCTTTTCCCGTAAGACCATGCGCCGCGCCGAGCGTGAACAAGAGCGGCACACGGTACCACCAGTAGGTAAGCAGTTTGAGTTCGGTGCCTACGCCCGCGATGAAGCGCTCCTTCTTGGGATCGGCATCGGCAAGCCCCGCCCCCATGTCGAAAAAGACGGCACCTTGGAGGTTCTTGATCATGAGCGGCACGAGGCCGAGCCCCTGCTCTATGGCAAGGATGTGGTACCGCAGTTCGGTGTTCGAAAAGTAGAGATGTTTCGCCGCAAGCGCCTCGTCGCCGTAGCCGCGCACCGTGACCGAGGGGGCGTAGCCATAGATGAAGTAATCGAGATTCGCAAGATCTATCTGCGTCTCCTCGCCACCGATAGAAAAGCGGCTGTCGCGCAGGAACGAGGTGTAAAATTGGTGCCGGGTGACGATACCCGCCTTTCCCGACGCACCGAAGAGGTAACTGTAGGTGATGGACGGCGTGATCGTCAGGAGAGTAAGCCCATTGTGCACCTCGCGCGAGAAACTGACTGGCACGCGCAAAGCGCTCTGGTCCATCGCCGAAAAGAGGAGATAACTTCCCGGCGAGAAATCGAGAAAAAGGTTGTAGGAGCCACCGAGTCGCAGGCTGTAGCCGTCATGCGCCGCATACGGGAACACGGTGGGATCGGTGTGGTCGTTGAGCACCGTCTCATCGCGCAGGCGCACCCCGAGGCTCGTCGAAAGCGAATGACCGAGACGGTACAGACGCGATGGCCCGATCGGCAGCAGAGAATCGAAGTGCACCGAGGTCGAAACACTCGTATCGAACTCTTGCAGCGTACCGGGATAGGTCTGCACCTCGGGATCGCCATAGGTGCCGCGGTACCAGAAGTAGGATGCCTGCCAACGGAAATTCGGCATGAAGTCACGATCATAGTACTGAGCGCGCGCCTCGTAGCGGTCTGATGCGTCGAACACCTTGCCGAAGTACAGCGAATAGCCACGCCGACCGGTATCGGCATCGCCAAGGAGCGTTGCCCCGATCTTCTGCATGTGGAGACTCGCCCGGTAATCAGGCACGAGCACTGTGGGCCACATCCCTTCCCAGCCATGTGCCGTTTCGAGTTCGAGAACCGGTTTTTCCTCCCCCCTCTCTTCCGCGACTTCCACGAGCGCACCGGCGGGTAAAACGGTCTCCTCGCCCGGACTGAACGATGTCCATGCGGGATAGTAGCCATCGTTATCAAAGCCGACGAAGAAGAGTTTTCCGCCGATATGGCGCGGATAAAGCGCCATGAAGAATGGCTCGAAGAGGCGTGCGGTCACCTGTTTCTGCCGGTCGAACAGGAACGGTACGATGCGATCGCCCTCGTCGCTACTGAAGAGAACGCGCCCCTCGGCATCGAACGACGCGCTGTACTGGTTGCCGGGAAGCACAAGGCGGGTGAGACGACCATCGCGCAGGGAAAGGAAGAAGATATCCTTGTCGGCGCCGCGCAGGTTTCCGGTGAATACGATATCGTCGTGCATAGGCGAAAGCGCCGGACCGTGCGCCGTATCGAGCATCGGCAAGCGAATGGAGCGCCGTTCGTCCCCTTCGCTAT
>CAYNMQ010000315.1:0-2043 GCA_964398245.1 uncultured Spirochaetales bacterium | reverse complement strand
GCGCTGGCGGTGGATCGCGAGGCGCCCAAGAAGGAGAAGGAACGATCAGTGAAGGAGAGCGAGAAGATAGAGGTGCACGGCGACTTTCTCTTTGCCTTTGGATTCTACGACCCATCGAACCTTGATCGGAGGGTGGCTGGAAGCCCCATCTACGAGGTGCTCACGAGCGACATCAACCTCCTCCCGGCATTCCATTTCGGGATGGACATCCCGGCGGGTAAGTACCTCAAGCTGACCGCGCATGCCGGCATCGGATTTACCGAACTGCGCGGCCGTTCCCTCAAACTCGACGGTACCCCGGGCGCCGAGCGGAGCTACTTTTACATCCTGCCGGTCATGGGCGAGTTGAAACTGCGCCCGGTCTATGAGTTCCCGGTGCGCCCGTATCTCGCCGCGGGGCTCGACTACTACTTCTGGTGGATCACCGAGGACCGGAAACTCGCCGAGGACGGCGGCAAGTTCGGCCTCCACGGAAGCGTCGGCATCCAGATATCGCTCAACTTCATCGATCCCAAGACGGCCATAAAACTGCGCGAAGCGACCGGCATCCTCGATACGGCGCTTTTCGCCCACTATCGGCTCGAGCGGGTTGACAACTTCTTTGCGAAAAAGGGATTCGATCTTTCCTCGAGCCGATTCGAGTTCGGTATCATCTTCGACTACTGAGATGTATATTCTGCATCTTTCGTTCTGCGGCGCCGCCTATCATGGCTGGCAGATACAGAGCGATGTCCCCACGGTGCAGGGGACGCTCCACGAGGCGCTCAAGCGGATACTCGATGCGCCTGACCTGTCCCCGCCCTCGGGGTGCGGCCGGACCGACGAAGGGGTTCACGCCGTCGAGTTCCTTGCCGCGGTGCGCGCGGTGCGCGAGATACCGCCTGACAACCTTCGTCTTGGTCTCAATTCATTACTGCCGCCCGACATTCGCGTCATGGCGGTCGAACGGGTCTCCGGCTATCGGAACGCCCGGACGCTCGTAGTGGGGAAGCACTATCGCTACCTCATCTGCCGCACCGACACCCTTTCGCCGTTCGTCGAACACCTCGTGTGGCGTTGTCATCGGCCGCTTGATGTGGCGGCGATACGCGCCGCGTTGTCGTCTCTTCTCGGTACGCACGACTTCAAGTCATTCCAAGCCTCGAACACCGATGTCGAAGAGACAGTGCGGACGATCCATCATGCGGCGGTCACCGAGACGGGGCCGCTCCTCGCCATAGATCTCGTCGGCGACGGCTTTCTCAAACACATGGTGCGCATCATCGCGGGGACGCTCGTGGAGATGGGGCGGGGTGACCGCCCACCTGAGGCGATGTCCGATATCATCGCGGTGCGTGACCGATCCTGTGCCGGGGTGACGCTCCCGGGGAAGGGACTCTATCTGCTCAAGCTGTTCCGCGAGGAAAAGGATCTCAAAGACTACGCGATACCGCCGTTATCCACCGATCTTATCTGGCGTTGCCGGTAACGGCCCGTCGTTCAGCGCGGATGGTGTATCGTGTGCCAGAGGTGGCCGATCGGTTCTCCGAACAGCGTCACGAGCGAGGTATAGAGGAACCCGAACTGGAAGAGCATGAGGAACGGCACGCTGAACCAGAGGGCGCTGTAGATGGCGAAGTAGACGGCGTAGGTGAAGTAGACGGCGAAGAAAAGCTCCAAAAAGGTGGTCCAGCTTACCGCCTTCGAGCGGTACGCGTTCGAAAGAACCTTTTGAATGTGCGTCTTCTGGGGGCACTTTTTCGCTACATCGTATTTCGGTGTGCGGACAAATGGGCTCTGGCGGCGCAGGAGCGCCTCAAGGACCGCCCGCGCGTTGTTGACGGTGAGCCCGATGCCGATGGACATGGTTATCGGCAGGTAGAGAAGCGGGCTCAATTTCGATCGGTGGGCGACGCTCCGTGTCTCATTGATGACCATGACCTCGGCGAAGAAGTAGAAGATCATGACCGACACGGTTGCCAGAATGAAGACCGGCATATCGAAAACGAAGATGTCGCTGACCCCTTGACGGAACCGGAGAAGGACATTTATCGGCAGAAGGAA
>CAYNMQ010000314.1:0-2052 GCA_964398245.1 uncultured Spirochaetales bacterium | reverse complement strand
GGCAGGCGTTTTGCCTGATGCAGGAGGGAATGGCGTCGGCTTCGGCTTTGAAGGAGCGTGCGTCGCGTATCACGAGGACGCCGCGGGGACCGAGATAGAGGTAATCCCAGCCGGGGACGGTCTCATGAGCGAAGAACGATTTGGAAAGCGGGGTCGCATCGCGTACCGCGGCGTCAATGAAAAGACAGCCGGGGATCCGGGCGGCCTCCTCGGCGGAGGAGGGAGGGGACGGGAGGAACGATGCTCCCGGCGGCGCATCGGCGCCGGCGGCGGTCACGGTGTCGCAGGTCTCTTCGGCTATTCTCGCGAGCGGGTCGCTCCGGCGCATCAGTTCGCGGGAGACCACGACGATCGCGAAGATCACGAAGGCGGCGACGAGCGTTCCGGTCACGATCTTGAGGAGCCGATCGCCCGTCATCATGGGGGTGACGCCGGTTATTCGCCGCCGGTCTTCCGGAACACGGCGAGCCACTGTTCGTTGAGCTCGACGGTCGTCTTCTGGCGCACGGTCTTCAGATAGCTCTCGACTATCTCGCGCGCCTTGGCCGACAGGAGCGAGCGGCGGATGGTCTCTTTCTCGGTCTCGAACTTCGCCATATCGGCGGGGGTATGTTTGAGTATCCTCGCCACGACCACCTTGTCGTCAACCTCGATCGGCGCCGGCTGTGAAATGGCGGTCAGACCGACCGATAAGAAGAGGGTCTTGACGAGAGAAGGGGCGACACCGAGATCGGGAATGTACGGTTGATTCTTCCGGATGCCGTTCTGGGCAAGTGGGGTCATATCCCAGTCGGGAAGATCCTTCTTGAGGTTCTCGCTCTTGTAGGAAGGGTTGGAAAGAAGCGAATAGGTCTTTGCCGCGTCGGCCTTCGCGAGGGCGGCGATACGGTCGTCGAGGAGCAGTTCGCGGGCTATCTCCGCGTTGACCTCTTCGAACGGCTTGACGGTCTTGTCGTCTTTCGTCCAGCGGGCCTTGTTGTCCTCGTAGAACGATCGCGCCCGCTTTTCTTCCTTCGCAAGGAAATCCTTCAGTTCGCCCTCGTTCACCGCTTGACGCAGCCTTTCGACGGCCTCCGGTTTCATGCGGCTCTTGCCGAACACGAAGAGCTGGGCATCGAGCGACTCGTTGGTGTTGATGAACTCCTCCTTCATCTCATCCTCGGAGATGTCGGCGGAATCGCTGAGGAAGGCGCGCAGTCTCTTGGCGAGGAGGTCGCGGCGCACCTTCTCTTCGTAAGCGGCCACCGTCATGCCCATCTGGAACTGGACGAAACGGTTGTACTGGTCGCGATTGAAGGAGCCGCCCTGCTGGAAATAGGGCGTCTCGGTTATCTCTTTCCGTATCTCATCATCGGTGACGGCGAACCCGAGTTTCTCGGCCTTCTGGGCGAGAAGCACGACATCAACGAGGCTGTCGAGCGCCAGTTTCGCGATGTTCATCTCCTGCGCTTTTTGCGCGTTGAACTCGGGGATCATCCGTTGATAGAAATCGTAATAGTTGTTGTAGAGGAACCGGAACTCGGCCTGCGTTATCACATCGCCGCCGACCATGGCGACCCAGTTCGGCTGTGCCCGGCATCCCTGATCGCCGGGGCCGAAACTGATGACGAAGGTGATGATGATGGCGGCGAACATGAGGTACACGATGAGAGAGCCGCTTTTTTTGCGGAGGTCGGTGAACATTGCTAACCTCTTGACTTTACTACAATAACAGCCAAAAACGGGCGAATTCTAACGGAATCGCGCCAAAAAGCAACTTTTTGAGTGGCATCGGGTCATCGCCTACTCGGCGAGGGGGTCTTCGGGAGTTTCTTCCTCTTCCTCAGAGGGAGAAGCGGTCTCTTTGTCAGCGTTGCGCGTCAGTTTGCCGTTCTCCCAGATGCCTTCCTGCCGTTGACCGTTGGGGCAGGTGAAGACGCCCGGGCCACTGTATTTGCCGTTCTTGAACCCGCCGGTGTATTCACAGCCGTTCGGGAAGGTGAGGTGCCCTTCGCCGGTGATGCGACCGTTCTTGAAGTCTGGCCCTGCCTTGCATCAGGTGCGTGCGTTGTA
>CAYNMQ010000313.1:0-2053 GCA_964398245.1 uncultured Spirochaetales bacterium | reverse complement strand
ACGCGATGCCGCTGAGCAAGTATCGGGGAAGCGAAGCGGCGCGCACGGAAGACACGGCGACCACATAAAGGAGCACCCATGATCCGCTACACCGAGACCCAACACTTCGACCGGCAGGCGCTCGTCACCTCGCTCGTTTTCGCATCGCTCGTCGAGTTCGTCGCCATCGTCGCGATCATACTCGATTCTTCCAATCGCCCCAACCCGCCCGGCTTCCGCGCCATCCCCATCGCCATCATCGTCATCGCCGGCGCCATCATCCCCCTTCTCCTCATCAACATCCGCCTCATCACCGAAGTGCGCGACGACGGCATCTACTACCGCCTCGCACCATTCGAACCCTTCCGCCGCATCGCCTTCGCCGACATTGCGCAAGTCGAACTCGTTGACTATAGCCCCCTCCGCAACTTCGGCGGCTGGGGCAAGAAACACCGCCTCTGGGGAAAGTTCAAAGGAACCTGCTACACCATGGGCGGCACCCGCGCCCTCGCCATAACGCTCGTAAACGGCAAACGGATATTCATCGGAACCCATCAACCGGAAGAACTGCTGAACGCAGTATACAACACAAACGAACGGAGGTGATTATGCGCCCTGTCATTTTCAGCATCATGACGATCTTAGCACTCGTCGCCTGTGGCGGCGGCGGGAAGACCGGACCGGACGACGCCTTCGCCGACGACGACGCGTCGCAGAACGACGATGCGGCACAGCCAGACGATGCGGCACAGCCAGACGACATGATCCAGCCAGACGACGACACGGCCGCGACCGAGGTCTCGAAAAGCGAGTTCTCGGAGATCCTCTGCGCCCGGATTAAGGAGTGCGACGCGAGCCTCTATGAACAGTTGGGCGGCGACACCCTCTGCGTCCTGAACTTCGAGGCCGAGTTTCTCGGGCCATCGGTGTGCGACCACTATCACCCGGACCTTGCTGCACAGTGCCTCGTCGGGGCGGCGGCCCTCACCTGCGACGAATTCCTCGACCTGCTCGACGGCACGAACACCTCGATAGAGGCCTGCAACACCATGTGCAACGAGGTCACGGATGAGGATGAGATCGCCAACGATGTATCCCAGCCCGACGAAGATGCCGTCGAAGAGGACGGCGCGGCGACCGACGAGGATGACGCAACATGCGAGGACGACACGGTCGTCGACAAGGACGCGGTCCCCGACGACGACATCGTCATCCCCGATGGCGACGCGATCTATGTGGCGCAGTTCACCGCGGCGCAACTCGACAGGGTCGAATTCCCCCCGATAACCGGCGTCCTCTCGACGCTGAACGAGTGGACCATCATCGAGCGGGTTATGATCGCCCCAGACAGCACCGGCCCTTACGGCTGGCATTTCTTCCGCGGCTACGCATGGCAGGACAAGGAGGGAGATGTCGCACTTGAGATCATACCGGAGAGCGCCGACGGGGAAAACGACGGCGTGGTGTTCGGGTGGGTCCGAATAGGCGGGTGGCAATACCTCCAGAACAATGTCATGCCGGTGAAGCGGGGCGTTTGGTACACGCTCGCCATCGTGTTTGAGGTGGCGACGCATAAACTTCTCCTCTACTGCGACGACGAACTGATCGCCGAAACACTCGTGCTTGCCGCGCCGATAGATGACAGCGTCAACGACAATCCGCTCATGTTCGGCGGACAGAAGTATCTCAACGCGCTCTATTCCGAAAGCGACATCACCGTCATGCACCACGCGTGGCTTGGACGGGCGCTCGCGCCCGAAGAGATAACCGCCTATGACGGAACGCTCGACTCCATCGCCGACCCGCAACCGCTCTTCAGCACGCACATCTCCTACAACGCCATCACGGACACGGTGTCCGACACTGCCGGAACGAACGGCCCCGGCAATGCCGCGCCGGCTTTCATCCCGCTCCCCTGACCTGACCGAAGTTGCATTTATCGGCGACAGGCATATAGTTCTTCCGCTAGATACGACCATTGCAACGGAGGAGACCCATGAAGAACGCATCATTCGCCATCGCCTTCTTTTTCTTGCTCATCTATCCCTCCTGATGATGAGCAAACAGACCCGAT
>CAYNMQ010000312.1:0-2054 GCA_964398245.1 uncultured Spirochaetales bacterium | reverse complement strand
AGAAGACGCTGCATGTCACCTGCCTCCCTTCCTCTCGTTCTTGTGCAGGAGTCATCAGCCGGCAGGGGCGACGCGGCGGTTACGGCGAACTCCATCGCCACGAACCATCGTAAGAGAAAAGAGCGGTCTCGTCAAGAATGGTGTTCGGTCAGCGCCCTTTGAGGCCTTTGAACTCCTCGTAGAGGTCGGGGAACGGCGAAAGGGCGCGCGGGAAAGCGCCCCGAAGAAATGCGATGAGAACGCCATAGTTGGTCATCGGGACGCCGAACTGTTCAGGAATTGACTGCCGGCGGAGCACCTCGCGTCGGTTGAGCGTGCATCCGCCACAATGCACCACGAGTTTGTAGGTCGAAAGATCGTCGGGGAAATCGTACCCGGGGACCACGCGGACATCGAGCGGTCCACCGACATACTCGGCGAGCCACCGCGGTATCTTGAGCCGCCCGATGTCATCCTCCATCGGGTGGTGCGTGCAACTTTCGGCGATGAGCACCTTGTCGCCCGGTTTCAGGGTCATCACCGCCGCCACCCCTTCGACCATGCGCCGCAGATCGCCCTTCTGGCGAATGGAAAGGAGCGAAAAACCGGTCAGTGGGATATCCTCAGGAACCACCGGGGCGACCTTCTCGAATGCCTGAGAATCGGTCACGGCGAGCACCGGCTTCACGGTGAGCGCCTTCAGGGCCGCTTCGACCTCGAATTCGGTGACATCCACGACGATGCCATGACCGTCGAGCACCTCGCGGATCGCCTTCTCCTGCGGCATGATCATGCGTCCCTTAGGCGCCCCGCGGTCTATTGGCGTGATGAGGAGCACCACATCGCCGGGGTTGAAGAGATCGCGCAAAAAAGGCGGTTCCCAGTTCTTGGGCGCCGTTTCGATGATGGCCCTCTTCAATTCCTCTATCCCCTCCCCCTTCGATGCCACGACCCGTACGGCGGGACGGCCGGCGAGCCAGTGCGTCACCGCCTCGCTCACCCCGCGATCCACCTTATTGAGCACGATGACGAACGGGAGACGATACTTGTCGAAACTGGCAAGAAGTTGATCCTCATAAGCAAAGTCGGCCGCATCGGCGGGCACCACGAGCAGAGCAAAATCGGTCTTCGCAAGGATCCGTTCCGAGCGACGTACCCGTTCGGCACCGAGCGTCCCATCGGCATCGTCGATGCCGGCGGTGTCTATGAAGGTGACCGGCCCCAGCGGCAAGAGTTCCATCGCCTTGAAGACCGGATCGGTGGTCGTACCGGGCACCTCGCTCACGATGGCGATCTGCTGTTTGGTGATCGCGTTGATGAGCGACGACTTCCCGGCATTGCGCCGCCCGAATATACCGATATGGAGCGTATCGCCGCGCTGGGCCTTCATGGTGTACCTCCTTTTCGCGCATTGATGAAGTGCGGCGAGTCTCCCCACTCGCCGTAACCTATCGTTTCCCCGATCGCCGTGATACGCCGTTCGAGACATGCGGCGCACATCGTCGCGTTCTCGTCCATGCACGGCTTCCCGTCATACAGTTGATAGCCGGTCCGATAGCGCGTATCGGTAAGATTCGGCATGATGATGTTGGCCCCCGCGAGCAGTCCCATCTCGCGCCCCGTCTCATCTATCGCCTGTAGCGCCGTCGTCGAGGCGATGTTCACATCCTTCAAATGAATGCGAACGACCGCGATCATCCGCAACGCACGGCGCAACTGTTTTTCCTTGACCGCCGGCCAATCGGGTATCGAATTGCACATCGGCGTGTCGTGATGCGGGATGTAGGGGCCCATCCCTATCATCGCAACATCCATCTTTTCGAAAAAGAGAATGTCGTTCGCGAGATCGGCGGTCGTCTGCCCCGGCAGTCCGTTCATGTCGCCGGTACCCACCTGATAGCCGAGGCGATAGAGCGTCCGGATGGCCTCCACTCGGGCATCGAAGTCGTGATCGTCGGGATGAAGCGAACGGTAGAGTTCACGCTTCGAGGTCTCGATACGCAACAGATAGCGGTGCGCCCCCGCTTCGTACCACCGCCGATAGGTCTCTTCGGACTGCTCTCCCAACGAAAGGG
>CAYNMQ010000311.1:0-2059 GCA_964398245.1 uncultured Spirochaetales bacterium | reverse complement strand
GTGCTGTAGGTGTTCCTGAGGGTTTCCAGCTTCGCTTCGATATCCTGCAGTTTCTCCAGTCGGAGATCGGGATTCTTGAGGTAGTTCTTGGTGCTCGTGAGCAGTATCTCCATCTTGTCCATCTGCTCGACGCCGAGGTCGTTCTTCAAGAATGTCTGATAGAGTTTCGGTTTCATCTTCTCCAGTTCGTAGATGTGGTCGGTGATGTTACGGACGAGCTCGTCCATGATGGTCTTCTCGGCGAGTTCGAGGTAATAATCGCTGTTCTCCGATATCTTTTTCTTTAGATCCTCGGTCGAGAGATTGCTCGTTGACGCGACCGTTATCTTCTGTTTCTGCCCGGTATCGAGGTCGACCGCTTCGACGGTGACGATGCCGTTGATGTCTATCTCGTAGGTGACCCGTATCTTAACCTCGCCGCGCGGCGCCTTTCGCAGACCGGTGAGTTCGAACTCCCCCAGCACCTCGTTCTCGGATGCGATGGGGGAATCGCCTTGCAAAAGCAGAATGCGCGCGCGGTCCTGATTGTCGCGCGAGGTGACGAAGATATCGTCAACGGAGGTCGGTACCGTCGAGTTCTTGGCGATGAGCGTGTAGAACATGTCCTTGCCGATCGCGATGCCGAGATTGTGCGGCGTGACATCGAGCAGGAGCGTTTCCTGCGCCTGTGGAGAGGCGCTCTTGTCTTCGAGAAGGAACGCTTGGTAGGCGGCGCCGATGGCGACCGTCTCGTCGGGATTGATGTTCTTGAGTATCTGCGTATGGGGGAACTGCTCTTTGATGAGTTGCTGGACCAGCGGCATGCGGGTTTGACCGCCGATGAGGATGATGCCGTCAAGTCGTTTGGCATCGAGTTTTATCTCTTTGAGCGTTCGATCGAAAGTATCCGTCGTCTTGCGTACGATGGGCATCGCCAGCTCTTCGAGCGTCGAACGGGTCACCTCGGTCTTGAAATGAATGAAACTGCCGCTCGTCTCCTTGAGATACGGGATCTCTATGCCGACCTTCTCTTGGGTGGAGAGCATCCGTTTCGCCGATTCGGCGTAATCGCGTACCCGCTGGATGACCAGCTTGTCGTCTATATCCGACATGCCATGCTTCTGCATGAGCTCCGCCATAAGGTGGTCGAACAAAGCGTTGGTGATGTCCTCGCCGCCGAGGAAGGTGTTGCCGGCGGTCGCGATGACATTGAATGTGCCTTTGCTCACCTCCATGATGGTGATGTCGAAGGTGCCGCCACCGAAATCGAAGACCGCGAGCAGCTTTTCTTCGGTCCCGCCCTGCATGAAGCCATACGCCATCGCGGCCGCGGTCGGCTCGTTGATGATGCGGATCACCTCGAGGCCGGCGATGAGGCCGGCATCGCGGGTCGCCTGCCGTTGTTTGTTGTTGAAGTAAGCCGGCACCGTTATCACCGCTTTGGAAACCGTCTCGCCGATGTGTCGTTCGGCGATCGATCGGAGTTCGGTGAGGAGAAATGAGGATATCTCCTCGGGCGTATATCGCTTGTCGGTTGCTGGGATGTATATCTCTATCCCTTCGTTCTTCTCGTTGGGAACTATTTTGTAAGAGAGTGTGGGCCTCAGTTGGGCAACGACGGGGTTTCGATAACTTTGACCGATGAAGCGCTTGATGCAGTAGACCGTGTTCTCGGCGTTGACGAGCATCTGTTGGTAGGCCGGATAGCCGCAGAGCTTGATGACCTCGTTGCGTTCTTCGTTCTTGACGAAGGAGACGATCGAGGGGATCGTGGTGCGGCCGCCGATATCCTGTACGACCTGCGGTTTGCCTGCCTTGATGTAGGCGATGCAGGAATTCGTCGTCCCGAGATCTATGCCGATCAGCGCCACACTGCGACTCCTTTACCGAGCGTTACTGTTCACGGATCACCTTGCTGCTTCTTTTGTAGTAGTCAAGCACTTGATCTATCTTTTTCAGGAGTTGCTCCGCGGCGGCGGCATACTCGGGGTCTATCTGTTTGCTCTGATACGCGAGTTTACGGGCGACCATCAAGAGTCCCTTATCCATCAAAAGGCGAGCCAATCTCATGTGGATCTCA
>CAYNMQ010000310.1:0-2060 GCA_964398245.1 uncultured Spirochaetales bacterium | reverse complement strand
GTCGGTTGACGTGGCGCAGCGCGAGCGCGAGAAGCGCCTCGCGCTCCACCGCTTCCATCTCGGGAGTGCCGGGCAGGGGCTTTCTGTCGACGCGGGCGGCGTCGTCGACCTGCGCAACGCTCCCGGCCCCGCTACCGACCTCTCGCTTGCCGTGCGCTACCGCCAGGACAGGATGAAGGCGGTCTACGGCGACTGGAACCTTTCCGGCGACGTGGAGCTTTCCACGAAGGTGAAGGGGGATATGAAGAACGGGCGCGCCTTCGGCTCCATGCGGATCGCGAAGTTTAACGTGCGCAACGCCCCCTCGAAGATGTCGGTCGAGGACTTCAACATGAATTTCCCGTTTGAATACTATTTCACGCCGCGCATGGGCGCCTCGCGCATCCTAGTCGACCGCAGCCTGCTCATCTCCAACCAGTATTTCATGGAGAAGGAAAACTTCACCATCCGCTCCATCAAGGCGAAGCACCCGGCGCGCGACGTCCAGTTCGAGTATGTAAAGGACTTTGCCGCGACAATGTTCTTCCGCAACAACACCTTTGAGATCGAGAAGATGAAGGCGTATGTCCTGGGCGGCGCGCTCTACGGGCGCAGCATCCTCTTCAACCTCATGGACATGAAGCCGAAGAACATGGAGTACAAGCTCGTGCTCGATGTAACCAACGTCGATATCGGCACGCTGGACGATCCCGATCCGTCAAGGAAGACGCGCGATGCGGAGCTCTCGCTCACCACAAATTTTGCCGGAAAGGGGATCATCGGCAAGGGGAAGGACTTCTCGCGCGAGCTTGACGTGACCGGCAACATCAATATCTTCCGTATCGGGCGCAAGTTCGCCGACAGGCGCATGAAGGGGTTGAGCGAGGAGAAGGGAAAATCGAAGCTCGGTTCCATAGGTCAGTGCGCCATGGATAACTCGATGCGGGTGAAGGGGTTTAACTTCAGGCTCGACAAGGGCCTCATGTACACGACGGTTACGCTGGCGCGCGGGGGAATCGGCTACGTCTTCGGTATCAAAGACGAAAAGATACAGTTCGACAGGGTCCCGATACAGGATTATCTGAGCAAGGTCAGGGAGGAATGATTTACATGAAACGACAGGCAATATTCATCGCGGTTATTTTTTCCGGGGCGGCGATCGCGGCTTCCTGTGCATCGAGCAAAGTGCCCAGCTGTATCGAGGTCGCGCCTCCCGACATCCACCTGACCGGGAACAAGACGGTCATCGAGCGCCAGATCGTCGGCGACTACCGCGAGCTTGAAAAGGACGCATGGGTCGTTTCCTCGGTGCGGACCAATATCTCCGCGGGAGCGGCCGGCGACAGGGAACTTTACGGCGCGCTGGCGAAGCGCGAGCGCAACGCCGCAAAGCTTCGCGAATACAAGGACGAGGGGGCGGTCGGCGAAACGCTCGAAGGCTTCGTGCAGTACATCGGCACGCCGCGCTACCAGAGCGACGCGAAACGAAAGAAGGAACTTGCCGACTTCATCGACTCCGAGAACGGCGCACGGCGCGTGATCTTCCGCAGGGTGCTCGTGCAGTCGGGGATGAAGGAACCGGGCGATAAGGACGTCGCCGCGTTCGGCAGGCGTTTCGCCGAGGAGCAGCGCGCCTTTGCGAAAGACAGAGACTGGATTCAAGATAACTCAGGAAAATGGATCAGGAAATGACTATGAAGCGGCGATCCCTTTACCATGCGTGTCTTCTCATAGCGTGCCTCCTTCTGTCCTCGTTCTCCTGCAAGGGCGGAAGGCGCGACGAGGTGCTGTTCAACTACGGCAAGATCCTGAAAAAGGAATTCGAGTCGAACGTCGGCCGCGTGGTCCCCGTGACCATCGAACAGTCGACCGAGATCGACGGCGTGTTCAGCGAAAAGGGGCTCATGTTCTTCTTCTCGTCGGACCGCGACCGCGGCAACTTCGACATCTATCTGCGCACCCTTGCGGGGATCACCAGCGTGCGCCTGACCGCGCACCCGTCGAAGCACACCTCTCCGGCTATCTCACCCGACGGCAGGCGCCTCGCCTACGTCTCGGAGCGCGACGACCCGGAGGGGGAT
>CAYNMQ010000309.1:952-2073 GCA_964398245.1 uncultured Spirochaetales bacterium | reverse complement strand
AACCGTTCCAGTATCTCACGGGTCTTCGCCTCATGGAACGCCGGCTCCGGGTGCTCGTGAAGTTCGCGGCGGAGATCCGCAAGCGAGGTGAGCGCAGTCATGGCCGTTTCTCCTCATCACAGAGTTGCCAACCACTTAACCATAGCCCAGAAACGACGACGACACAAGGAAACTATCTGCAAGTGACGAAGGTGTTGAAAAAACCCGCTTCTTCTCCTTGACAAACGACACGAAACGGTATAGAGAGAAGGCCGCCTGCAGAGAGTAATGATGAGATCTGCGCGGTGTGATTATCAAATAACCTGTGGAGGACATTCGTGAAAAAGATCATCGTGGTTTTCATGGTCGCGCTTGCGATGGCGGCCGTTTCGTGTGACAAGCTCAAAAGCATGAAAGAACCGAAAGAGAAGGTGAAGGTCGATTTCCACATCATGTCGCAGTGCCCGTTCGGGGTGCAGGTGATGAACGGGGTGACCCCGGCGCTCAAGAAATTCGGCAAAGCGATCGACTTCAATCTGTATTTCATCGGGCAGGAGAAAGAGGACGGGACATTGACCTCGATGCACGGTGACAACGAGGTGAAAGGCAATCTCCTTGAGATCTGCGCCATGATGGCCGATCCGGTCAAGGCGCTCGACCTCATGATGTGCATGAACAAGGAATACCGCAAGATCCCCGACAACTTCGATGACTGTGCGAAGGAAGCGAAAATGGATGCCGCCAAGATCAAGGCGTGCGCCGACGGCGACGAGGGGAAAAAAC
Organism: uncultured Spirochaetales bacterium; assembly: GCA_964398245.1. Taxonomy (GTDB): domain Bacteria; phylum UBP6; class UBA1177; order UBA1177; family JAKLFG01; genus CALITV01. The sequence continues at coordinate 1,311 of CAYNMQ010000309.1, read as the reverse complement.
TGCTCAAAGAATCGTTCGAGGCATCGAAGAACAAGCAGGCGAGCGGGTCGCCGACCATCTTCGTGAACGGCGAACGCTACCGCGGCGGTCGCACCGAGACCGACTTCATGCGCAATTTCTGCAATGAGTTCAAGGTAGAGAAGCCGCAGGCGTGCAACGATATCCCGGCGCCCAAGAAGGTGGATCTTACGGTTCTCACCGACGCGCGGTGCAAGAACTGCGTCGTTGACCCGATCATCAATCAGATGAAGAACATCTTCCCGGGCCTCGTCGAAAAGAAGATAGACTACGGCACCGAAGAGGGGAAAAAGCTCTACGAAACGCTCAAGGACACCGAGGCGAAGCTCCTTCCCGCGTTC
>CAYNMQ010000309.1:0-942 GCA_964398245.1 uncultured Spirochaetales bacterium | reverse complement strand
CGTTGTGGGATATGTGCTTCGTAATAGGAAGTTTCCTTCCCGCGTTCCTCTTCGACAAGAATGTCACCGAGGATGCCGGCTTCCAGCAGGTTTCTCGCTGGATGCTCGACGTGGGCGACAAGAAAATGCTCCGCGTCGGCGGCAAATTCGACCCGACCGCCGAGATCTGTGACAACCAGATAGACGATACGAATGATGGCAAGGTCGACTGCGATGACGAGACCTGCAAGAACAGTCTCGTGTGCCGCAAGGAGATAAAGGATCGTCTCGATGTCTTCGTCATGAGTCAGTGTCCTTACGGCGTCAAAGGGCTCGACGCGATGAAAGAGGTGCTCAAGGCGTTCGACAACAAGATAGACTTCCATGTGAACTTCATTGCCGACGAGACGCCGGACGGCGGGTTCCGCGCGCTCCACGGTCAGCCCGAGGTCGACGAGAACATCCGCGAACTCTGCGTGATGAAGTACTACCCCAAGAACTACAAATACATGGATTATATCTGGTGCCGCAATCAGGACATCCGCTCCGAAGACTGGAAAAAGTGCGCGGTCGGCGGGATAGACGCGAAGAAGATCGAGAAATGCGCCACCGGCGACGAGGGCAAGAACCTCCTCCGCGAGAACATCAAGATCGCGAAGAGTCTTGAGATCGGCGCCAGCCCGACATGGCTCGCGAACAACAAGTTCAAGTTCTCGGGCATCGCCGCCGAGGACATCAAGCGGCAGTTCTGCGCGCAGAACCCGGGCAAGAAAGGGTGTGATCAGGTCCTTTCGACCCAGCCGCCCGCCGGCAACCCGAACCAGCCCGCTCCGAAAGGCGGTTCTTGCGGCGGTTAAGGGTTTGTCTTTCTCATTTTCCGGGCCGGCCTTCGGGCCGGCCTTTTTTTGTCTTTGGGTTTCGTTTATGGTAGGTGTGATGTGTGGCTCACTTGATGTCGGGAGG
>CAYNMQ010000308.1:0-2082 GCA_964398245.1 uncultured Spirochaetales bacterium | reverse complement strand
TCCCCCTTCTCACGAAAGAAGGGGAGGTCGCCATTGCCCAGCGCATCGAGGAGGGGGAAAAGGGGATCATCAGGACCCTGCTCTCGGTGTTCATAACCTTCAAGGAGATAATCACGATCCCCGAGAAGCTCATGAACGAGCAGGTGACGCTCAAGGAGGTCATACGGGAAAGTGACGAGGACCTGGGGGAGGAAGAAGGAGAGGATGCCGAAGAGGCCGAGGAGGAGCCCGAGAAGGACAACGAGGAGGATGAGATCCTCGCCGACATGGAAGGATCGGAGAACATAGGGGACGAGGAGGACGACGAGGACGACGGCGAGGAAGAGGCGGCAGATGCCGATGAGGATGCGGCAAAGGAGGAACCCGGAACCGCCGCCGAGTCGGCGGTGAAGCAGACGGGAGAACCGGCGGTCGACCCGTCCGTCGAGAGGATACGCGTTGCCGTCGAGAACCTCTCCCGGCACATAGATAAACTCAAGCAGTTGAGCCGCGAGCGCGACAGGCTTCTCAAGCAGGCGCGGAGCGTGCGCAATCCCCAGCGCAAAGAAGAGGCGGCAGCCGATGTCCTGGAGCGGATGGTCGGCGTTGTCCTTGATATGCGCCTCAACAAGAACTACCTCTACTCTCTCGGGGAACGCCTGCGGAACTATCAGGAGAAGGTCGAGCGTCTCGAGCAGGGCATAGAGCAGACGGAGCGCTCTTTCGGTATGCGGTTCGCCGAGATGAACGCGCTTCTGTCGAACCCGCGGAAGTTTCCCCTGTTCGATCGCCGAAAGATGGAAGCGGTCCGGGAGAAATACGCACTTATCACGCAGACGCGGCGGAGCATCAAGAAGCTCGAAGCGGAGACGGGTCTTTCGCGTGAAGAGCTGCGGGCGGCGGTTGAGCGGCTCAGGCGATCCGAGGAGGCGGTCCGCACCGCCAAGAACAAGCTCATTCAGGCCAACCTGCGGCTCGTTGTCTCTATCGCCAAGAAGTACAACAACCGCGGCCTCGACTTCAAGGACATCATAGCCGAGGGGAACATCGGCCTCATCAAGGCGGTCGACAAGTACGAATACCGCCGCGGCTACAAGTTCTCGACCTACGCGACCTGGTGGATCCGCCAATCCATCACGCGCGCCATCGCCGATCAGGGCCGGACGATCCGCATCCCGGTCCACATGATCGAGATGATGAACAAGATAAACAAGACCATCAAGGAACTCACCAACAAGAACGGCTACGAGCCGAGCATCGCCGATGTCGCGAAGGCGATGAACATCCCCGAGGACAAGATCCGCAAGGTGTGGCGTTCGGCGCGCGAGACGATATCGCTCGAGACCCCCATCGGGGAGGACGAGGACAGCCAGCTGCAGGATTTCGTCGAGGATCCCAAAACGATGGGGCCCGAGGAGTACGCGGCGCGGCAGAACATGGCCGAGATTATCCGCGAACTCTTCTCGGGGCTTACGCCGCGTGAAGAAAAGGTCATCCGCATGCGGTTCGGCATCGGCGAGCCGGAAACCTACACGCTCGAGGAGATCGGGAAGGACATGGGGGTCACCCGCGAGCGCATACGCCAGATCGAGGCGAAGGCGGTCATGAAGCTCCGCAAGATGCTCAAGCAGAAGAGGACCCGCTGGGAGGATTTCTCCTCGTAGGCCGCATCAGGCAGCGAGCGCGCAGGCGCAGCCGCTTTCTTCATCTTCCCAGATGATATCGTCGTCTGCCGGATCGGACGAGGCGTCGTTGTCTGGTTCATTCTCGGAGAGGCTTTCGTCCGATAGGTTCGCGTCTTCGTCAGTAACGCTGTCGTTATCCGGCGTCTCGCCGCAGGTGGTTCCTGCGGGGTAGGGGTCGGTCACCGTTGCGGGGCAGGCCTGATCGAGAAAACTGCGCAGCGCAAGCCCCTGATTCGAGCGGTAAGCCGAACCTTCCCCGAGCACGGCGTCCCAGATGAGGGCGGTGTTCTGGAAAAGGGCATTCTTGGGAAGTCCTTCGAGCGGACGCACTTTGAAGCGCAAAAGCACCCGGGGGCAGTCGTTCTCATCGTGGCAGATGCCGAGCGATTCGGCGACCGGCATGCCGCCGAAAAGCGGC
>CAYNMQ010000307.1:0-2084 GCA_964398245.1 uncultured Spirochaetales bacterium | reverse complement strand
CGGTGTTCGACGAGACGGGCGGCTTCCTCGGCTTCGAGTGCCGCTGGTACAGCGACCCGAACTGCCCCGACCTCGCCTACCCCGACCCCGACTTCTGCCCGAACGGCACGATATCGCCCATCTATGACACGGCGACCGGCTGTCCGACCGGATGGGACTGCTTCGGCGAGACCAAACCGATCCCCTGCAACGCCGACCTCGACTGTGGCCCGGGGCTTGTCTGCGTGAACGGCCTCTGTATGCGGCCCGATGGCACCGATCCGAACGATCCCGGCTGTCCCGCGACAGACCTGAAGATGCCCGACTGCGGCGACAATTACAAACCGACGCCGGTCTACGACGCCGCCGGCTGCCTCATCGGCTGGAACTGCCCGATATAACCCGCTCCCGCACCTTCACCGCCGGATTTCCCTGATAAATTCCGTAGGGTTCGAGGTCCTTCGTCGCGACCGACCCGACCGTGAGGATGGCGTGGCTCCCCACCCGCACTCCCGGGCAGACGACCGCCTTGGCCCCGATCCACGCGCCCTCCTCTATCGTGATGGGCCCCACGATGAGGTCGAACGACTCCTTCTTGTAGTCGTGGTTGCCGCACAGGAGCATCGCCCCCTGCGAGAGCGCGACATGGCTCCCGATGGTCACCTTGCCGAGGTTGTCTATCCAGACCCCTTCGCCGATCCACACATGGTCGCCCACCTCGAGGAACCACGGATATTTGATGTTCACCTTCGGCTTTATCACGACCCCGCGCCCCAGTTTCGCGCCGAAGAAGCGGAGCGTGAAGCGCTTCACCCACATCGGCCACGGCAGGTAGGTGTTCACGAGGATGCGCCCCTTGATGAACCAGAGAAAGCGCCACAGAAAGCACCCCGGCTTGTACCATGAGTTGTTGAACTTCGATAAGTCGACCGTGTTTTTCATCATAGTATCTTTCTACTCTCCTCCCGATTTAGCCAACCAAAATGGAGTATGCTCCTTTTTTTTCCGGAAACAAGACCCTTACGGAACTTGTTGTTTCCCTCAACTCACCCCGCTCCGCTTCGCTCCGCCTCCCCTCTCTTCCCAAGAGAGGGGCCAGGGGTGAGTTCCTCCAACCATGCCCCCCGGATCGGCACAAACGCTACGGTCATCCCCCGGTACTCTCGCGAAAAGGGTCTATCCACATCGGCAGCGACGACATAGTTTCTTCCTTCCGGGTAGAGCCGACGAAATGCCGCCATTCCCCCGGGATCGAATTCCCCCGCCTTCCACTTGCACTCGATGGCAAAGATTCCGCCTCCTCGCCGATGAACGACGAAATCGACCTCGTTGCCGCTCTTATCGCGCCAGTAGTTGACCATATCGCGATCCTGAAGACGGGCATGAAGTTCGTTGAGCACATAGTGTTCCCACAGGATACCCATATCATCGGGCCGCAGATGATCCCATCCGCGCGCATGGCACACGAAGCCGGTATCAAACGCGTACACCCGCGGCGCCGCGACGATCTCGTGCGGCTTATGGGTCGAAAAAGGACGCACCACATGGACCACGAGCGCCGTCTCGAGCACCCGCAGGTAGTTCATCGCCGTCTGTCGGCTCATCTCGCACGGCGCGGTGAACCGCGTCGCCTCGAAGATGCCGCCGCTCTGCGCAAAGAGCAGTTCCATGAACCGCTGAAACGAAAAGTGCTTCTCGAGCCGGAACAGATCGAGGACATCGCGCGACCAGAACGCCTCCATCCACTCGGAGAAGTCGCGTTCCGGTACCTTCTGAGCAAGGAAAAAGGAGGGCAGTCCTCCGTGGAGGAAGCGACGCGGAAGATCCTCGCCAAACGATTCTTCATCGGCCACGCAGAGCGGCGTGAGCCACAGGGTCCGTTTACGCCCCGTCAGCGTATCTCGAAAACGGCCCGACGCAGCGAGCATCGAGGAACCGGTCGCCACGATACGCACCTCGGGGTAGTGGTCCGCGGCGATCTTGAGCAACTCCGACGGATGGGAAAGACGATGAATCTCATCGAGCACCACCCGCTTTCCCCGCATACTCCGCAGAAACGCCTCGGGGTCATCGAGTACCTGCCGAACCCGCGGCAACTCGCAATC
>CAYNMQ010000306.1:0-2088 GCA_964398245.1 uncultured Spirochaetales bacterium | reverse complement strand
CCCATCGCGCGCGACGCCCGCTCCCGCATGGAGATAGACGACGACGGCCTCGACCAGCTGGCCCGCACCATCCTCATGACCATCATAGACATGTTCCGCGGCGGCCCGGTCGGCATCGAGGCGATCGCGGCGGCGGTGAGCGAGGAGAAGCGGACGCTCGAAGAGGTCTACGAGCCCTATCTCATGAAGATGGGCTACATCGCCCGCACCCCGCGCGGCCGCGTGGCGACGGCGCGCACCTACCGCAAGTTCGGCCTTGACCCAAAAGAGCCGCAGGAGAAGCTGTTTTGAGATCCTACTACCGTTCGTTCGCCGCCGTCAACGCGCTCGAAGAGATGGACCGCGAGGCGCTTCTTCCCTATATCTGGCGGCAGAAGACCGAGATATCGGCGCTCTACGAGATACGCCCGACCTTCTGGGTGACGCTCGATTACGCGATCGCGCTCACCATGCACCTGCTCAAGAGCGCCAAGAAGACGATAGGCGAGCCGATACAGACGATCCTGCGCCCGCTCTACGGGCGGACGAGCCGCGAGCTCGACACCATCCTTCACAAGGTCTCCGAGGAGGAATACGGCTACCTCAAGCACGAGCTCAAGATATTCCACCACATCGTCACCCACACCATCAACCTCGTCGACAAGAACCTCTCCCACTTCATCCCCCAGTTCCTCTTCATCTCGCTCATCGAGCGGATGCGCCTGCTCTACCCGCTCGAGGAGCGCACCGTGAGCCCCCTTCTTCTCGCTCACGGCGACTACCGCCTTCTTCTCACCCGCCACCTCGCCAAACAGTTCAACAAGCGGCTCGTCGGCGTTATTGACTTCCTCCTCTGGTACCGCGAGACGGGCCCTTCGGCCCAACCGGAACACCGCGAGGCCTACCTCGCCCGTTTTCAGAAACTCGTCCGCGAATCGCTCGAGGAGCCGACCGTCTTCACCGAGGCCGAAGGATACTCTCTCCGCGAGATGATCGTGGAGCTCCGCGAGGCGGTCACCGCGTCGCTCATCGCCGAAAAGTTCATGGAGATACAGAACGCCCTTTCGTTCGCGCCCGCCGATGAACTGCTCGACGCGCCGCGCTGGCTCGAATCGTTCTGCGGCGTCTTCCTGCCGCCGACGAGCGACGACCGGCGCGCCGACACCATCGTGCGCGACCTCACCATCGCCGAGCACATCCTGACCGACGCCCTCGCCGCCGCCGAGGCCGAGGACCTCGACCGGCTGCACCGGCAGATACTGCTCGCCGGTTCGATCCGCCCGTTCCTTCAGGATGTCACCGCGGGACTTCTCCCCCCGAAGGTGGCGCTCGAACTCGATGTCTTCTTCGAGATCATGGAACTGCTCGACCATCTCTATCCCGATGTGTTCCTCTCGGGAGAGATGCACCGGGCGTTCCGCAAGACCCGTCAGGTGCTCATCGAGGAGATAGAGCAGGTGAAGGTGACCGGCACGGTGAATGTTTCCGAGGAGGACATCCTCCTTTTCATAGACAAGGCGTTCTTCCTGCGGGCCCGCGAGCCGAGAACGGCCGATTGACGCTTACTTCGCCGCGGCGCGCGCCAGTTCGCGGCCAAGATCGAACGAGGCGAGGTTCATCTCCTCGAATCCGGAGGGGGAGTGTTCGACGACCGCCTTCTTCACCGACTCGACGCTCACCAGTTTGCTCACCTCGACGAAGGCGCCGAGCGATACGACATTGAGCGTGGTGAGGCGGTTGAACTTCGCGAGGGTGTTCGAGGTGAGCGGCAGGCGCAGAAGCCGGTAATCGGCCGACTCGGGCACCTCGACGAAATCGCTGTCAACGATGACCGTCCCTCCCTTCTTGAGCGTCTTTATGAACTTGTCGGCCGCTTTTTGAGTAAGGCTCACGAGGTAGTCTATGTGCCGCGCCTTGGGGTAGAAGATCCTCTCGTCGGCGATGATGACATCGGCCTTCGTCGCGCCGCCGCGCGCTTCGGGACCATACGATTGAGACTGGATGACCTTCTTGCCGTCGTAGAGCGCCGCCGCCGCGCCGAGTATCACCGACGCCGTGATGACCCCCTGACCGCCGCTGCCGGAAAACCGGCTCTCGTACTTCATCGCG
>CAYNMQ010000305.1:0-2111 GCA_964398245.1 uncultured Spirochaetales bacterium | reverse complement strand
GCCTCGTCGTCCGCACCGCCACGGGAAACGAAGAAGAACTGGCGGCGGGCGACATCACGAGTATAATGATTTCGCAACCATAGACGAGAGGAGGCGGTCATGCGCATAGGTCTTATGGTAGTTATTCTCGCTCTGGCGCTTTCTTTCGGCGCGTGCGAGAAGAAAGACACCGAAGAAGTAGGCGACCTTCCCGAGTGGGATTCCGGCACCCCCGACACCGCCTATCCGACCGATACCGGCGGCGGAGAGGAGTGGCCCGATGAAGAGTACGATGCCCCGATCGCGGAGAACGATGTCCCGGTCATGCCCGATGACACCGGCCCCTCGTGCGGCAACGGCTTCGTCGAGAAGGGAGAACGGTGCGACTTCGCGCCGAGCGATTGCGCGAAACTGAATCCCGGCCTCACCAATATCGCCACCTGCAAGCAGGACTGCTCCGGCTGGCGCATGGTCGAATGCAAAAAGAAGACGAGTGTGTGGGGCGTCGTCACGCTCGATTTCTATACCGAATACATCCTCGACGACAGCAAGATCAACGATCCCGTCTACCGCGAACAGGGGCTCCAACGCTACGACGCCTTTTACGGCATGTACGCCGATAACCGCCCCATTCCCCCCGCCGAGGCGGCCGAGACCTGGGCCGCCGCCTCGACGGTGCCGGCAGGAGGCGGCCTCTACACCACCTTCGTGCGGCAGCACTCCTTCGTGAACGGCTCCGAGATATTCCCTTACCTCGAGATAGAATTCCCTCCCGGCCCGATAACGCTCGACGATTACTCGGTCAACAGCACCGACACCATCTTCTTCAACAAGAAACTGGTCCGCTTCCGTTTCATCGGCTGGTCGGGAGGCACCCCGTGTATCGTGGCGATGGGATTCTGGGGCACCGTCCATGTCAATCAGGCGTGGCAGAATAACCCACTGGAGGGAGGTCGCCTTGCCCTCGTCGCCGAGACGATCGAGTTCTACCCGCCGCGCGAACTGCCGTTTCTCGACCTCGAAGAGGGGGAGCCTCTTCCCGAAGCCCTTCTGCAGATCATGAAATATCCCGAGTGCCCCTGACCATCTCTCCCCCCTAAAAATTTGACATAGGCATCCTTCGGCGTATGATGGGGGTGGCGTGGTTAGTAATGTGATGATGGTTCCATAGCCATGAGAGAGTTTGCTCTTTTCGGCTACTTGTTCCTCCTGCTCCTTCTCTCTATTTTCGGGGCGCACCGCTACTACATGATCTGTCTGTATCGAAAACACCGGAACAACCGGCATGCTCCGGCGGCTTTCTTCGACGATCTGCCGACGGTAACGATACAACTTCCCATTTATAATGAGAAATATGTGGTGAACCGCCTCCTCGATGCGGTCGCCGCGATCCGTTATCCGCTCGACCGTTTCGAAATACAGGTGCTCGACGACTCGACCGACGAGACGAGCGCCATCGCTGCCCGCAAGTGCGCCGAGATACGGGGAAAAGGGATAGACATCAAGTACATCCACCGCGACGATAGGACCGGATTCAAGGCGGGCGCGCTCGAGAACGGACTGCGGACGGCCCGCGGCGAGTTCATCGCGGTCTTCGACGCCGATTTCCTGCCTGAGCCCGACTTCCTCGAGAAGACCATCCACCACTTCACCGACCCGCAGATCGGCATGGTGCAGGCGCGGTGGGACCACCTCAACCGCGACTGGTCGCTCCTCACCGAAAGTCAGAGCATCCTCCTCGACGGCCACTTCATGATAGAGCACACCGCCCGCAACCGGAGCGGCCGCTTCTTCAACTTCAACGGCACCGCCGGGCTCTGGCGCAAGAGCACCATCGCCGACGCCGGCGGCTGGCAGCACGATACCCTCACCGAGGACCTCGACCTCTCCTACCGCGCCCAACTGAAGGGATGGCGCTTCATCTACCTGCCCGAAGTGACCGTTCCCGCCGAACTGCCGGTGGAGATATCCTCCTTCAAGTCACAGCAGTTCCGCTGGGCGAAGGGCTCCATACAGGTCTTTCTCAAGCTCTTTCCGACCATCCTCCGCGCGCCGGTCCCGTGGAAGGTCAAGGTCGAGTCGTTCTTCCATCTCGGGGCGAACTTCGGGTATGTCCTCATGTTCCTCTTTTG
>CAYNMQ010000304.1:324-2114 GCA_964398245.1 uncultured Spirochaetales bacterium | reverse complement strand
CTCGTACACCTCGCGCACTTTGCCCTTCTTGAAGACCTTGAGAAACGGAATGTCGCTTTCCATGAGGACGCTGTGACCGGCGACGCGTTCTATCTGCAGCATGAAATTTCCCCTTTTCCGTTAGACCAACAGTTCCGAAACCGATTTCATGTGGTTGACGCGGTAGAGCACCTCGGCGAAGAGACGCGTCACATCCACCTCATGGTACCACGGATGCTCCTCGGCGAACTTCCTGCCGCGCCAGACCGCGTTGGTGCCGGCGACCGAGGTGAGAACCCCCTCTTTCCAAGCCGCATCTATCTTGGCGACCGCCTCACCGTTGAAGAACGGGAAGGTGACCGCGACATCGATGCGCCGCGCGCCGTATTCCTTGAGCGTCTTGCACGCCGCAATGAGAGTACCGCCGGTCGCGATCATGTCGTCTATGATGAGCACATCGCGATCCTTGACCGTACCCACGAGCCGCGTCGAAACGACGGTCGAGGGCTTCGAGTAGTCGCGCTCCTTGATGACCATCGCCATGTCGCACTTGAGTTCGCGGCTGTAGTAGCGCGCCGTCTCGGCGGAACCGACATCGGGAGCGACGACGACGGTGTTCTGGGTGATGAGACTGTTCTCGTAGAGATATTTGATGATCTCCTTCGAGGCGTGGAGGTTATCGAGCCGTGCCTTGCGGAAGAAGCCGACGATCGCCTCGGCGTGGAGGGCTATCGTGAGGACCCGGCGCGCGCCGCTTTCCTCGAGGAATTGCGCCACCATCGCCGCGGGGAGGCTCTCGCGTCCCTTGCGCCGCTCCTGCCGGCTGTTGGGGAACTGCGGGATGACCGCGGTGACGCTCTCGACATCACTGTTGTAGGCGGCGTTTATCGCCGTCGCGAGCGCCATGAGGTTATCATTGACCGAATGAGGGGCAAGCGGGTCGTCCATGAGCTGGATGACATAGAGGTCGTACCCGCGTACCGGCTCGTGCACCACCGTCTTCACCTCACCGTTCGCGAAATGCACCTCCTCCGAGACGATATACTTGAACCCGTCGGTTATCCCTTTGCGCTCGTAGATCGCCCCGAGATGGCGTACCACCTCATCGGCGAACGCCCGTCCCGAATTGCAGGCCATGATGCCGAGTTTCCCGCGCGACTGCGTCATCGTACCCTCCTTACGCCGTGTCGTCCCCATCATGTATGAAACCGTCCCGTTTGACAAGTTTCCCCGCATTTTGTTTTTGACTCCTCACGCCGGTGCGGTATAGTGCGCCCTGTTTGCTTACGGAGGCTCTCATGCGCGCTGCGCTCATCGGACTTCCCTTTTCGGGAAAAACGACCCTCTTCGAGGCGCTCACCGGCATCGCCGAAGCGAAAAAAGAGGAGAATCTGGGCACCATCAAGGTCCCCGATCCGCGGATAGACCGATTGACGGAGATCTACAAGCCGAAGAAGAAGACCTACGCCGAGTTCATCCTTTCCGACTATAATATCGCCGCCGCGAAGGACGCCCTCCTGCCGGCACAGGGCAAGAACCTCATCCAAAAACGCGACCTCCTCATTCTCGTCATCCGCGCGTTCGATTCGCCGATGACCACCGCACCGACGAATCCCGCTGAGGAATACCATAAACTCAAGGAGGAGCTTCTTCTCACCGACCTTGTAACCGCCGAGCGACGTCTCGAACGCGAAGCGAAAGAGCACAAGAACCCTCCCGAGATGCCGGTGATTCGAAAACTCCACGGTATGCTTGAACACGGGACACTGCCTGCCGCCGACACCATTTCCGCCGATCTGCTCTTTCTCGTC
>CAYNMQ010000304.1:0-314 GCA_964398245.1 uncultured Spirochaetales bacterium | reverse complement strand
CAGCCGAGCTCTGGCGCCGCGCGAACTAAAATTTCCGCCCCCTCCCGCAACGACTGGTGCTCGTCAACGAGCCGGAAGGAGGCGCCGCTTTGCCGCCTGAATTCACCGCTGAGATGACGAGCGACGGCATCGTCTTTTTCTCGGTCTGCGCGCCGCTCGAAAAGGACCTTGCGCAGATGACGCCCGATGAGCAAAAGGAGTTCCTCGCCGGCTTCGGGCTTTCGGAAACGGCACGAGCCCGGTTCATCCACGCCGCCTACGAGACGCTCGGGCTCATTTCGTTCCTCACCGCCGGCGAAGATGAGGTGCGCGCG
>CAYNMQ010000303.1:0-2119 GCA_964398245.1 uncultured Spirochaetales bacterium | reverse complement strand
CAAGGAGGCGAACGCCGTTCCGACATCGGCCGCCGACGCCAAGAAAGGCGACCGGACGGATACCGCTCACGCAGGTGAAGAGTTTCAACCAGCTCGGCGCCGCCTTCGCCGCGATGCTCGCCGGCACCTACACGCTGAAGGCGCCCATCACCTACGGCGCGACCGCCGACATCCTCGTGCCGTTCGTCTATGACGATCCGCAGAAACGGAGCGCCGGTGATCTCACCAACTACACCTTCGGCGCGAACCTCGGGGTCGAGGTGGCACCATGGCTCTCGGTCGGCTACCGTCTTTCGGTCGTGCGCCAGCCGCAGGTGACCGAGGATTGGCAGATACAGAACAACCTGCTCGTTTCGTTCCGCTACTCGTTCGAGAAGGAGGTGCCTGATAATCCGCCCGCTCCCGAGACGAAGCCGGCCGAAGCGCCCGCTCCGGCACCCGAGGCGAAGCCCGCCGAGGCGCCCGCCGCGGAAGAAAAACCGGCGGAAGCGCCTGCCGCGGAACCGACGACAGAGCCTGCGGCGGAACCGGCGCCCGCTCCCGAGCCGGCCGCCGAAGAGGCGCCGGCGGAGTGATCCGTATCCGAAAACCTTTTCGATTTTATTGCATATCGTTCCATACCTGTTAGGGTGTTCCCACAGATACTAATGAGGAGCCTCTCATGCGCTTTTTCTCGATGCCCACGCTGACCATCGGCGATCTGACCGCGACGCTTCCCATCGTTCAGGGAGGTATGGGGGTCGGCATATCGCTCTCCGGCCTCGCCGCCGCCGTCGCCAATGAAGGGGGCATCGGCGTCATTGCCGCGAACGCCATCGGCCTCATGGAGCCCGATTATCGCGAGAACGGTCGCGAGGCGAACATCCGGGCCTTACGACGCGAGATACGGCTGGCACGGGAGAATTCCCGCGGCATCATCGGCGTCAACCTTATGGTGGCGGTCAACAACTTTCAGGACATGCTCCGCGTCATCGTCGAGGAACGGCCCGACATCGTGTTCCTCGGTGCCGGACTGCCGATAAAGGACATTCCGGTCGCCGCACTGCGCACCGCCAAGGTCAAGGTGGTTCCCATCGTCTCGTCGGGGCGTGCCGCGAACCTCATCTTCCGTTCATGGGAGAAGCACTACCGCGACATCCCCGACGCCGTGGTGGTCGAAGGTCCCGAGGCGGGCGGCCATCTCGGCTTCAAGGTCGAGCAGATAGACGACCCGGCCTACGCGCTGGAAAAAATAATCCCTCAAGTGATCGCCGCGGTGAAGGAGTTCGCGCAACGGTTCGATCGCCCCGTTCCGGTCATCGCGGGGGGCGGCGTCTACACCGGCGACGACATCCGGCGCATCCTGCATCTCGGCGCGTCGGGGGTCCAGATGGCGACCCGCTTCGTCGCGACCGACGAATGCGACGCCGACCGCCGGTTCAAGGAGGCCTATGTCGCCTGCCGCGAAGAGGACATCGTCATCATCAAGAGTCCCGTCGGGATGCCGGGCCGCGCGATTCGCAACGATTTCCTCGACGAGGTCGCGCGCGGCGAACGAAAGGACTTCCGCTGTCCGTGGCGCTGTCTCGAGTCCTGCGATGCCCGCGAAGCGCAGTACTGCATCTCCGAGGCGCTCAACAATGCGCGGAAGGGAGAGATGAAGTATGGCTTCGCCTTCTGCGGCAGCAACGCGTGGCGCATCGAAAAGATCGTTCCGGTAAGGGAACTCGTCATCGAACTCAAGGAACAGTACGCGGCGGCGATGGTCACCTACTATCAGGAGGAGTTCGCGAAATTCAGGGAACGGCTCGCCGCCGCCATCGGGGAACGGAAGACGCTCCTCGAGACCCGCATTGCCCAGTGGAAGGAGGAATACGATGCCGCGCTCGCGCGGCTCGCCGCCGCGAAGAAGGAATACGAGGCGGCCTATGATCGCAAGGTCGCCGAGATAAGGAACGGCTACGAGCAGAAACGCACTGCCTTTGCCGAGGAATACGAGAAGGCGCTCGAAAAGGTCGCTATGCTCAAGAAGGAATATGCTAGTTGTCTTGCCACTCTGCAGGCAGGAGACCCTGCCCTGATCGCTTGATATGAACAGGGCTTATCGTTCGCGAGGCCCCAGATATCCGCAGCAGGATCA
>CAYNMQ010000302.1:0-2148 GCA_964398245.1 uncultured Spirochaetales bacterium | reverse complement strand
GAGCGGAACGAATGCCTTCAACTATTGTTTCTTCCAGGACGGCGCCAACAACAATGTGTGCTACTCGGCCTCCCCCAACACCGGCAAGCGATACGCCGCCTTCTCGCGGGTCGTCCACCTGCGCAACTATGATTATCTCAAACAGCACCTTCTGGAGTGACGCCATGCGGAACGGATGCTTCGACTCCCTTTTCCGCCGCGCGCGGCGCCCCCGCGGCATCGCGGTCTTCATGGCGGCGCTCATCCTTCTCTCGGTGAGCATCCTCGCCCTCTCGACGATGACCCGCATCTCCGAGACGAGCCAGCGGGCGGGGCAGGCGCTCGCGGCACGCAAACTGGCGCTTGTCGCCGATGCCGGCGTCCGGGTCGCTTTGGCCGATCTCACCGAGCAGTTCTTTGCGGCCCCCGGATCACCCGATGCTATTTATGTGAACGCTTCGAATACCGCCGACGATCCCGTTCCCCGACTACTGGTAGATCGCTCCAACGGTGCTCCCGGATTTCCGATCTTCGGCTACCGCGCAAAAGCAACCATTCTTCTCGTCGGGGATAACACGACGGTACTCCCCGGTTCCGAGTTCCCGGTTTCGGCCAATTACACTTGCTACCATGTCACGGTCGATGTCTCCGACATTCTGCCGATGGGGAGCACCGTGCAAAGTGACGCCGGCATAGTGAGCGGGTTCAGTGGATACTACTATGGCACCATGAAGAGCGTCGGGCTGACCACCTGCCTGAAGAAGAGGAACAATTGATGCGGGAGATACGGCGATGAGAACGAAACTCTTACTGCTCCTCGGCGCGGCGGTCGCGCTGCTCGCGCCGCTTGCCTCGCGCGCCGCGTCACCGGCAGAAAGCCTCAAGGACGATGTTTTTGCGATGATCGCCACCTCCCAAGTACTCAATACCATCCTCGTGCTCGACACCTCGGAACAGATGAACGCCTTCGCCTACAGCGGCTACATAGAAACCTGCGCCGATGCTAAAGCGAAGATAAACAAGTCCATCGCCCTCTGTAAACAGGCCCTCGCCGATTGTCAGGAGACCAACGCCAACCTCATGTGCGGCGCGAGCATAGACTGCTCCGACGCCCAGGAAAAGTGCGGCGATGTCCCGCCCGGGTCGCTGCTCGTGGCACGGGATGAACTCTACGCCTTCTGCGCCAATGTCGAGGCCCCGACCCGCTACGCCGAACCGGGGTACACCGAGACCGCCGGCGGCTGCGATCCGGAGGGAGAACCAAACGGAAAGGCTTGTCGCTTCATCGGTCCATGGAATCCGGCACGGAACAACTATTCCTATGACCTCTGTTTCTACGACTGGTCCACCGATACCGGCGCCGACATCCCCGACACGAGCGACTACACCTACTCGCAGTATCCCAACTCCCCCCAGACGGTGGACGGGGTGACGGGCGAGATCGGCGGCCCCGACCGGCGTGACTGGCGGTGCCTTTCCGACAACGCCGCCGAGATGGTGACTCGCTCGGGGCTCTGGCTCAACTGGAAGTTCGCCACCTCGCTCGATGCGATGAAGATAATCCTCACCGACGATCATCGCTTCTCCTATGCGCCGCGGCGCCGCAGCGCCGACAGCTACATCTGCAAGACGCGCCAGTGGAAGGCGACCGGCGGCGCCGGCCAGTGCTGGGAGGGATTCGATCCCTCCGACAATGCGGCGACCACCGCCGTGCGCGACATGGTGAAGGCGAACTGGCAGTCGGTCATCATAAGCGACGACAACGGCAACGACCTCGCCACCTGCACCAACACGGCCAACCCCAACTATTTCAA
This sequence comes from uncultured Spirochaetales bacterium, assembly GCA_964398245.1. Classification (GTDB taxonomy): domain Bacteria; phylum UBP6; class UBA1177; order UBA1177; family JAKLFG01; genus CALITV01. The sequence continues at coordinate 355 of CAYNMQ010000302.1, read as the reverse complement.
GGCGGCGTCCCCTGAGGCAGATTCATCAACATGGGTGGGAAGCGACACGGTGGGCTGTACCCAGTGCTTCGACAGGAGCGGCGCTTCGATCAGCTGTGACTCGCAGGTCGAATACCCCTATGAGAACGACCCCACCATTCCCCCGACCTTCTCGGTCGAGGCGAGCAATCTGCGGAGCGCCTGCCGCGTTTTCCACTGCTCAAACCCGAAGTGCCGCGACGAGGTCGCCTGTCTCGAGGACGGCACCCCCTGTCCCCTCGGCTACTACAGCGAGTGGGATCAGGATCCCGACCATTGTTGCGACCCCATCGGTCCTTCGTCCGGCTGCGACCCGAACGACTATTTCTGTTGCGTT
>CAYNMQ010000301.1:1421-2164 GCA_964398245.1 uncultured Spirochaetales bacterium | reverse complement strand
ACCGGTACCACCCGTTCCTTCTTTCCTTTGCCGAGGACGCGAAGCGTTCCTTGCGAGAAATCCATGTCTCCGATCCGCAGCGAGACCACTTCGCCGACGCGAAGGCCGGAGCTGTAAAGGAGCTCCATGATGGCGCGATCGCGGTGTCCCTTCTCATCATGAGGATAGTTGAAGTCGAGGAGGCGTTGCATCTCTTCGAGCGTAAGGCAGGAGGGGAGATATTTCTCTTTGCGCGGCGACGCGAGGGTCACCGCCGGATTGTCGGAACGGTAGCCGCGTTTGTGCAGGAAAAGATAGAAATGACGGATCGCCGATATCTTCCGGTGCAACGAGGAAGCGCAGACCTCGTGATAGATGTCGCCGAGGTAGGCGCGCAGATCCTCGATGTCAAGCGAAATGAGCTCCTTTTCCCCCGAGAAATGCCGCTCGAGGAGTTCGATGTCTAAACCGTAACTCTCTGATGTTTTTGGGGAGTATCGCCTTTCATGAAGCAGGTACTCCTTGAATGCGGCAAGATAGTTCATTCTGTCCACCGTTTTGCGTCGGTGGTGATGATAAAGAAAACAAAACGATTAATCAAGTTTTTTGAAATCTCGAAGAAAGCGTAAGGTCTAGGAACAAGAAAGAAAAGCCGAGATCTTCTCTGCGATGGCTTTCGGCGTGAACCCCAATCGGGCCGCAACCTCTTCGCCGGGCGCCGAGTGACCAAATTGATCTATCCCTATCGAGAGCCCTTTGTTTCC
>CAYNMQ010000301.1:796-1411 GCA_964398245.1 uncultured Spirochaetales bacterium | reverse complement strand
CCGAAAGTGGCGCCCGCGTCGAGCGTGATGGCCGGGAGTCCGGGGACGAGGGGGGCGCGCTGATATGCCTCTTCCTGCCGTTCGAATATCTCGCGCGAGGGCATCGAAACGATCCGCAGGGATATGCCGCGTTGCGCGAGAAGTGTTCGAGCCTCGAGCGCGAGCGATACCTCCGAGCCGGTGGCGATAAGCGTCGCGTGCGGTCTTTCGGCGTCGGCAAGCACATAGGCGCCACGGAAAAGGCCTTCTGCCGACGCGAGACCGGTGCGATCGATGACCGGCACGGTTTGACGGGTGAGGACGAGTGCGACCGGTCCTGCGGTGTAGGTCAGTATGAAGCGCCACGCCGCTTCGGTTTCGGCGGCATCGGCGGGACGGAGCACGATGAGGCCCGGCATACAGCGAATGGAAGCGAGTTGTTCTATCGGCTGGTGGGTGGGGCCGTCTTCGCCGACGGCGATGCTGTCGTGGGTGAACATGAAGATGACCGGCAACTTGCAGAGCGCCGCCATACGGAGCGCGGGACGAAGGTAGTCCACGAAACTGAAGAAGGTGGCGGCGTAGGGGCGGAGGCCGCCGTGGCAGGCGATGCCGTTCACAATGGCGCCCATCGCG
>CAYNMQ010000301.1:0-786 GCA_964398245.1 uncultured Spirochaetales bacterium | reverse complement strand
CATCGCGTGTTCGCGGACACCGAAATGGAGGTTGCGTCCGGCGCGGTTCTCTTTCGAGAATGAGCCGCCGTTCTCGATTGCCGTAAGCGTCGAGCAACTGAGATCGGCGTCGCCGCCGACGAGCCACGGGATGCGTTTCGCCGCTTCGTTGAGCACGACACCGCTTGCCTTACGCGTCGCTATCTTTTCGCCGACCTTGAAGGTGGCAAGCGGAGTGATTGCCGCGGACGAGGCGTTAAGTAGCATGCCGCTACTCCACTCGGCGGCAAGATCGGGGAACTCGCGGGGCCAGCGTTCGAAGCGTTCCTTCCATGCGGCGCGTTTCTCTTTCCCCCGTTTGGCGACGACGGAGAAATGTTCGTATACTTCCGGTTCGACGGTGAAGGGAGGAATGCCGGAAAAACCGAGCCTTTCCCGTGCGAGTGCCGCCTCTTTTTCTCCGAGCGGGGCGCCGTGTGCCGCCGAGGAGCCCTGCTTGTTGGGAGCGCCGAAGCCGATGGTCGTTTTGACCACGATGAGCGAGGGGCGCGTCGTTTCTTTTTTCGCGGCGTCTATGGCGCAGTCTATCGCCTCGATGTCGGTATCGCCGTGGGGGACGGTGAGCACCTGCCATCCGCAGGAATCGAAGCGTTTGGCGATGTCTTCGGTGAAGGTAAGCGAGGTCGGCCCATCGAGCGATATGTCGTTCGAGTCGTAGAGCACGATGAGTTTCCCGAGGCCGAGATGCCCCGCGAGCGACGCCGCTTCGTAACTGATGCCTTCCATGAGGTCGCCGTCGCCGCAGAG
>CAYNMQ010000300.1:0-2173 GCA_964398245.1 uncultured Spirochaetales bacterium | reverse complement strand
TGATGAGGAAACGCTTGCTTTCGTGAGGAGTATCCGATGAGCGAACAATCCGTTCCGCGCCGTCACATCGTTCGAAGGCTGTACGACTGGGTGCTCCACTGGGCCGAGACGCCGTACGGAACGCCGGCGCTCGGTGTTCTCGCCTTCGCCGAGTCAAGTTTCTTCCCCGTGCCGCCCGATCCGCTCCTCATCGCGCTCGACCTCGGCAAGCCGAAGCGGTCGTTCTATTTCGCGCTCATCTGTTCCATCGCATCGGTCGTCGGCGGCATGTTCGGGTACCTCATCGGGATGGGGCTTTGGCATCTGCTCGCCGATTTCTTCTTCGCATACATCCCCGGTTTCACGCCGGAGGTCTTTGCGAAGGTGCAGACCATGTATAACGAGTACGGGTTCGCGGCGGTCCTCATCGCCGGTTTCTCGCCGATACCGTATAAGGTCTTCGTGCTTGCCTCGGCGGTCTCGCGCTCGGCGCGATTCTTTCTCGTGAGCACCCTCATCTACCTTTTCGGCGAGCCGATCAAGCGCTTCATAGACCGTTATTTCGACCTCCTGTCGGTCGCCTTCGTCGTGCTCGTGGTGCTTGGATTCGTCGCGATAAAGTATCTTTTCTGAATTACATTTCCCAGACAACCACTGCCACGGCGGCGCTGGCGCTGTGAGCGATGGAGAGAAAAAGTCTTCCTTCGTCGGGACGGAAGGAGAAATATGGCTTTCCGTTCGGATCATGAAGCACCGAGATGCGATGGAAGGTGAGGTCGGTGCGCCCGATCGCTTTGACGAGAGCCTCTTTGGCGGCCCAGATGCCGGCGATGTGCGTCGCCGGATCGGCGAAACGGGCGATATGGCGGCGGTTGTCGTCGGAGAGTATCCGGCTCAAGAGATCGGGAGAGGCGTCCCGGAACCGCGCGATCTCCTCGATGTCTATGCCGATGCCGCGGATCATGGGTTGAGAAGGGCGAGCATTTCTTTGACCGCCCGTTCGAGGCCGACGAACACCGCGCGCGCAACGATCGCGTGGCCGATGTTGAACTCTTCGAGCAGGTTGAGCGCAACGAGCGGCTGGACATTGTGGTAGTGAAGTCCGTGGCCGACATGGACGCGGAGACCGTGGGAAAGCGCGTAAACGGTGGCGGGGCGGATCCGTTCGATCTCGCGCGCCGCGGTTGTTTCGTCTTCCGCCTCCGCATAGCGGCCGCTGTTGAATTCGACCGCCTGCGCCCCCAGTTTGCAGGCGGCGGTCACCTGTTTCTCGTCGGGATCGATGAAAAGGCTGACGATCATACCGGCCTTAGTGAGTTCCTTGATGTAGCGGTCGAGATGAGGGTACGCATCGCCGCAGAGGTCCATGCCGCCTTCGGTGGTGAGTTCCTGCCGCCGCTCGGGAACGAGCGTGCAGGAGTGTGGCCGGTGACGAAGGGCGATCTGTTTGAGGTCGTCGGTCGGCGCCATCTCGAGGTTCACCTTGATGCCGACGGTGCGTCGAACGAGTTCGAGGTCGCGCTCCTGTGCGTGACGCCGGTCTTCGCGGATGTGGAGGGTGATGTTCGAGGCGCCCGCCTGTTCGGCGATGAGCGCCGCGAACACCGGATCGGGGTAGTGGGTGCCGCGCGCCTGCCGCAATGTCGCGACATGATCGATGTTGACGCCGAGTTTATGCATCGTCTCTCTCCCTGAGGTTGGTCCTTCAGAATTCAGCGTCGAGCGACAGCACCGCCTGAATGCCGGGCCCGTCAAGGGACGAAAGCACCGGCCGGTACTGACGGTCGAGCAGGTTCTCGATCGAGAGTATGACATGGATATAGTTGTCGAACACGAATCCGCCGCGAACGGTGAGCGTCTGCCACGGGCCGTCGCTGTTCACAGCGAGGAGGGGGTGGTCGGTGATCACCGTGCGTTTCGCGGAGCGCGTGTCGGTCGAGCCGCGGATCGTTACCTCGGCGAAACCTTGATATTCCGAGTCCTGGTCCGAATCCCACCGGACCGCGATCCGCCAGAGGAGCGGCGGAATGGTGTCAACGAACGAGATTGCGTCTCCGCGTTCTTCCTCGCCCCAGAGATAGGTGGCTCCTCCCGTTATCGAAAGGCCGAAGGGAGTAGTGAATCGCTGTTCGGCGGAGATGCCCCAGATGAGGGCGCGCTCGCCGTTCTGATATGCGGCGATCGGGTAGCCGCC
>CAYNMQ010000299.1:1763-2175 GCA_964398245.1 uncultured Spirochaetales bacterium | reverse complement strand
CGTTGATGTGCCTTCTTTTGAGAGAGTACTCGAACTTCGAGGTGGATATCGAAAAGGTAGTCCTGATGCTTTTGGTTCATGATATCGTCGAGATCGAGGCCGGCGACACCTTCCTGTATTCCGACGACCGCAAGGACGCTTTCGTCAAGGAGAAGAAGGCGGCGGAGCGCATATTCGGGTTGTTGGATAAAGAACAGAAAGAAGAGTATCTCTCGGTTTGGAACGAGTTCGAGGAAAGAAAATCGAACGAGGCGAAATTCGCCTCGGTGTTCGACCGATTGGAGCCGCTCCTGCAGAATTACTTGACCCAGGGACACACCTGGAAAAAGCATCATATCACCTATGAAATGGTATTGGAGAAAAACCGGCACATCGAGGAAGGCTCGGAGGCGATATGGGCCTTCGTGTCGGC
>CAYNMQ010000299.1:0-1753 GCA_964398245.1 uncultured Spirochaetales bacterium | reverse complement strand
TGCAAAAATCCGTAGAGAAAGGGTATTTGCCGAAAGAAAGCGGGAAATAGCGTTCTGCATCGGTCAGGGCCGAACGAGGCGGATCCTTTTTCTACCGCCGGCCGGCCGCTGCGCGCAATTGCCGCAGGCGCCGCCGGTTGTAGCGCTGGACGAGGACGCACGGCAGATTCTCCAGGATCAGGTAGACGGCGATGATCGCGACGGCAACCGGCGGATTGAAAAAGGCGAAGGCAGGAATCCACGCGACGATCGACAGATGGATGATTTCGCCGCGGCAGGTCTCCACAATAAAGCGGTCCAGGTAATCGATCGATCTGCCCGAAAGCCGTTTCTTGTCGAAGCTCCCGCAGTTGGGCAGGAGGTCTTTCCATTTCCGTATGAGGAGAGCATGGTAGAGTCTGCCTTCTTTCTCCCATTGACGCTCTCGAAAGAAAAACGAATCGGGGTCGAATGTTTTCCGGAAGCCGAAGAAGGCGACCGGAAGCAGGTGAATGAACAGGCAGACGAGGAAATCCATAAGGAAAATTTTCATAGACGCACCGTTCTCCCTTTCCAGCCGGCTCGACGCAGCCCGCACGTCTTGAAGGCCGACACGCAGAATACCCCTAAAAAGTACACGATGATGAGAGGATACGCCGCCGCGGCGCCCAGGGGAAAGCGCCCGACGCGGGGAAGGAGAAGCCGCATCGAGAGCATGCCGGAGACCAGGAAAACCGCGCTCACCGCGAACTCGACGACGGTGCGGGCGTAGAACATCCCAAAGGAAGCTTGGAAAAGGGCGAAAACCCATAGCACGGACAACCGCGCGGCCGGCCAGCGCGAAATGCTCCAGCTGCGCGCCCACGACCGGGTGCGCGTCTGGGAACGGCACGCCCTTCCGGACGAGGTAGTCCGCCAGCTCCGTCGCGTTCAGAAAGCCGTCCTTCACGGCGCGCCGCATCTCGTCGCCGTTGACCGTCATCGTCGCGATCATTCCGTCCATGATCCCGAGGCAGTCGAGCGTCGTATCCAGCGCGGGCATGAACGCCTTCTTGTCGATCTGCATCTCCTTGTCGTACGCGAGAGGAATGCCCTTCATCGTCGTCAGGAGCGCCATCAGGGCCCCATACACCGGCCCCGAGTTGCCGCGAACCAGCTCCGCCGCGTCGGGGTTCTTCTTCTGCGGCATCATGCTGCTCCCTGTCGCGAACGAATCGTCCATCGAAACGAACCGGAACTCCCGGCTGCACCACAGGATCAGCTCTTCGCTCAGGCGGCTCAGGTGCATCATGATCAGCGAGAACGCCGCGAGGAGTTCGATGAGGTAGTCGCGGTCGGCGACGCCGTCGAGGAAGTTCTCCACGGGCTTCGCGAAGCCGAGAAGCTCCGCGGTCCGCGCCCTGTCGATGGGATGCGTCGTACCCGCGAGGGCGCCGCAGCCGAGCGGACACTCGTCCGCGATCTCCAGCGCGTTGCGGATGCGCTTCGCGTCGCGGAGGAACATCTCGCGGTAAGCCATCATGTAGTGGGGGAACGTGACGACCTGCGCCCGCTGCAGGTGCGTGTACCCCGGCATGATCACGGGGTTCTCTTCGGCCTTCCGCCGGAGCGTCGCGCACAGGCGGTCGAGCGCGGCGATCACGTCGGCGCCGACCCGTTTCGCGTAGAGCTTCGTATCCACGGCCACCTGGTCGTTGCGGCTCCGCGCCGTGTGCAGCTTCTTGCCGACCGGGCCGATGCGCTCGGTCAGCGTGATCTCGACGAAGCTGTGGAT
>CAYNMQ010000298.1:0-2177 GCA_964398245.1 uncultured Spirochaetales bacterium | reverse complement strand
GATTGTTCGCCTTTTTCAGATCCTCTATTCGCTCATGGAGGAACTGGAGCATTTGAAGCGCGCCATATCCCCCGCGCGCCGCCCAGACCGCCTCGACCTCAGGGTCGGTAAAGGCCTTGAGCAGCTGTGCCGCGCGTTGAGAAGCCTCACCGGCGAGATAGCCGGTTCGCGTGAAGACTGCCGCGTCGTATACCGGCCGCACCTTGTTCAGTTTGAGAAAGGTGAGTCCTGCGTTGAAAAGCTGCTTGTCGAACGGCCCTGATGTCGCGACGACCTGCACCTTGCCGCGAAAACCTATCGGTTTGAATTCCTTGAAGTGCGCTGTCATGCTATCCTCCGTCAGAAAGAGCGCGTCCTTTACCGAAAGCGGCGTAAGGATCCGGTCGCGTTCGGCGTCAGGCGGCGGAACGCTCGGTGTTTCGCGGCGACGCGGCTCGGCAACGATGGTGAACTCTCCCTGTTCGCGCACCTTTTCGCCGCGGTAAACGAAGACCTCCTCGAACTCCTTGGTCAACTCCCGGCACGCCACGATGCGTGCACACCGTGGAGCAAGCCGCGCAAGAAGATCGTTTATCCGCGTGGGCGCCTCGTAGAAAACAACGGGGAGACCACCGGCGAGAGACTCTTCGATCGCCCGGTCCCGCGCCGCTCCTTTGGCGGGAAGAAATCCGAAGAAAAGAAATCGATCGCTCTCCATGCCGGAGACCGAAAAGGCCGATACCGCCGCCGAGGGACCGGGGATCGGTGAGACGCGGAAACCTTCGTCAAGCGCCGCGGCGACGAGCAGTTTCCCCGGATCGCTTACCGCGGGGGTGCCCGCATCGGAAACGAGCGCGCGCGACTTCCCCTCCTTCAACAGCTCGAGATAGCGCGGCAGTTTCCCCCTTTCACTGAACTTGTGGAAGGACTCCACCGGCGGCGGGATCCCGTAGCGCACGCAGAGGTTCCGGGGCTCACGGGTGTCCTCGGCGAGAATGAGGTCACAAGAGGCAAGGGTGCGTCGCGCCCGCTCCGAGAGGTCGGCAAGGTTGCCGATCGGGGTCGCCACGACAAAGAGGGTGCCGCTCATCGGAGTCCCTCCGCCGGGAAGGCATCCTCGAAGTAGTCCATCTCGAAGGCGCCGTCACTGCCGATGAGCGCCGCCACATCGAAGCGGATGCGGGTGCGCTGAAGTTTCACCCCGTGCGTCTGCGCCCAGAAAAGCGCCGTCTTCACGATGTGCCGTTTCTTCGTCGGTTTTATCGTCTCGGCCGGCGTCCCTCCGTCCCAGAAACGCCGCTTCCACGAGCGGACCTCGACGAAGGCGAGCAGATCTCCCTTGCGCGCGACGATGTCGAGTTCGCCGCCGCGCACCGTGAAGTTGCGATCGAGGATCGTGAACCCCTCCTTCTCGAGGCGCGCCGCCACGAAGTCCTCGGCCTCCTGTCCGCGCGCGCGGGTGTGCCGCTCCCCGTTCATCGTTCCCCCTTCCGCGCCCGATCGAGTTCCCGCTTGAGTTCCTTCCTGCGCAAGGTCTCCCGTTTGTCGTACTGCGCCTTGCCGCGCACAAGCGCTATCTCCATCTTGGCCCGACCATGCTCATCGAGGTAGAGCTCGAGCGGAACGATGGTGAATCCGCGCTCCTTCACTTTTTGCGCCCATTTGAGTGTCTCGCGCTTGTGCAAGAGAAGCCGCCGCGTCCGGTCGTCGGCATGGTTCCAGCGGTTGCCGCACACATACGGCGCGATGTGGAATCCGATGAGGAACGCTTCGCCGTTCTTTATCTCGACATAGGAGTCCCGGAACGCGACATTCCCCATACGGATGGACTTTATCTCGGTGCCGGTGAGCGCAATGCCCGCCTCGAGTTTCTCGATGATCTCGTAGTCATGCCACGCCTTGCGGTTGCGGGCGACCGTCTTGCGCTCTGCCATGAAGCCTCCCTGTCAGGCGCATTATACCCAGAGCGGGTCCAAGGTAAAATTTATGCGGGGCCTGATTTTCCTTGTTCGCAGCGACGCTTACCCTCTTGCTTTTTCCTCGCCGCGGCGTATCGTGACACTATGGTCTCAGCGCTACGGAGTGGTATGATGAAACATTTTTCGGGATTTCTCTTGCTCGCGTTCTTCCTCGGCATCGCCTGCACCGATACCGACAAGAAAAAGGACGACAGCGACCTTGTGAGCGACGACGGTCTT
>CAYNMQ010000297.1:0-2193 GCA_964398245.1 uncultured Spirochaetales bacterium | reverse complement strand
CAGTACCGCAACAAGATGCAGTGCTGCGGTGCCGGCGGCGGTGTCCGCGGATACGACATCACGCACGCGCTCGATATCACGAACGAGAAGCTGATTAATATGGAGGAAGTAGGCGTCGATGCAGTCACCGAGGTCTGTCCGTTCTGTCAGCTCCAGTTCGACCGCGGCCAGATCGAGATCAAGGACAAGTTCGGTGTCGCGCACGGCATTCCCGTCCTGCACTACAACGAACTCCTGGGACTGGCACAGGGCATGAGCCCGGACGAGCTCGCACTCGACCTCCACGCCATCAGTGTTGACCCATTCCTGAAGAAGATCCTGTGAGGTGCAAATACATGGCAGAAGTCAAGAACAAAGAGGCAAGAATTGGCGTTTTTGTGTGCCACTGTGGTACCAACATCGCAGGTACCATTGACGTCAAGGCGGTAAAGGAGTACGCTAGGACGCTCCCGAACGTCATCGTCGCCGATGACTACCAGTACATGTGCTCGACCCCCGGCCAGAACAAGATCGCGGATGCTATCAAGGAGCAGAACCTGACCGGAATCGTCGTTGCGGCATGTTCGCCCCGTCTGCACGAGCCCACGTTCCGTAACGCGACCAAATCGGGTGGCTTGAACCCCTTCCGGTTCGAGATGGCAAACATCCGCGAGCAGAACTCGTGGGTGCACATGCACCAGCCCGAAGAAGCCACCGCCAAGGCACAGGATGCAGTCAGGATCGCCGTAGCAAAGGCATCCCTCCTGGAGGACCTCATCCCGAAGAGCGTCCCCGTGGAGAAGACGGCAATGGTCGTCGGCGGCGGTGTCGGCGGCATGCAGGCGGCGCTCGACCTTGCGAACGCAGGCATCAAGACCTACCTCGTCGAGAAGAGCCCGACGATCGGCGGCAGGATGTCCCAGCTCGACAAGACCTTCCCGACGCTGGACTGCTCGCAGTGCATCCTTACGCCGAAGATGGTGGATGTCTACCGGAACGAGGGCATCGAGCTCCTCACCTACACCGAGGTTGAGTCGGTTGAGGGATACATCGGCAACTTCGACGTGACCCTCCGTAAGAAGGCACGCGGTGTCCTCACCCCGAAGGAAGCGGAAGCCCGCGGCATCGTCGGCGGCGGCTGTACCGGCTGCGGCGACTGTGCAAACGTCTGCCCGGTCATCAAGCCGAACCCGTTCGAGCTCGGCATGGCGCCGAGAAAGGCGATCTACATCTACCACCCGCAGGTCTCCCCGTTGATCTACACCGTCGACTTCGACGCCTGCGTCAAGTGCGGTCTCTGCGTCGAGGCGTGCGGCACGAAGAAGGCGGTTGACCTCGAGGCAAAGGACGAACTCATGACCGTCAAGATCGGCACCGTCGTCCTCGCCCTGGGATACGACATCTTCCCCATCGAGAAGAAATTCGAGTGGGGCTACAAGAACTACGACAACGTCATCACGTCGCTCGAGTTCGAGCGGCTGATCTGTGCGTCCGGCCCGACCGGCGGCCACCTCGTCCGCCCGAGCGACGGCGAGACCCCGAAGAAGATCGCGTTCGTCCTCTGTGCGGGGTCCCGTGACTCGACCGGCGTCGGCAAACCCTATTGCTCGCGGTTCTGCTGCATGTACTCGCTCAAGCACGCCCACCAGATCATGGAGAAGATCCCCGGCGCGGTGCCCTACATCTTCTACATGGACATCAGGTCCTTCGGGAAGATGTACGAGGAGTTCTACTACCGCATCCAGAACGAGGGTGCGAAGTTCATCCGCGGCAGGGTCGCAAACATCACCGAAGACCCGGTGACCAAGAACCTCCACGTCAACGCGGAGGACACGCTCCTCGGCCGGCCCATCGACATGGAAGTCGACATGGTCGTGCTCGCGGCCGCCATCCAGCCCTCCGCCGAGACCGAGAAGACCCGGAGACTCTTCGGTGTCTCCTGCTCGCAGGACGGCTGGCTCCTTGAGGCCCACCCGAAGCTGAACCCGTGCGGCACCACTACTGCCGGCGGCTACCTCGCCGGTGTCTGCCAGGGACCGAAGGATATCCCCGACACAGTCGCCCAGGCGGAGGGTGCGGCATCCGCGGCATCCATCCCGATCCACAGGGGAGAGGTGGAGCTCGAGCCCTACTTCGCCCAGTGTATCGAGGAGAAGTGCGCCGGATGCGGAATGTGTGTCTACCAGTGCCCCTCCCAGGCCCTCTCGCTCGTCG
>CAYNMQ010000296.1:0-2208 GCA_964398245.1 uncultured Spirochaetales bacterium | reverse complement strand
GGGGGGGTAGCGGGCTCTGCGCTGTCGACATTCGCACTGCGGTCGCCAAACGGTATGAGGTCGCCGAGCCCTATGTGCAGGCGATCGCTCATCTCACGGTCCCCTCCGCCAACTCGCTCATTGTCAAACCGCGGCATGAGTTCACCCTCAATACGGGGACCGACCTTATCGCTTTCGAGAATCTTGACAAGGGGCACAAGATCTTCTTCCGGCTCGATCTCGGTCTATCCTATACGACCCGGGGGAACAACTACAACTATATCACCGACGCCCGCTGGATATATGACGACATCGACCCGACCATCGCAAAATACGGATGGGTTCTTCCCGCCACGGAAGACAAGTACTATCATATCCTTCCCATGGAAGATCCCTATTTCACCGCCACTTTCCTCTTCAAGATGAATTTCAGGGTCGCGCAGTATGTCCAGTTCGGCGGCTACGCGTCGGCCGGGTACCGTCATAAACACTACTTGTCGGCGGCGCGCAATGACGGCACGACGCAGGAACCGGGCTTCATCCCCGGCATAGACTCCGAGGAGACGCCGTGGGTAGGGAACTCGGCTCCTGACCAGCGTTCGGGCGGGCGCATCCTCGCCGAGGCCAATGTGCTCGTCGGGTGGGGGTTCTACCTGTCGGGGCGTTTCTAATTCTTATGCTGAACGGAAAAACGGTCATCTTCGTCCGCATCTGCGGCACCGGTGTCAGCTCCACCGCGCTGTTCGCCCAGCGGCTCGGTGCGCGGGTCATCGGGACCGACCTTGCCTACTATCCGCCGGTGAGCGACACGCTAAAACAAGCGGGCATCGCCGAACATCCGCTCACCGAAACCATCCCGCTCATTGAACAGGAAAAGCCGGACCTCATCGTCGTCGGCAACGCTCTTTCGGGGAAGAGCGCCGAGGCGGCCTACATCCTCTCGTGCGGCATTCCTTATTACTCGATGCCCTCGTTCATGGAGACTTTTCTCATACCGGGGCACACGAGCGTGGTCGTTGCCGGGACACACGGCAAGACGACGACGACGACCCTCGTCGCCGAGACGCTCGCGGCGCTGGGACGCAGGCCATCCTACATGATCGGCGGCATCCCGCTCTTCTCGATGACCAACGCCGCCTTTGAAAATGACGGCTACTTCGTCATCGAAGGGGACGAGTACGACACCGCCTTCTTCGACAAGGGCCCCAAGTTCCTCCACTATCGTCCCGACATCGGCATCGTCACCTCGATAGAGTTCGATCACGCCGACATCTACGCCTCGCTCGAGGCGATATTCGAAAGTTTTCGGAAGTTCGCCGGCATCATTAGAAAGAAGTGCATTCTCAACATTGACTTTCCCAACAACCGTAAACTGTTAGCGCTCTTCCCACGCGAACTTTTCTTTACCTATGCGGTGACCGACCCTGTTGCCGATCTCCACATACGGCGGACCGGCAAACGCGACCGTTTCATGACCTTCCGGGCGAGGGTAGGGGAGTGGGAGAGCGCTGAACTGGAAAGTCCCCTCTTCGGCGAACAGAACCTCATGAACCTCGGCGCGCTGTGTGCGTTCCTTCATCTTGAAGGCTTCGACCTCTCTTCTCCCGAAGTGAGCGCGGCGGTCCGGGGACTGCGTGGGGTGAAGCGGCGGCAGGAATTCCTCGGCCATCTCAACGGTGCGCCGATCTACAGCGATTTTGCCCACCATCCGACGGCTGTCCGGTATACCTTCGCCGCTTTTCGTGAACTTTTCGACGGAAAACGCTTCATCATCGTGTTCGATCCGGCAACCAACACCAATGCGCGGAACATCTTCGAAGAAGAGTACAGCCGCATCTTTGCCGAGGCTGATCTCTTCTTCATCGGCAAACCGGCGAAGACGAGCGGCCTTTCGGAAGAAGAGAAGTTCAACCCGGAACGGCTCTGCGCCGCCATCAACCGTCTGAAAGGCTATCCGGCGGCACGCTTCCTGCCTGAACCTGACGATATCGTCACGGCATTACAGGCCGAGGCCGACGCCGACAGCGTCGTCATCGTCATGTCGAACGGCGGCTTCGGCGGTTTCTTCGGGAAGTTGGCGCCCTATCTTACTAAGTAGCGTTCCGCTTTTCTTCCTCGCCCTGTGAAGGGAGAGGATCGAGGTGAGGGTGTTCTGAAAACCCTCATCCGGCCTGAGATAGTGTAACATCGTTTCTGTAAATTTGGTTTTGAGCCGGAGGGGCAAGAATT
>CAYNMQ010000295.1:0-2219 GCA_964398245.1 uncultured Spirochaetales bacterium | reverse complement strand
GAAACTTCTCAGCGAGACGATGCTTGTCGGCGGCATCCACGACACCGATGCCTCGCTGGCGGCGACGGCGCGCTTCATCGCGGGGCTCTGGCCGAACAAAAGTTACCTCCTCGTGCCGACCCGGCCGCCAGCCTATCTCGATATCGCTCTTCCCATCCCTGAGCGGCTTGCCGCGGCATGGCAGTTGTTCTCGAGTATCGTAGGTGCCGGCCGCGTCGAGATGCTCACCGGTCACGAGGGAAATGCCTTCTCTTCGACCGGCGATCCGCGCGCCGACATCCTCGCGATAAGTGCGGTGCATCCGCTCCGCATCGAGAATGTCGCGGCAATACTCGCCTCGGCAGGTGCTTCGTGGGAGGTCATCGAGGCGCTCAAACGGGAGGGGCTCGTTACCGAGGTCTCGTTCGGCACCGATCGGTTCCTTGTCCGTACCCTGCATCAGCATTTTCCACTAAAGGAGTCTGGATGACATTCAAAGAAAAAGCCTCTTCGTACCTTCTCGGCGCCATCATCGTTGTTGTGGCGGTGCTCATCGTCGTCGCCTTCGTCCGCTACTATCGCTATCGTGCGGTGGTGGTCGAAGAACTCTCGAAGAAGGACGACATCGTCGAGAAGTTCGGCGGCGAACTTGCGAAACCGCCTACCGAGGAAGAAAAGATCGCCCAAACACCGCTTGCCCCGAAGGATCTGACGGCTCCTGTCGCCGTCACCCAAGGATCTGGCGGACAGGCGGGGGGCCTCAAGGAGACGACCGAGGGAGCGTTCCAGGTCAAGAAAAGTTATACCGAGCACGGCCGCGAGGTCGTGGTAAAGAGCGCCGGCGATGCGAAAGCGTACCGGAAGGCGGGCGAGCGGTTCCGCGAGAATGAACCGAACTGGGATCAGCCGTTCCAACTGAGTTACCAAGGGCTCCGCAAGGTGTTCCTCTACCTGCGCCTCTATGAGAAATGGCCGCAGGAGGTCATCGAGCAGATGAACGGCGCCGCGGTGACGATCTCGGGCCTCGTGATGCCGACCGGCCGGGTGCCACAGGATGGAACGATGATAGACTTCTGGCTTGCCAACCCCATCGTCGTCATGGCGGGCTGTGTTTTTTGCAATCCACCGACGCTCGCCGACCTCCTCCATGTCGAAGCGATGTCGGGTACGAAGCCGCTCACGGTCGATCGCGAGCAGCTCTATACCGATACGGTGCCGGTGACGGTGACCGGCCGGCTCTTCTTTGGCTACCAAAAAACGGGCGACGGTGTCGAATCGCTCTTTCGCATCGAGATGCGCGACTGGCGCATCATCACCCGATAATAAGCGGGAGTCCTTCGCTTTAGTCTTCGAGGAGCACGAGCCCCGATGGCAAGGGGAGCGCCCGATAGATGTCCACGCGGTCGGCTCGGTAGACGCTGAACGACGAGTTAGGGTATTCGTCCGAGATCACCCGTTCGACGAGGAGCGAATGGAGTTCCTCGCCCGTCTCGATGTCCATCTGGGCGATGTAGGCGCCGCGCGGGCCGTCGCCGTAGAGGTTCATGATGAAGTCGGGATAGAAGGCGGTGCCGAGGGCGCCCGAGGTGACGAGGATCGTGCCATCGCCGAGGTCGTCGGCGTCACCGATCACGACGCTGAGGCGGAGCCAGAGCGGATCGCTCTCGAGGATATACTCGTGCACCTGTCGTACCGTGCCGCCGAAGCCGTCTCTTCCCGGGACGATCTCGAATATCGCGGCGCGGCTGAAGAAGTCCTTGTTGATGATGGAGAAGTTGCGTCCGAGTCCGTTGTCGAAGAGAAGCAGGGTTCCATCCGGTCGGAGACGCGGAGTATGGGCTCTAAAGGGATACCGGAAATCATCTGCCTCGCTGAAGCCCATGAGACGGTCGGTGTCGGTGATGGGGTTGCCGTCCCCGTCGAGCGGCCGGAGGAAGAACTTCTCATAGGAGAACTCGAACGGATAGCCTTCGGTCGGCTTCCCGGCGATGGGGTATCGTTCTTCGGTGTAGGTGCCGCTTTTGAAGTCGCCGATCCATGTCGTTTGGGTGTTGATGTCGTAGCCGTCCACGAAACTGTCGCTCAGACCGTCGCCGTTCTTGTCGTCGATGAGGCGCATGATGTGCGGCGCGAAGAACCAGACGAGCGTGCCGTCCGATGTCCGTATCTTGGCGATGCCGGAGCGCTGTGAGGAGACGATGAGCGTATCGTCGCTCGCATCGTAGAAGACGCTGTTGAGG
>CAYNMQ010000294.1:0-2220 GCA_964398245.1 uncultured Spirochaetales bacterium | reverse complement strand
TCCAGTGCCGTATCAAGACCCTCGTCCGCGCCCCCGTTCCTGTCTCGGTGAATCCTCCGACCCGGCCTTCGCGTCTTTTCCGCTCGACCGCCGGTTACCTCCGGCGTTCCGTCACCACCATCGCACGCATCCTTCTCCTCTACCGCTCCTTCCGCTTTCTCGCGATCACCGGCGGCATCATTTTCACCGCCGGTTTCCTGCTCGGCGCGCGCTTCCTCTTCTACCTTTTCCTCGGCGAAGGAGAAGGCCACATCCAAAGCCTCATCCTCGGCGCGGTGCTCCTCATCACGGGATTCCAGACCTTTCTCATAGGCATCATCGCCGACCTCGTCGCGGCGAACCGCAAGATGCTCGAAGAGATCCTGTACCGCCAGCGACGCACCGTTCTGAACCGATGCGATGAAGATAGCGCTTCTCGGCCCTGACCCCCGCTTCAAAGGCGGCATCGGCCAGTACAACCATTTTCTCGCCGAAGAGATCCTCCGGCAGGGGCACGGGCTTCTCTTCGTCGGGTTCGAACGACAGTACCCTGCGTTCCTCTATCCGCCGGGGACGGGGGACACCACGAAGGCCTCCGCCCACAAACCCTCATCCGACCTTCTCCCTCCACAGGGAGAAGGCTATGATGGCACGGCAATTACCTATACCGTGGAGCGCCTGCTTTCATGGGATCGTCCCTTCTCGTGGCGGGCAGCCGCGCGGCACATCGAGACCTTCGCGCCCGATGTCGTCGTCGTCCCGTGGTGGACCTTTTTCTGGTACCCATGGTTCGCGCCGCTTCTTGACCGGCTTGCTCATATTCCCCGCGTCGTCATAGCCCACAACGCCGCCGACCACGAACAGCAGGGCCTGCGCGGCCACCTCTCCCGTTGGGCGGCCGCTCGCATCTTCCGCCGCGCCGATCGCATCATCGTCCAATCGGAGGCCGAAAAAGAGCGCGTAACGCGCATGGGCGGCCGGGAGATCGTCGTCGTGCATCATCCCGTTTACCCCCACTTCGCTTCATCAACGGACCGTACCGATGCGCGCAAACACCTTAATATCCCGCAAGAGGCGACCGTCATTCTTCTCTTCGGCGCCATCCGCCCCTACAAAGGAGCCGACCTCTTCGCCGACGCCGTAGCCCAAGTCTCCTCCGATATCATCGGCATCATCGCCGGCGAGATCTGGGACAAGAACCTCGGCGCTTACCTTAGGGGAAAAGCCGCCGACGCCACCAATCTTATCCTTCTCGACCGCTATTTCGACCACGCCGAAGGAGCGCTCGTCTTCGCCGCCGCCGATGCCGTCGCCCAGCCCTACCGGAGCGTCCCCGGATCGGGAGCCGCCATGGCGGCGCTCGGCGCCGGGAAGCCGCTCATCGCTTCGGATCTTCCGCTGTTCCGCGAGATATTGCCGCTCTCGATCACCGCATTCTTCCCCGCCGGCGACCGGAGGGGGCTCGCCGATGCCATGCGCAGACAGGCCTCCCTCCCGAAGAATAAGTTGCAATCGGACGCGGCCCGGAATATGATTCTGACACATTTCGGCTGGGACCGTCTTGTGCAAGCGGTCACCGGCGCGAGAGACAGCGCGACGGAGCGCCATGAAACGAAAGATCCTCATTCGTGACCTCACCCTTCGCGACGGTCAACAGTCACAGTTCGCGACCCGCATGAACCAGCGGCAGGTCGATCGGGTGCTTCCCCTCTTCAAGAAAGCACATTTCTATGCCATGGAGGTCTGGGGCGGCGCGGTACCCGACTCGGTGATGCGCTACCTCGACGAGGACCCGTGGCACCGGCTCGAGAAGATAAAAGAGGGCATCGGCGAGGCAAGCCGGCTGACCGCCCTCTCGCGCGGGCGCAATCTCTTCGGATACAACCCCTACCCCGACGAGGTCATCGGGGGATTCTGTCGCAATGCCATCAAAAGCGGCATCGGCATCATGCGCATTTTCGACGCCCTCAACGACCTTTCAAATCAGGTTTCCACCATCAAGTTCGTCAAAGAGCACGGCGCCCTCGCCGACTGTGCCGTCTGTTACACCACCGACCCACAGTTCACGGTCGCCGATCGGATCAAGGCCCGGCTCGGCGGAAAACGCATTCCCGGCCCCATCTTCACCGTTGAATACTTCGTCGGCAAGGCGAAGGAGCTCGAAAAGATGGGCGCCGACAGCATCACCATCAAGGACATGGCCGGCCGCATCCACCCCTGCGTCGCCGCGGCGCTCACCCG
>CAYNMQ010000293.1:0-2225 GCA_964398245.1 uncultured Spirochaetales bacterium | reverse complement strand
CGTTTCGGCGACCCCGAGACCGAGGCGCTGCTCATGGCGATCGAGAGCGACCTCGTTCCCTACCTTCAGGCGACCGTGACCGGCGCGCTCGGGGGAACGCCGCCGCTCGCGATCCGCCCCGGCGCCGCGGCGACCGTCGTCGTCGCATCGGAGGGTTACCCCGGTCCCTACCGGAAAGGCATTCCGGTAACGGGACTCGACGCGGTCGATCCGCAGGTCACGGTGTTCCATGCCGGCACGGCGCGCGCCGCCGGGGGAGGCGTCGTTACCAGCGGCGGTCGCGTCTTCATGGTGACCGCCTGCGGCGACGATCTTCCCGCGGCGGTCTCGCTCGCGACACGGAACGCGGCGCGCATCTCGTTCGACGGCGCCTTTTTCAGACGCGACATCGCTCACCGGGAGCTCGATCGGCGGGGAAGGGGATGATCACGGTGGCGTCGGCGGAATATCTCTCGAGCGCGCTTCTCCCGGAGCAATTCCCGCCGGAGAACATGCCCGAGTTCGCTTTCGCCGGACGATCGAATGTCGGTAAGTCGAGCCTCATGAATATGCTGCTGGGGCGCCGCGACCTCGTCAAGACGAGCAAAACGCCCGGGAAGACGACCACCATCAATTTCTTCGTCGTCAACGGCGCGTTCCGGTTCGTTGATCTGCCGGGGTATGGCTATGCGCGCCGCTCGAAAGCATCCCAGGAACAGTGGCGTCGAGTCATCGAGCTCTACCTTACGCGGCGTCCCTGTCTGCGGACGGTGTTCCTGCTCGTGGACGGGCGGATCGGTCCTCAGCCGAGCGACGAGCAGATGGCCGCCTTCCTTGACTATCACCGGGTGCCGTATCGCCGTATCTTCACCAAGGGCGACAAGCTCTCGCGCAACGAACAGACGCTCCTGCGCCGCCGCCACGCCGAGGCCCTTCTCGTCTCTTCGGTGAGCGGCATGGGAAAAGAGGAGATGTGGTCGTGCATCGAGCCCTTGCTCTGATCATCCTCATCGCCCTCTCCCTCTCGGGGCAGACCGTCATCGAGAGCGTCGTCGCGAAGGTGGACGACACGGTAGTTCTCTATTCCGATATCCTGCAGGAAGGGGCGCTGCTCAACCTCGAGAACGGCCTGCCGATACAGACCCCGCTTTCGCCGCAACTCAAAGAGAAGATACTTGACTCGCTGGTCGTCCGCATTATGCTCCTCGCCGAGGTTCGAGAGCGGATGCTTCCGGTGAGCGAGCAGATGGTGAGCGAGATGATCGCATCCTACGAGAAGTTGCCGTACCTTTCCGATTTCACTAAAAGGTTCGAGCTCTCTCCCGCGGCGTTCCGGATGATCGTCAAGCGACGGATCGCCGCCCGAGAGGCGCTGAACGACCACATCGCCCGACTGTTCGCCGGAAAGCTGGCGCCGACCGAGGAGCAGAAGCGGGTCGAGACGGAAAAATGGATAGAGGCGCTTCGGAAGAAGCACCGGATAGTGTATTTCGCGATTCCCTGAAACGGAAGAGAGCTTATGACGCGCATCGTGACCATCGTGAACCAGAAGGGCGGCGTCGGGAAGACGACGACCGCCGTCAACCTCGCCGCCTGCCTCGGCGCCTTGGAGAAGCGGGTGCTCCTCGTGGACATGGATCCGCAGGGGAACGCGACCTCGATGAGCTCCCTCGCGGCGAAGGACTACCGCACCGTCTACGACATGCTCGGCGACGAGACGGTGCAGGCGATCTATGACACCGAATTGCCCTACCTGAAGATCATCCCCGGAGGGCGCGATCTGACCGGCGCCGAGATCGAGCTTCTCGGGGTCGAAGAACGGGAGACGGTGCTCCGCCGGATCCTCAAGCGTCTGCCGCGGCGTTTCGATTTCGTCATCATAGATTCGCCGCCCGCGCGCAACATCCTCACCGTCAACAACCTTGCCGCCGCCGACGGGATCATCATCCCGATCCAGTGCGAATACTTCGCGCTCGAAGGGCTTTCCCGCCTCATCGAGACGATCGGCCGCATCAGAGCGGTGAACCCGAAACTCGCGCTCGACGGCATTCTCCTCACGATGTACGACCGGCGGGTCAAACTGACCTTCGATGTGGAGACGGAGGTGCGGCGTCACTTCGGGAAAACGGTGTTCGAGACGACGATAGCGAGGAATGTGAAACTTTCCGAATCGCCCAGCTTCGGGAAGCCGATCATCCTTTACGATATCTCCTCGGTCGGGGCGAAACAGTATCTTGCGCTCGCCG
>CAYNMQ010000292.1:0-2243 GCA_964398245.1 uncultured Spirochaetales bacterium | reverse complement strand
TCGCATTCGACCTCCTCAAGCGGCGCGACTACGCCGGGATGGTCGCCTATGCGATCGCCGACGAGACGGCGGTGCACGGCTTCCTCGCCGGACGGATCACCGTCGGCGGCATCCACACGGTGGTCGAGCGGTGCGTGGCGCATTTCAACGGGACGCCGGCGCCCGCCGACATCAAAGGACTTGACGAGTTCATCGAAAACATAGAGAATAAGACCGAAGAGATTCTGCGGGAAGTCGCGCGATGAACACCTACCGGTTCGCCTTGGTCGGTTGCGGACGCATCGCAAAGAAGCACTACGAAGCGCTCCGCGAAATTCCGCAAGCAGAGATCGCCGCGGTGTGCGACACCATTCCCGAGCGAGCGGAGCGGGTCGGAAAACTGCTCGGCGTCCCCTACTTCACCGATTACCGCGTCATGCTCGAGAAAACCCCCGTCGAGGTGGTGAACATCCTCACCCCGAGCGGCCTCCATGCCGAGCACACCATCGACATCGTTCAGCGCTTCGGCCCCCATATCGTTTGCGAAAAACCGATGGCGCTCCGCCTTTCGGATGCCGACCGGATGATCCATGCGTGCGACGAGAAGCGGGTCCATCTCTTCGTCGTGAAGCAGAACCGCTATAACCGGCCGGTGCAGAAACTGCGCGAAGCGCTCGAGGCGGGCCGATTCGGCCGCATCGCGCTCGGCACGGTGCGGGTGCGCTGGAGCCGCGACCAGAGATACTACGATCAGGACGCGTGGCGCGGGACCTGGCACCTCGACGGCGGCGTCATCGCCAATCAGGCCTCGCACCACATAGACCTTCTCCTCTGGATGCTCGGCGAGCCGATATCGGTCATGGCGAAGAACGGCACCTACTTCTCGAACATCGAGGTCGACGACACCGCGGTCGCCATCGTCACTTTCCGCTCGGGCGCTCTCGGGCTCATCGAGGCGACCACTGCGGCCCGCCCCGACGATCTCGAAGGCTCTCTTTCGATCCTCGGCGAGCGCGGATCGGTGGTCATCGGAGGATTCGCGGTCAACAGGATGGAGACCTGGCGCTTCGGCGACGAGACGCCCGAAGAGAGCGCCGCGATCGTGCGCGAATATTCAGAGATGCCGCCCAATGTCTACGGCTACGGGCACCGTCGTTTCCTCGAACATGTCATTGACTGCCTCGAACACGGCAAGCATGCGCTCATAGACGGCATCGAGGCGCGCAAGACGATAGAACTCTTCAACGCGATATATGAGTCGGTCGAGACGCGGCGCGAGGTGTTCCTCCACTTCGAACCGCGTTTTTCGCGACTCGGGAAGTGACGGCAAGGAGGTGCCATGGAACGGGAACGGACGCTCGTCCTCATCAAACCGGGCGCGATTCAGCGCGAACTCATCGGCGAGATAATCACGCGCTTCGAGCGCAAAGGCATCAAGATCGTCGGCCTCAAGATGCTCAAGATGACCGAGCGGCTCATCAACGAGCACTACGCGCACCTTCTCGACAAGCCGTTCTTTCCCGATCTCAAGCGGTCAATGATGGAAACGCCGATCGTCGCGATGGCGCTCGAAGGCCACGACATCGTGAAACGGGTCAGGACGCTCATCGGCGCGACCAACCCCCGCGAGGCGGCGCCCGGCACGATACGCGGCGACTACTCCATCTCGGTGCGCAACAATGTCGTCCACGCCTCGGAGTCGGTCAAGGATGCGCTCGTCGAACTGCAGCGCTTCTTCGATGAGGACGAGATCTTCTCCTACCAGCGCCTCAATGTGATGGATTTCGCGGACGAGTAGAGAGATCCTCCGCCTATTTTGCTAGTTCTTCTTTTTTGCCAAACTGCGAGGAAAGAAATCCTCAACTTTCAAGGTCTCGTGCATATCGGCATGAGCCTTGAAGAGGTTGTGTATCGAGTCAAGATTCACGACGCGAATCTGTATGCCATTGATTCGAGCAAGTTTCAAGGCCGGGATGAGATCGGTATCGTTGGTAACAAGGACAATTCGTTCCACCAACTTTTTATACGCAAGAGAGGCAATGTCTATCCCAATTTTCATATCAACGCCTTTCTGCACCCATTTTGGCGGCTCCCCTTCCGAAGCACGGTTGACTAATCGGCCAAGGCGAAGAGCAAAGAACGGCAGATAGGAAACACAGTTATAGAAATAGTCGGCTGCCTCCACATCGCCCTCCGGCGGTTTCGCATCATAGAAAAACACCCGGTACAGCATCTCTTCTCCTGTCTTGATGAGGTCTTGGGTG
>CAYNMQ010000291.1:0-2245 GCA_964398245.1 uncultured Spirochaetales bacterium | reverse complement strand
GGACGACACGGCGACCTTACTTACGGTACCGGACTCGCCCGCCGCGCCCGCTCGTTCTCCTGCGCCTCTTTGACGAGCTCTTCGTAGACCGCGGCGGGGATCTCGACGCGGCACCACGAGTCATACACGCTCATCCCGTCGCGGCGCCACTTCTCGGTGTAAAGCGAATGCTCATAGTCACGGAGCGTTATCTCGGCGCCCCGCTCGATGGTGACATCCTTGACCACCGACGCCTCGTGCCCGAGGACCTGTTCGGTGTAATTGTCGGTGCCATAGCGGACCCGGACGAATATCTGTTTGGAGATGTTCGACAAAGCGTTGCTGTAGGCCTTCGCCCGCGATTCGTCTTTATCCTTTGCGGTAGCATACCCAAAGAAGTAGTGCATCCCCGCCATCTTGTCGAAGGTATGCGAGTAAAGCGTATTCTTCCACGCAGGGACCTCATCGGCATATCTCTCGAGAAGGACACCCCGCTCCACCGGCTCCTGCGACACCGCCCTGGCCGGAGCCTGCGGCATAGGACACGGCTGGGGCGATGCGCAACCGACACCGACCGCAAGAGTGACTAGGATCACCAACATACGACTCATCATCATATAACCTCCCTTTTCTTCACCACGGTTTTTCGAACGACTCTTTCGTGAACTTTTCTTCGGCGGCGCGCCAGTAGGTGTCGCGTTTTTTGCGGAAATGGTCGGCCGCCGCGCGGTTGAACAGGCGATAGAAAAACGCGATCGGCGTGAGGAAGAGGAAGAATATCAGCGTCATCACGACGCGCGACATAACCGCGCCGATAAGTTCGGAGAACTTGAGCCATCCTTTCGTGATGAGGGTCGCGAGTGGATTGGGAATGAGCGCAAGGACAAGGAGCGCCACCGCGAGGTAGAGGAGCCACCTGTGGCCCAGCCACAGGTGGAAGAGGAGCGCCGCAAGGGCAAGGACAACGAGCGTTTCGAGGACCGTTTTACGGTTCACGCGGCGCCTCCTAGAAGAGCGTGTAGATGAACGGCGCCACCGCGGTGCCGCTCGAGAGCACGATGAGCGCGCCGATGAGGAGCAGCACCACGATCATCGGGAGCAGCCACCATTTCTTCCGTTCTTTGAGAAAGCCCCACAGGTCTTTCAGGAACTCCATCCTATCCTCCTAGTCGAGCGCAAAGGTCCGTTTCCATTTCTCACGATTGTTCCAATCGGGTTGTTCCTCCTTGATGAAAAGGAGATTCCCGATGACCAGCGTATCTATCTCGGTCGCCATGAAGCAGGCGAACGAATCCTCCGGCGAACAGACGATCGGTTCGCCGCGGACATTGAAACTGGTGTTGACGATGACGCCGTAGCCGGTCTTCTCCTTGAAGCGGCTGATGAGCCGGTGGTAGCGGGGGTTGGTCTCTTTATGGACCGTCTGGATCCGCGCCGAGAAGTCGAGGTGGGTGATCGCCTGCACATCGCTCCGCGGCATATAGAGTTTGTCGAAGAGCGGCAGTTCGTGGTAGTTCGCCGGAAGGGTCTTGCGCCGCTCTTTCACCACATCGGCGATGAGAAGCATGTAGGGCGAGTGTTGTTTCAGGTCGAAGAATTCGGGCGAACTCTCGGCGAGCACCGAGGGGGCGAAGGGACGAAATCCCTCGCGGTATTTTATCTTGAGATTGAGTTTCCTCTGCATCTCGGGGTTGCGCGCAGCGCCGAGTATCGACCGGTGGCCGTGCGCCCGGGGCCCCCATTCCATGCGCCCCTGATGCCAGCCGACGACCTTTCCTTGCGTCAGATGATCGGTGACGAGGTCTATCAGTTTCTCGAAGTCGTCGAACCGGTGGAAGACCGCCCTGTATTTGCGTGCCATGAGTTCGGTGTCGAGATCCGAGTATTCAGGGCCGAGGTAGGCCCCCTGCATCGCGTCGTTCTTCCCGTCGGCGACACGCGATGCCCCGAAATACTGGTGATGGGCCGCAAGCGCCGCGCCGAGTGCGCCCCCCGCATCGCCGGCGGCGGGCTGTATCCAGATGCCGTCGAAGAGGCCGCTTCTCAGCAGTTTCCCGTTCGACACGCAGTTGAGCGCGGAACCACCCGCAAGGCAAAGATGCTTCGCTCCGGTCAGCCGCTTCGCCTCGGCCGCCATCTTGAGGACGATCTCGTCGTGCAACTGCTGGATCACATAGGCGAGGTCGCAGTGGTGCTGTTCGATGTGACTTTCGACCGGGCGGGTCGGGAAACCAAAGAGCGCTTCCGATTTCTTGTCGTCTATCAT
>CAYNMQ010000290.1:0-2285 GCA_964398245.1 uncultured Spirochaetales bacterium | reverse complement strand
AACACCTCACGAACCATGCTCCCGTCCTTTCCGATGAGCCAGACGCCGCCCTCGCCATAGGCGACGACCGCGTCGCTTCCGGCCAGCGGAGCGAAACGGACATTGCGCAGATGCTTGTCGAACGGCGTGATCCGGCCGTCGGCAGTGCCCAAGATACCGCTTTTTTCGCCGTTCGAGAAGAAGAGCATCTCCCGCCCGTCCCACATGAGCGCGAAGAGGTCGAAGAACTGGCGCTTGTCGCCGAAGGAGATCTGGCCGCTTCCTGTCTGGTATTTGTTATAGGGAAGTATCTCCTCGACCGTTCCGGCTATCCGGTGCAGGAAGAAGATGATCTGGCCGTTCGAGAAACCGACGGCCACCTTTTCTCCCACGCCGACCGGAGCGGAAAGGAAAGAATACGATATCGGCTCTTCTCCATAGAAAGTATAGTTCGCCCGCAGATCGCCGGTCGCCGGATCGACCAGATACACGGTATTCTCGACGAACTGGAGATAAAGCCCCTCGGGCCGCAAAAGCGGCGGCGCGACGAGCGGCGACTTCCCGGCCAGCACCCACCGGTCGGAAAGGTCGGGGGCCAACAGGCGGACGACCTGCGACTCGCCGACAAGTATCCCTCCCTCCAGCACCGCCGGCGGCACGACGAATTGACCGGTGAACCGGCGTTCCCTCACCTTCCGCCCCGCGCGGTCGAACACCGCGATGCGACCGTCGCGCAACAGGGCGAACACCATGCCGTCGTGACAGACGACGCCGGAGAACTCGCGCTTCCTGATGGAGGCGAACTCCTTTTTCAGCGGAACCGCCCAATTGAGGATGAGATCGGCGGAATCGGCGCCCGCGCACCACAATAGAAAGAGGACGACAAGGACGCGACGCCGCATCGTTCGTCACGATCCCTTCTTTTCTTCGGGGAGACGCTCGGACGCCTTGGGAACGAGCGGGCTTTCGGGGAACTCCGCTTTGAGCTTGGCGTAATATTCTCTCGCTTTTACCGGGTCGTTCAGCAACTCATAGGTGCGCCCCGCGTAGAAGAGCGCGAAATCGCGATACAAGGTGACCGCAGGAAGCGCCAGATACCGATCCCACACCTGCGCCGCCGCCGCATGATCGCCGCGGTCGAGGTGACAGTAGGCCTCGCCCTCGTAGGCGCCGAAACGGACCTCCTCCGGGATGCGGGAGGAATCCTGCAGGCGCCGGAACAGCGTGATGGCCGTATCGAACTCCTTGAGCCGGTAGTGCCCCTTCGCCTTGTAGAACAGCGCGACATCGCCCATGAACGAATCGGCCGTTTTCTCGGCCGCCGCGCCGAACTTCTCCACCGCGCGCTTGACCTTGTCCACATCGCCGGGACGCGCGGCGGCTTCCTCCCACAAGAGCGTCGCTTCGGCGAAAAGCATCGCCTTGGCCTCGCGTCGTTCGCGCAGCCAGTTGGAAACAGCGATCGAAAGAACGACCGCGACGATGACGAAGGCGACCGTGCCTATGATGAAATAGGGATGAGAGGCGACCTGATCCACCAGACGCTGTCCCTGTTCCTGAAAAGCGTCCGGTCCTCCGGGATGCTTGTCCTCTTTCTCTGGTTTCCTCGGTCTGAAGCCGCGCGATTTGAGATACGACATACGAAGAACCTCCGACTCAAACGATAAACGGGCTCCTTATAGCGGGAAGCGTCGGGAGTGTCAACAATTTATGGGCACATCGACACTGTGGCACCTTTCGATACCGCTGTGCCAAGGCACGGCATACGCGCGTTCCGACCGGCCCGTGCGTCACCGTACAAAAAAAATAACGAAAAGAATTGTCAAAAACTTGAAAAAGGGCGTTCTTTATATTAAATGGATGAGACATTTTGAGAAGTCTCTGGCAGGAGGAGCGACTGTGAAAAGGTTGTTGATCGTTGCGCTGTGTCTACTCTTCGCCGTTCCGTTGTTCGCAAAGAAGGTCCTGCTCATGGAGCCCATCATAAAGGACGTAGGCAACGAACGGAAGATCGTCAAGGAGATAGAGACCGTTTTCAAAAAGAAGTACGACTATGTCTCTTATAACGATGTCAAGCCGAAGCTCCTTGATAAACTCAAGAAGTGCGGCAGCAAGACCGAGTGCTGGTACGAGGAGGCAGGCGACGCCGAATTCGATTATGCGGCGCTCTTCCTTGTGAAAGAAGAGGACGACGAGGTGCTCGTACGACTCGTCGTGATAGACATAGACGGGGAAGACACCGTCGCCGACAAGAAGCCGTCCTTCCCCTCGGGGAAGAGGTAGTACTCGCCGGGCATCTGGAAGAC
>CAYNMQ010000289.1:0-2294 GCA_964398245.1 uncultured Spirochaetales bacterium | reverse complement strand
GTCCTGCCGGAAGTAGGTGACGGCGTAGAGACGGTTCCCGTCGAAGCGCGCGCCATAGAGTTGCTGGTTGGTGATGAAGGTGAGTTCGCCCACTTTTGTCGGTTTCATCGGGTCGCTCACATCGAAGGCCTCGACCGCGTTCTCGCCGCTCGACCACTGACTCGTCGAGGTGACGGCGAAGAAGACGCCGTCCTTCTCGTGCATCTTCCAGCGGTCGCCGATGTAGCCGCGCGTCTTGATGACCCCTCTCTTCTCGATCTTTCCTGCCGGGTCGCTGATGTCGAAGTAGGTGGTCGGCACGCCGTCGGTATAATAGCCCTCTTCCCAGTAGGTGTAGTTGGTCTCGGCGACATAGATGCTGTGGTCGGTCACATAGAGGGCGTAGCCGGTCCCGTCGAGGTGCTCCTCGTCGGCCTTGTAGATGTTCGCGGGGTCGGCGATGTTGAGCGACATGAGCGTTATCTGGTTCTTGCCGCGCTGTTCGGCGCTGTCGCAGTAGTACCAGTAGTACTGGTTCTCGGTCGAGGCGACATAGATGATGTCGCCCACCTGCCGTGAATCGATGATGGTCCCTTCCATCATGTAGCGGCCGAGTATCTTCTGCTTTGCCGGGTCGTCCACATCAACGACGATGAGTTCGGAGAAGGTGCGCGAGGAGTCGTAGTAGCCGTCCTCGGCGATAGCCACCTCGGCGGGGTTGTAGCGGAGGTTCGTCACCATGACATAGGCGCGTCCTTCCTGCACATACATCTCGAACGGGAAGCCCTTGAACGAGGAGCGGCCGAGGATCTTGAGGTTCGTCGGGTCGGAGACATCGATGGCCACGAGGCCGCGGTACTGGTTGAGCACCCAGAGGATGTCTCCCTGCACCTTGTAGATGTCTGCCTCGACGATCTCGCGGGTCGCGTCGTCCTTGTTGTCGTCCTCGTTGTTGCCCGCCTCGGGGGCGCCGGTGTCCTCTTCGCCGCCGTAGCGGCTGTCGCCGGAGGCGTTGCCGGCGGTGATGAATTCGCCTTCGTCGGTCACCTCGAGCCCGCCGGTGTCGTCGGGGGCCGCGTTGTCGGTCGCCGGCTTTTCGGTGGTGTTGTCGCAGGCGCCGAACAGGAGCGCCGCGAGTAACGCCATGATAACATACAGGAAACGGTGAGCGTTCATGATACCCTCCTTTTTCAACTCACGGACGGCCTTTTAGTAGGTAGGAAAACCGTTCTTTATTGACGAAAAGGTAAGAATCGAGGTAGATTGATGAAATCTCAAGTAAAATCAATTAGTCAACAAAGAAGATACCGAGGAGGTCCTCGGTGGTCGAGATGGGGCCTCCTTTGTGGAACGAGGTGGCCTTCCACTGGTAGTACATGCCGCTCTGGAGTGCGGGGCCGTCGTAGGTCACGGTAACCGTGTCCAAACCGCTTACCCCATCGAGGTTCTTTTCCCACACGAGGTCGCCATAGGTGTTGTAGAGTTTGAGGGTATAGGCATCCTCGCTCGAGTCGTCGGCCCACTCGAAGGTTGGGGTGCCGGTGACCGACTCGGGGCCGTCGGCGCCCGGTCTCACCAGGGCGCCCGCCTCGCACACCATGAAGGATTCAAGGGCCTGGCTCCTTGCGGTGGCCGATATCTCGAAGTGAACGATCTGCGTTCCGCCGATCGAAGGGTCGGGGTCGCGGACGAGTCCGTCGTTCTCGTAGGCGGCGAGCACCACATAACGCCCTTCGGGAACGCCGGCTATCGAGAAGGAGCCGGTGACATTCGGCGCAATTGGTGGCTCGGGGGCGCGCAGGCCGGGGGCGATGATGCCCACGACCAGCGTCTCGTGGAAGGTCGCTTCGGGAATGAGAACCACCGATGTCTTCGATCCGCCGGGGGCGTTCACGATGTTGACCGATCCGGTGACCGTGCCGCCGGCAAACTGCACCGGCGCGAGGGTGATGTCCTTCACATCGCTCGAGGCGACGGTCACGCTCTTGCGTTCCCGGTAGAGCCCTTTCCGGTAGGCGGCGATGGTGTATTCGCCCGGGGCGACATTGAAGATGGTGAAGTTCCCCTGTTTGTCGGTGTAGCCGTAGGGGCAGGGGGGCACCGCGCACTCGGCGACGACGAGCGCGCCGCTTCCCGCGTCGGTCACGGTGCCTGATATCGTGGGACGATCTTTTTCGTTCTCTTTGACCGGTAGAAGGCCGATGTCGGTGAGCGGCGAGGAGAACTGCCACGCGCTGTGCGGGTCGTCGGCCGTTTCGGGCTCGAATTGGGTGAGGGTAACCGGTATCGCGGGGCGGAAGGCTGAGGGGTAGGGG
>CAYNMQ010000288.1:0-2306 GCA_964398245.1 uncultured Spirochaetales bacterium | reverse complement strand
TCCTCGCCGGCGTAGGATAGCCTCACAGAGTCGTCTCAAACGGAGTCACCATGTCCCGTTCCATCGTGCTCAAAGGGGGCCGCCACCACAACCTCAAAGGATTCGACCTCGAGATACCGCACGAGAGGATCGTCGTCATCACCGGCGTTTCGGGTTCCGGCAAGACCTCGCTCGCCTTCGACACCATTTACGCCGAGGGCCAGCGCCGCTATGTCGAGTCGCTCTCGAGTTACGCGCGCCAGTTCCTCGAACTCGCCGCCAAGCCCGATGTCGAGCACATCGAAGGGCTCTCTCCCAGCATCGCCATAGAACAGCGCGGCCTCAACAAGAGCCCCCGTTCCATCGTCGGCACGACCACCGAGATATACGACTACCTGCGGCTGCTGTTCGCCCGCGCCGGCACCGTCCACTGTCACCAGTGTGGCCGTGTCATAGAAAAGACGCCCGCCGCACGCATCGTCGAGGATATCCTGCGTCTCACTGGCGAGAAGCTGCACCTCATCGCCCCGGTCATCGCGGGGCGCAAGGGCACCTACGAGAAGCTCTTCGACGACCTGCGAAACGAGGGATTCCTGCGCGTCATCGTGGACGGCGCCGAATATCGTCTCGACGAACCGCTTCCCAAACTCGACCGCCAGAAAAAACACGACATCGGCGTCGTGGTGGATCGCCTCGTCATGCGCGAGGGAGCCGACACGAACCGCATCCGCGCCTCGGTCGAAACGGCGCTCCGCGTCGGGGAAGGCAAAATAGTGCTCCGCTTCGGCGACGGCCGCGAAAAACTCTACAGCGAAGAGTTCGGCTGTCCCTACTGCGGCATCTACTACGACGAGATAGAGCCGCGCACCTTTTCCTTCAACAGTCCCGCCGGTGCCTGCCCCGCCTGCAATGGCCTCGGCTTCACCATGAGGATGGACGAGAAACTCATCGTCACCGACCCCTCGAAGCCCCCGACCCGCGGCGCGATACCGTCGCTGTGGAACATGACCTCCCAGATGGTCGATCAACTGCTCGCCCACTACGGCGTGGACCGGAAGACCCCCTTCAATAAACTTTCCGAGCAGATACGCCGCTTCATCCTCTACGGCAACGACGAGCCGATATCGTTCTCGGTCAGGACCGAGCACATGAAGCACGACTTCACGCGGCCGTTCGAGGGGATCGTCACTGCGCTCGAGCGGCGCTACCGCGAGACCACGAGCGAGATGATACGCGAGGAGCTCGCCAAGTATCTCGTCGAGGGGGTCTGCGACGCCTGCGGCGGCAAACGGCTCCAGCCCAAGGCGCTCGCCGTGACGATCGCCGGGATGAACATCCACGAGATGGGTGAACTTCCGGTCGAGGAGCTCGCCAAGGTCTTCGGCGACGAAAAAAGACTCGGCTTCACCGACTTCCAGAAGGAGATCGCCCGCAAACCGGCGGCCGAGATATATGCGCGGCTCGGCTTCCTCGACCGCGTCGGACTCGGCTACCTCACGCTCAACCGCAAGACGGCGACCCTCTCGGGCGGCGAGGCGCAGCGCATCCACCTCGCGACCCAGATCGGCAGTGCCCTCACCGGCGTCACCTATGTCCTCGACGAGCCATCCATCGGGCTTCACGCCGCCGACACCGAGAAGCTGGTCTCGATACTGCGCGGCCTGCGCGATCAGGGGAACAATGTCATCGTCGTCGAGCACGACCGCGACATCATCTCTGCCGCCGACTTCATCGCGGATCTCGGCCCCGGCGCGGGGCGCAAAGGCGGGGAACTCATCTACGCCGGACCGGTCGCGGGTATCACCCGCGAGCCGCGTTCACTTACCGGACGATACCTCTCCGGCGAACTTTCGATACCGGTGCCCGACAAACGGCGCAGGCCGTCCGGCTGGATGCGGATACGCGGCGCGCATGCCAATAACCTCAAGAACATCAATGTTGATATTCCGCTCGGCGTGCTCTGCGTCGTCACCGGCGTTTCGGGATCGGGCAAATCATCGCTCGTCATGGAGACGCTCCTGCCGGCGCTCGAAGGGAGACCGGCGCCGCTCAAGAAGTTCGTCGTCGAAGGCGATCTCGACGAGTTCCTCGAAATAGACCAGTCGCCCATCGGCCAGACGCCGCGCAGTAATCCGGCGACCTACACGCAGGCCTTCGGCCCGATACGCGACCTGTTCGCGCAACTGCCCGAGGCGCGGGCGCGCGGCTACCGGCCCGGACGCTTCTCGTTCAATGTGAAAGGAGGCCGCTGTGAGCGGTGTGAGGGGGGCGGCCTCATCCGCATCGAGATGAACTTCATGCCCGACACCTATGTCACCTGCCCCGAC
>CAYNMQ010000287.1:0-2313 GCA_964398245.1 uncultured Spirochaetales bacterium | reverse complement strand
TACTATGTCGAGAACTGGTATAAGACCTCGTTGCCGCAGGTCGCCGCATTCGCCCATAACGAGGACGCCTTCCATTCCGACCCCGCCTGCCGTGCGAGTAACCCGACGACCTATCGCTTCGGCCTTTATACCGATCCCTGCCTAAAGAGCACCGACTCTTCGGGGAACACGGTGCTCGACCGGATAGACACCGTCGGCATCGGCGGGTGGGCGCTCGCGCCGCTCTATGCCTCTTTCAACGGCGATTCGGGCTACCTCGACGCCGACGCGACCATGCGGACGGCGGCGACGAACGGCGGCGGCCAGTACTACGGCCTCACCGCCGAGGCGAATCCCAACCCGGCGGACGGCACCTTCGTGAACTTGGCGCAACTCTTCAACTCCTTCGCGCAGACCTACGAGGGGACGCGCGCCGTCGGCAAGCCGCACTGGTCGTCCTCCCCGATAAATCCGCTCGGTCCCAATCAATCGGCCATGAACAATGTCATCTTCATGTCGAGCATCGTCCCCATAACGCAGAAGGCGAGCCGCTTCTGGTTCGGCAACCTCAAAAAATACTATTTATGGGGTGAGCCGGGGAAAGAGTGCGTCCTCACCGAAGATCTCACGCCGGGCGGCGGCGGCGACACCTGCGTCATCAAGAAGTTCAAGAACGACGACCTGCGCGACGACTGCCTCAATGCGAGCGCCGACGCGGTGAGCGGAGACAATGCCGACAGCGTCACCGAGTTCAACAAGGTCCTCTCGGGGGGCGCGGCGGCGAACCTCGCGCGCCAATTGCAATCGTGCGGCGGCCAACCATGCTACCGCACCAACACGGGACGCACCATCTACTACGACAAGGGCGGAACACTCCGCAACCTCCAGACCGACGGCAATGCTCAGCCGCTCCTGCTCCGCAGCGATTTCGGTGTCACTTCCGAACCCGATGTCATCGCGATACTCGACTATGTATACGGCTACGACTCGCAGGACCACGACGGCGACAAGGACTACATCGAACGGAGAACCGACCTCGACCCGCTGGTCATGGTGGACCCCTTCCCCGCTACCGCCTCCAATCCGCCGGACACGATCACCATCCCCTACAGCATCCTCGGCGCCGCTTTCCATTCCAAGCCGCTCGGCGTGTACTACGGCGCGTACACCGGGACCGACAAGGTCACGGGGCTCCGCATCTTCATGGCGGCCAACGACGGGCTCCTCCATTCCTTTGACGGCGGCGAACGCGATGAGAACGGTGTCTGCTGCCTACAGCACGACAGTGACGGCACCTGCACCAATGTCTGGGCGAACGGATGTAAGGAACAGTGGGCCTATATGCCTTCGGTCATCATGCCCGAACTGCGCTTCATCCGTCAGGGCGTTGACACGGTGATGTTCAACTCGACGCTCGACGGTCCGCTGTCGCTCTTCCACATAGATAACGGCGCCTGCACGGAGGGCGGCGTCGCCGTCGAGCCCTACGACGGGGCAATCAACTGCGGCGAGACCGCCTATCTGATACTCGGCTACCGGCGCGGCATCCCGCTCGAGGATTCCGAGACGCACAACGCGCAGAACTCCTACTACACCATCGTGAACATCTCGACCAAGGACGCCCCCTCATTCGTCCAGCACATCCAACTCTCGGGTCAATCGTGGTCGAAGCCGACCATCTTCAAGATGGGCGGCACTTATTACATGGCCTTCGGCGGCGGCTACGATCCCTGATTCGACTCCGATGTGCCCTCCTGCCCGACGCCTTCCAAGGGAGCGAAGATACACATCTGGCGCTACGATGCCGGCTCCGGCCTTTTCGTCGAGGAATTCACCGCGTGTCCCACCGGCGACACCGATGCCGCCTGCGATGCGTTCGACAACTGGCTCGTTGCTTCGGTGGCTGCCGAGGCGGTCGCGGTGAGCACGCGCGGTCCAATGATTGCGAGAGACGGGACGGGCGACACCGAGATGCTCTATTTCCTCGATGTGACGGGCACCCTCTTCCGCGTCACCAAGGAGAACAGCGGGTGGGCCCTCACCCGTCTCATGGCGATGCGTGACAATCCGACCCCCTTCAACTTCACCGAAGGGATCCGCTCCTACTACTCCTTCCTCACCTCACCGCCCTACGAACAGTACAATTTCGTGCAGTTCGATGCCAACGGCGACGGCGACATCTCGCAGCAGCAGGATGTCCGGATCGTTCCGGTCCCCATCGTGACCGGTCACATCGTGAATCCCAAGGAGACGGGGGTCCAGTACGAGATAGTCGTCTTCTACGACCGCCGCCCGAACTATGCCGGCGGCTTTACCACCATCCCCAACGCGCCC
>CAYNMQ010000286.1:0-2335 GCA_964398245.1 uncultured Spirochaetales bacterium | reverse complement strand
CTATGAAGAGGCCGCCGAGAAGCGGCCATAGTAGCGCCGGACCCCAGCCGAAGGCCGCCGCCGCGATGATGGGGCCGACGATGGGACCGGCACCTGCTATCGAAGAGAAGTGGTGGCCGAAGAGGACCATGGGATGGGCGGGGCAGTAGTCAACGCCGTCGTTCTTCGCGATGGCCGGTGTCGCCGTCTCGTCGAGCGGTTCGGTAAGTTGTCGTTCTATCGTCCTTTTGCCGTACCAGCGGTAGGCGAAGAGAAGCCATCCCGCCGCGATCGCAAGAAGTACCGCGCTGTTCATGGAACGCCTCCGTCAAGGTCTCTTCCGGTGCGCTATACTCCGATATGAGGAAAGGTCAACAGAGACTTGTCTTTGTATGTTTGTCGGGTATAAAGGCCTCACGACCGGAGGTTTCATGCGTAAAGCCGATTTCCACCTCAGAGCGCCGTTCTCGCCGGCCGGCGACCAGCCGAAGGCGATACGGCACCTCGCCGAGCGTTTTCAGAACGGCTCGAAGCGCGAGCTGCTCCTCGGGGCGACCGGCACCGGCAAGACCTTCGTGATGGCGCACCTTATCAAGGAACTTGGTCTGCCGACGCTCGTG
This sequence comes from uncultured Spirochaetales bacterium, assembly GCA_964398245.1. Lineage (GTDB taxonomy): Bacteria > UBP6 > UBA1177 > UBA1177 > JAKLFG01 > CALITV01. The sequence continues at coordinate 1,736 of CAYNMQ010000286.1, read as the reverse complement.
CTCGCTCACAACAAGACACTCGCGGGGCAACTCTACGGTGAATTCAAGCAGTTCTTCCCCGAGAACCGCGTCGGCTACTTCATCAGTTACTACGACTACTATCAACCTGAGGCCTACATCCCGACGACCGACACCTATATCGAGAAAGACTCGTCACGCAACGACGATATTGACCGTCTCCGTCACTATGCGACAAGCCAACTGCTCGAAGGAAACGACTGTGTCATCGTCGCGTCGGTGTCATGCATTTACGGCATCGGCAGTCCCGAGGCCTACCGTGAACTGTCGGTGGAACTCGGGCGGGGGATGGACCTGCCGATGGAGCGTCTGTGCCGGCAACTGGCCGACATCCAGTACGAACGAACGCAATTCGATCTTTCACGCGGCAAGTTCCGGGTGAGCGGTGACATCGTCGAGATACACCCCGCTTCCGAGGAGGATCATCTCGTGCGCATCGAATATTTCGGCGACATCATCGAGGAGATACTTATCGTCGATCCGCTCGAAAAACGGAAGATACGGTCGCTCGACGCGGTCAAGGTCTATCCGAAGAGCCACTATGTCGCCGAGAAGGAGACGATGGCGCGGGCGATCGCCGCGATACGGGCCGAGATGGAGGAGCGAGAGGCTTATTTCAAGGCGTGCAACAAACTCATCGAGGCGCAACGGATCCGCGAGCGGACCGAGAACGACCTCGCGATGATGGAGTCGGTCGGTTTCTGTTCCGGCATCGAGAACTATTCGCGCTTCCTCACCGGGCGCGGTCCCGGCGAGCCGCCGCCGACGCTCGTGGACTATTTCGGTAAGGAGTTCCTGCTCATCGTGGACGAAAGCCATGTCACCCTGCCGCAGGTGCGGGGCATGTTCAACGGCGACCGGGCGCGCAAGGAGGTGCTCGTCGAGTATGGTTTCCGCCTGCCGTCGGCGCTCGACAATCGGCCGCTCAACTTCGACGAGTTCCGGGAGCGTTGGGACCGCGTACTCTTCGTCTCGGCAACACCGGCGCGTTATGAGATCGAACAGGTCGAACAGGTGACCGAACTCATCAACCGCCCCACCGGCCTGCTTGACCCGGCGCTCGATGTCCTGCCGGCCCGCGAGGAGGTGCCGCGCCTATTCGACGAGATCGTCAGGGAAACGCGCGCCGGCGGCAAGGTGCTCGTGACGGCGCTCACCAAGAAGATGGCCGAGGACTTGACCGATTTCTTGAACGAACGGGGTGTCCGGGCGCGCTACCTCCACAGCGACATCGATGCGATGGAACGACTCAAGATCGTCATGGACCTGCGGCGCAACCTGTTCGATGTGCTCGTCGGGGTGAACCTCCTGCGCGAAGGGCTCGACATCCCCGAAGTGTCGCTCGTCGGCATACTCGATGCCGACAAGGAGGGATTCCTGCGGAGCGGCGATTCGCTCATTCAGACCATCGGCCGCGCCGCGCGCAACGAGCGGGGACGGGCCATTCTTTTCGGCGATACCGTGACCGAAGGGATGAAGAAGGCGATAGACGAGACGCGCCGCCGCCGCCGCATTCAGGAGGAGTTCAATGCGGCGCACGGCATCACGCCGCGCAGCATCGCGAACAAGGCGATACTCGATATCGAGACGCATGTGCCGGGGAAGGGGAAGAAAGTGCAGACGAAGCTCTCCCGCAAGGATATCTACCGTCGCATCGGGGAACTCGAGGCAGAGATGCGCCGCGCTGCCGAGAACTGGGACTTCGAGTATGCCGCGAT
>CAYNMQ010000285.1:0-2355 GCA_964398245.1 uncultured Spirochaetales bacterium | reverse complement strand
GCGAGGGCGGCGTCTTGCTCATCGGAAACGACGGGAGCATGGGGCGTGAGGTGTTACGGAGCGATTCTTTCGTGACCGGTTACACGCCGGCCGATGAATATGTCCTTTTCACCGAATCGGGCGGTGTGGTCAGTCTCTATGACAAGACGCTCTCCCGTCGGCTTGCCGCGGTGCCTGTTCCGCAGGGGATCTCCGGGGGAGCGGCGTGGGACGGCGCGTCGTTTTATTTTCTTTCCGACATGGGGGTGCTTTACTCGTTCAGCGTGGCGGAAACGCAAAAGGTTCAAAAAATACTTGCAAAAGAGATGAAAGCGGGTAATAACAGCGCCGTTCTTTCGAAAGAGTGACATAGCGGAGGAGTGGATGAACAAGTCGGACCTGATCAATGTGATTGCCGATCACGCGAAGCTCTCGAAACGGACCGCCGAACAGTTCGTGAATCTGATGGTGGACGCCATGATCGACGCGATGCGCAAGGAAGAGCGCGTCGAGATCCGCGGTTTCGGCAGTTTCGTCGTTCGCCACTACGGCGAGTACGAAGGGCGCAACCCGCGCACCGGCGAAAAGATCCGCATCGGCAGCAAGCGGTTGCCGTTCTTCAAGGCCGGCAAGGACCTTCTCCAGCGCGTCAATTCCTAACTAAGCAGTTCCCCGGATGTCCTCCCTCTCGCCCGAGGACTTCCTCCTTCCCTCGGCGAGCGATCTTCTTCGACACCATATCGCGTCGAACGGCGGCAACGAGATCCTTGTCGTCGGCAAGGTGAACGAGGACGGCTTCGTCTATGAGGTGACCCTGTTCGGCCGCGGCACCGACAGCGCCGTTCCCGCGGTGCTCAAGGCGGCGCGTCCGGGCGATGTGCTCATTCATAACCATCCCTCGGGCGACATCCGTCCTTCCGAGGCCGACATCGCGGTCGCTTCCGATGCGGCGGAGCGCCGCATCGGCTCCTATATCGTCGACAATGCGGTCACCCGCATCTTTCCCATCGTCCGGTGGATCCCCGTTGAGACCGAAGAGATCCGTGAGGTCCCGATCTCCGAGGTGGACGCCGTCTTCGCTTCCGACGGCATCCTCAAACAACGATACCGCGATTTCGAGTTCCGTCCTCCTCAGCGCGACATGGCGCGCGCGGCCGCCGAAGCGGTCAACGGCGGGAATCTGCTCGTCGTCGAGGCGGGGACGGGGACCGGCAAGAGTTTCGGCTATCTCGTGCCGATACTGTTCTTTGTGACTCGGAACGAAGGGAGCAAGGCGGTCATCAGCACTTCGACGATCGCGCTCGAGGAGCAATTGGCCGAGAAGGACATCCCGTTCCTCAAAGAGCACCTCGGCTTCGGACAGGTTCCGGTCGCGGTGCTCAAGGGGCGTCAGAACTATCTCTGTCTCCGCAAGTTCGATCTGTTCCGGCAGGGTACGCTCGATCTCCCCTTCGAGGGAAAGGATCCTGCGGCGACGGGTGCGGCGATCGGCGAGATCGCCGCGTGGATCGCTCTGCCCCACGATGGGTCCAAGAGCGCGCTGAGCAGTGCGATAGACGGCGACCTGTGGGGAGAGCTGTGTTCCGACGAGCATGCCTGCGAGCGGGCGCGGTGCCGCTTCTTCCCGCAGTGTTTCTTCTACAAGTCGCGGCGCGCGGCGAACTTCGCGAAGATCATACTCGTCAACCACCACCTCCTCATGGCCGATGTGGCGCTTCGCATGGAGGAGGAGCACGGCGCCGGCATCATCCCTCCCTACGACATCCTCGTCGTGGACGAGGCGCACAACCTTTTCAAGGCGGCGGTGAGTTTCCTCGGCGAGACGGTGAGTCTTTCGGGCATCCTGCGTCTTTTGCGCCGCCTGTTCCATAACGAGCGCGGAACGGGGCTTCTTTCGCGGTTCATCGAACAATATGCGGTCGCTCCCGAGCGACAGAATGTCGAAAAGATAGCGCGCGAGATAACGGCGTTCATCCCGTTCTACATCCACTCCTTCGTGCCGGAATGTCTCGGCTGTTTCAAGGAGGAGAAAGAGACCTACCTTTCGTTCGACGATCCGGCGTCGCGTGCGACGCTCAAAGAGGTGTTCGGCCGGGTGCGCCTGTTCCTCTCGTCGCTCGTCGAGCGGTTGGATCCTATCACCGAGAAGGCCGCCGAGTCGGTGAGCGACGACCCGCTGAAACGCTCGCGAGAGGAGGACACCCTGCTGTCGCTTCTGACCGAGATGCGCGGGGTGGTCCGACGGCTCATGGCGCTGGAGGAGTTCTTTTCGTTGTTCTTCTCCGAGGAAAGGAACGCGCGGCTCGTGTTCTGGGGAGAAAAGGCGGGACGGAGCAACCTGCGGCTTTCGGTGACGCCGCTCGATGTCCAGAAGGT
>CAYNMQ010000284.1:0-2393 GCA_964398245.1 uncultured Spirochaetales bacterium | reverse complement strand
CACGACCACATATCCTGCCTACTACCTGTATGGAAGCGACGGGGACCTTCCCTACGGCGGACTATACAATGCAAGTTACCAAGCCTACTCGGCATACGCCTCTTCGACACCTTCCGTGGGACAATGGTATCATGTCGCCTTCGTGAAAAGCGGCACCACCTTGAGCGTGTTCCTCGACGGCGTTTCCGGCACCAGCGCCACCGCCTCCGACCCCCGGGCGATGACCGAGAATCTTTACTTCGGTTCACGCAGATCGGGCACGCCGAGTTATTTCCACGGCCTCATAGACGAGATACGCATCTCGAACACGGCGCGCTACACCTCCTCCTTTACTCCCGCAAAACGCCTCCCGAGTGACGCGGACACCATCGGCCTCTGGCACTTCGAAGAGGGAAGCGGCTCAACCGCTTATGACCAGAGCCCCAACCTTCTCAACGGCACGCTGGTCGGCGGCGTGACTTGGGTGAACGACTGTGCGGCGAAGGGCAACGAGCCGACACCGACCGTCGATACGGTCGGCAACACGGGGTTCGTCTACACCGGCGGCACGGGTCGTATGCGCGGCAATTATTACTCCTGCGACACGGCGAGGACCCTGACCGAGATAGAGATGTATCTCAACCCTGTCAGCACGGCGACGGTCAATTTCGTGGTGTACGAGTCGAGCACTCTGGACGGCACCTACTACCCGTTGGCAAGCGCCCCTCAAAGCGTTTCGTCAGGTGCAGGGTTCAAGAGCTCCGGACCGCTTGCGGTGGTCTTACAACCGGGAACCTACTATTTCATCGGCGCGTGGTGGGGTTCGAGCGTCACGATAGGCTACGCCGCCGACACCTCGGCGACCGCCTACCACACCGCTTTCGGCGCATGGGAAAGCGGCATGGTCCTGGACTCGGTGACCAGCGCCCCCTCCTCCATCAGTTACACTTCGACCCAATCTCCGAGCAGCGCTTATTACCAACGGATCACGACGACTCCCTAGCTCTGAATAAGAACCTTCTTTTCTCCTCCTTGATTTTACTTATGAAAAGAGGATACTGATTCCAAGAGGTATCCAATGAAAGGGGGGTTGACATGACCAAGAGATGCTTCGTCCTTGCGCTGTTTTTCGTTGTCTTACTGATCTCCGCATGCGCCGACAACACGACACACCTTCCCGGCGGCACCGATACGACAACTGTGGATGGCGATCCGGCCATATCCGAAAACGACAGTGCTGCCTCAGACTTTTCCGACGACCTTGCTTCCGACGAAGAGCCTTCCGATACCGAGCCGCCACTCGACAAAGACACCGTCCGCCCCGACACCGACACGATAGATTCGGTGTGCATCGAGCATTGGGACTGTTCCGAAGGGCTCTTTTGCCGCCGCAATGTCGGCGCCTGCGCCGGTCCCGGCGTCTGCGCCATGATGCCGTCCGCCTGCGACATGGTCTCCGCACCGGTGTGCGGCTGCGACGGTCTCACCTACCCCAATGAGTGTGAGGCGCACCGCGGCGGCCACAATGTCTCCTACGACGGCGTCTGCGAACCGGGCGCCTCGTGTCTCGACACCACCGACTGCGGAGAGGGGACATTCTGCCTGCCGCCAGTAGGCCTCTGCGGCGGACAAGGGACATGCCACCCCTACCCTGACAATGAGTGTCCGCCGGTGAGCGATCCGGTATGCGGCTGTGACGGCATCACCCATCAGAACGAATGTGCGGCGCGCGTCGTCGGAAGCGGCGTTGCCCACTCCGGCCCGTGCGGCTCGATGCTCTCCTGCACCGACGACAAACAGTGTACCGAGACCGAGTACTGCGCCAAACCGGTCGGCTCCTGCAATAAGGACGACAAAGGGCGATGTGACCTGCTGAGGACGAGTTGCGACGGGATCGGTTCCCCCATGCTCGTCTGCGGATGTGACGACATAACCTATGACCACCCCTGCTTCGCGGCGCTGAATGGCGTCAACATCAAATACGAGGGCGCCTGTGAAGGAACTGATGTCTGCCTTTCGAACGGCGATTGCGGAAATGATGAGTTCTGCAGAAAGAACACCGGCGTCTGCGACAAGGGAAGCGGCGTCTGCGAGAAGCGTCCCGACGCCTGCGCCATGGCCGCCCCGGGCGAACCGGTGTGCGGATGCGACGGGCTCACCTACCCTGACGAGTGCAACGCACACCTTGTCGGCATGAATGTCGCCTTCGAGGGTTCCTGCGAAGACGCGATCCCGAAATCGTCCCTCTCCTATCATTTCAATGTCCAAGAGAGCCCAACGGTGACCGCTTATGCCTTCGTGGCGCGATCGAAAGACGACACCGCCGAATTCATCACGGCGACCGAGGTCGAGAAGATGAACACCAATCCGGTGAACATCATCCTCCGCGTCACCTACTTCGTCGAGTCCCCGAT
>CAYNMQ010000283.1:0-2397 GCA_964398245.1 uncultured Spirochaetales bacterium | reverse complement strand
AATTCTTGCCCCTCCGGCTCAAAACCAAATTTACAGAAACGATGTTACACTATCTTTCAATTTCCGCGTCAAAAAAGTAAAAACAACTCATCGTTTTTCGCTCCGACCACCCCTTTCCGCCCCGTTAGTGTAGTCAAACAGAGTGACACCCGCTGTCCCTCTTCTTTCTCGCTCAAAAAAAACCCTTGTCAAAAACGACCCGTGCGTTATAGTGCGTTCTGTTCTCATTCCTTTTTGGTAGGGAGGTACCATGAAACGAATGCTTTTTATGTGGGCGGCGCTGATGGTCGCCGCGGGGATGGTCGCGCTCGCCTGCTCGAGCGGAAAGAGCAAAGGACCGGGCGATGACGACGACCAACTGAACGGCGGCGGTGACACCGACATCGTCGTTTCCGACACCGAGGGAAGTCTTCCCGACCTCTCGGACGAAACGGGAGACGGACTCATCGCCGATGGCGACGAGGTGAGCGACAGCGATCAACCGACCGACGGGACGCAACTCCCCGATGACGGGCAAGTCCCCGATGGCGACGAGATACTCATCACCGACAGCGACTCGCCGCACGCCGGCATGGGCCCCGGCACCGAGAACGGCTACGACGAAGGCTCGTCGAACGCCGACAATGTCAAGGTCAACGAGAACGGAGAACTCGAACTCGACAACGGCTCCGAGACGGTGCAGACGCTCCTGCGCTACCTCTGGGTCCCCAACTCGGTGGACGGCACGATGTCGAAGATAGACACCTTCGATAAGATCGAGGTGGGCCGCTACCATGTCGGCCTTTCGGCGGCGTCTGACCCGTCGCGCACGAGCGTCGACCTCGCTGGTAACATGATCGTCGGCGCGCGCGGCGACGGCACAGTGACCAAGATCGCCGGTCACCTCGATTTCTGCGTTGACCGCAACGGCGACAACATCATCCAGACCTCGACCGGTCCAAACGACATCCTGCCGCGCGGCCCCGACGGCCGCTCGACCGACGAGTGCGTCGTCTGGGTGCGCTGGTTCGACCCGAGCGACCTCAACTCACCCTACGCCTGCAACGGCATCCGCGGCGTCGCGGCGACCCCCGAGACCGGATCGAATTTCGAGTACACCGGCCATGTCATGATCGGGTGCTACCTCGGCGACCCCTACTCTTACCGACTTAACGGCAACACCGGCGACATCATGAATGTCTTCTCGATGGTGAGCGAAGTTGACCAGACCTGCCGTCCCTACGGCTATGTGCTCGACAAATACGGCCGCAACTGGGTCTCGTGCCGCTACATCCCCGAATGGCAGACGCCGGTCACCGGCGGCCTCGCCTGGTTCGACATCTACGATCCCTCCGAAAAGATCCACTATGTGACCGACATTCCCTCCTACGAAGGCTTCGCCGGCTACTACGGCATCGCGATAGACCGCTGGAGCAACATCTGGATAACCTCGTTCACCGACGGCTATGTCCACCGCTACACCCCCGACAGTTCGCCGAACGCCGATCAGGGGACCTGGACCCCGCTCAAGGTGGGCTTCACCCACGGCTTCCGCGGCATCGCCGCCGACGACGACGGCTACATCTGGGCTATCTCGACCGAAGAGCAGGACGGCCTCGGTTCGCGCATCGTCATGATTGACGGGTACACCTACCCCGATCCGGCCTCGGTGCATGGCCCCTACTACCTCGGCGACGGCACGGTCACCCCGTTCCAAGGGACCGGCGTCGGCGTTGACTTCAAGGGCGATGTCTGGGGCATGTCGCGCTGCGGCGGCGGACAGGGCTATGTCACCTACCTCAAGGTCGACCGGAGCGGCGCGATGCCCTCGGTCGTCGAGGCGGAGAAGAAGATCATCCCGGTCGGCAACGGCCCCTATGTCTACAGCGACATGCTCGGCTACAACCTCAAGAAGTTCGCCTCGAAGGAGGGATGGTTCCGCCACACCTTCGAAGTCTGCGCCTCCTCGCTCTCGACCGATTGGGAGAAGATCTACTGGGAGGCGAATGTCCCGCAGGACACCCGCGTCATCATCCGGGCCCGCACGAGCGACAAGGAGAGCGAACTTCCCTTCCAGCCGTGGCAGATACTCGTCGAGGTGCCGAGCGACATCTCGCCGAAGGATATCCCCGACACCCTGCCGCAGGGGCACTACATCGAACTCGAGGTGCGCCTCTACTCCAAAGTGGTCGGCGTCTCGCCGACCGTCGGCCAGATCGCCTTCGACTACGAGTGCGTGGATCCGTCGTAAGTTCGTCCCCGAAAGAACGCCCTACTGGATCGAATACCTCACTATCACCTCGGCATAGTCGGTCGCTACCTTCCCCATGTCGGTCAGGAAGCCGTTGGGGGCGGTCGGCGCCACCGCAAAGTTGAATTGGCGCAGGCCGCTGTTGAGGAGTGTCTGTATCTCGGTGT
>CAYNMQ010000282.1:0-2407 GCA_964398245.1 uncultured Spirochaetales bacterium | reverse complement strand
GCCCCCGCCATCATGGGAAACACCGGCGTGTGGAAACCGGCATCCACTTCGCTCCTGTCCAATTACTATCTCATGCAACTCTACAAAGAGGCGGGGCTTCCCGACGGCATCATCAATTTCGTGCCGGGGAGTGGCGCGATGATATCGGGCATCGTGCTCGACGATCCGGTGCTCGCCGGGATACATTTCACCGGATCGACCGGCGTGTTCAACTCGATGTGGAAAAAAGTCGGCGAGAACCTCGGCAAGTATCGCATCTACCCGCGGCTGGTCGGCGAAACGGGCGGCAAAGATTTCATCTTCATGCACAATTCGGCGGATGTCGAAGAGGTGACAAGCGCCGTTATCCGATCGGGATTCGAGTATCAGGGGCAGAAATGCTCCGCCTGTTCCCGTGTCTATGTGCCGCGTTCCCGCTGGAAAGAGGTAAAGGATCGCCTGATCTCTGCGGTCGCGACCATCACCGTGGGCGATGTCCGAGATTTCCGCAACTTCATGAACGCGGTCATCGACGAGGCGAGTTTCGACAATACCCTGCGATATATCGATATCGCTCGCAAATCGCCCGATGCGGAGATCGTCACCGGCGGCACCGGCGACAAATCGAAAGGCTATTTCATTCAGCCGACCATCATCGAGGCCAAGACACCGCGTTTTATAACGATGGAGGAGGAGATCTTCGCGCCGGTGGTCACCGTGTTCGTGTACGACGACGGGAAACTTGACGAGACCCTTGAACTGGTCGATTCGACCTCTCCCTATGCGCTGACCGGCGCGATCTTCGCGACGGATCGGTATGTGATCAACAAATTGAGCGATGCTCTTCCCAATGCGGCGGGCAACTTCTACATCAATAACAAGCCGACCGGCGCGATGGTCGGGCACCAACCGTTCGGCGGCGCCCGCGCCTCCGGCACCAACGACAAGGCGGGCAGTTTTCTCAACCTTATCCGCTGGACCAGCCCCCGGACGATCAAGGAATGCTTCACACCGCCTCGGGCCTACGATTACCCGTTCCTCGCCGAAGAATAGGTTAAGAGAACCGCTGGTAAAAACTTGATTATTCTCCATTATCGGGTAGATTGGCCCAGACTCCGAGCCCGAGACCCCTGAAGCCGGAAAGGTATGGGAACGGGCCGACAGGGTACGGTGCCGAAAGGTCCGCGCCTCCCTTTTGGAAAGGAGCGTACATGTGTCATTTCATCACCATATCAACGGAAGAACGCAAGGAGCAAGTATCATGAAGAAAGACCTTATCCTGATCATCGGCACACTTTTTCTCTTTGCCGCCTGTGACTCCTCGTCCGGCGACAAACATGACACCGACGGCGTTGCGAGCGACGCCCTGATCGACGAGGACATGTTCAGCGACGACTTGGTCGACGAGGACGAACCGGTCATCACCGACACCAAGACCGACGCCGATCTGCCCGGCGACAAAGACGGCGTCAAGGATGACGGCGCCCCCTCGGACGACGATACGGTCCCGCCGGTCGACGAGGATGACCCGGTCACCGACGACACCCTGACCGACAGCATCGTCACCGATGACATCACGACCGACGATATCGTGACCGATGACATCATGACCGATGAAGATGCGATCGAACCGATATCCGGTCTGTTTTTCAGCGAATATGTCCACGGAAGCGGCAACGACAAGGGCTTTGAGATATACAATGCCTCTTCCTCGGCGATCGACCTGAATTTCTGCGAAGTGCGGGTCTACAAGGACGGCGCCACCACGGCCGATCCGACGATAGCCCTCGGGGATGCCTCTCTGGCCACCGGGGAGGTATTCGTCGTCTGCCACACCAATTTCTCCGACAAGACCAACTGCGACCTCCTCTACAAGCCGGGATTCAATGGGAACGACGCGCTGGAACTGATCTGCAACGGCACGACGCTCGATGTCTTCGGGCAGATCGGATTCAACCCCGGCACCGAGTGGGGCACCGGCGATGTCACCACCGCTAATCACACCCTGCGCCGGAAATGCGGCATCACCGAGGGCGACACCGACGGCTCCGATGCCTTCGCCCCGGCGGATGAATGGGACGGCTACCCCCTCGACACGCTGGACGGTCTCGGTTGGCACACCGTCGAATGCGGCGTTAACGACGAAGACAGCGCCGAACCGGACGAAGATATCGTCGAGCCCGATGAACTCAGCGACGAACTAAGCGACACGATCGCCGGCGACGAACTGCTGACCGACGAGGACCAACTCGCCGGGCCTGCCGAGATGGTCATTTCACAGAACGACACCGTCTATCCGAGTAACGGCGCGGTATTTGACTTCGGAAATGCCCGTATCGCGATCGACACTCCGACCTATGACTTCCTCGTAGAGAACCTCGGCGGCGAGGATCTGCACATCGATACGATCACCCTTGATGACACCGAG
>CAYNMQ010000281.1:0-2409 GCA_964398245.1 uncultured Spirochaetales bacterium | reverse complement strand
TTTTTCGTACCTCGACGATATCCGACGCAACGATAGAGGAGATAGAGGAGGTTCTTTACAATGCCGATGTCGGCGTTGCGACGGTAACCTCGTTGATCGCAGAATTGCGCGCCAATCGAACGGCGCTTGCCGATGGAGAGGTGATGCGTTCGTTTCTGAAAGAGCGTATCGGGAATATACTCAAGAAGGCCGAACGGGAATTCGCCATCGGAGAAAAAAGACCATTCGTCATTCTCATGGTTGGGGTGAATGGTGCCGGAAAGACTACCACCATGGGAAAACTTGCGGCGCGGTTTTCTGCCCAAGGGCACCGCGTCCTTATCGTCGCCGCCGACACCTTCCGTGCGGCTGCGACGGAGCAACTCGCCGTGTGGGGAGACCGCGCGGGTGTCGAAGTGGTTGCCGCCGAACGAGAGGGGGCCGATCCTGCCGCGGTCGCCTATCGGGGCGTTTCGAAGGCGGTGTCGGACAAGTTCGATGTGGTCCTCATAGACACGGCGGGGCGTTTGCAGAATCGGGTGAACCTTATGGAGGAACTGCGCAAGATACATCGAGTCGTTGGAAAAGCGATCGAAGGGGCGCCTCACGAGGTGCTTCTCGTCATTGACGCCAACAACGGGCAAGATGCGGTGTCGCAGGCAAGAGAATTCGGGGAAGCGGTCGGCATCACCGGAATCGTCGTCGTCAAACTAGACGGCACGGCGAAAGGAGGAGCGTTGGTCGGTATCGCGCGCGAGATCTCGATCCCGATCTACTTTACGGGCATAGGAGAAACGGTGGCCGACTTGAAGCCGTTCGATGCAAACGAATTTACGGAGGCGTTGTTCGCATGATCACCGTTCAGATCGAGGCAACGCGGCGGGCGATCCGCGAGCAGTACTTTCCCATCGGGCCGGCGCATGATATCTTTGTGAACTTGACGCTTCTCCCCGATTACGACGCCATCAAGGTCGGCGGCCCCATAGAACTCGTTTTCCTCGTGTATGATGAGACGAAGGAACGAAAGAAGGAAGCGGAAGGATCGGAAGAGAAGTTCTCCCTGCGCGGCGTCGTCTCATGGAAGCGTCCGCGGGAGATAAAACTGCCCGGCAAAGTGATGCCGGCCGGCATAGGGATAAAGCTCGACCAGAAGAGCTACGATCTGGTGGAAGAGCGCATCATCAAGGAGCAGAGCGAGCTTTCCGATCTCAGCCTTCTCATGGTCGGCGGCAACTACATCAGGGTCCGCCACGACATCGCCGAGATACTGCGCAAAAAGGAATCGACCGCCGGGAGCACGAAGCAGAAGAAGGCCGCCGAGAAACGGAGCCAGCCGCGTCTCGCCCTGTCGGTGCCCGTCGAGGTGTTCATCAATGATCAGGTCTCCAATCTCAAGATGCGCGACATCAGCCTCGGCGGCATGTCGCTGGAAACCACCGAGCCGCTCAAGATAGGCGAGGATATCGTCATTATCCTCGAGGATCGCTCGGTGCGTAAGCAGTTCATCCTGAAAGCGCGGGTGGTGCGCCATATCCCGCATCCCAACGATTCACGCAAGATCGTCGGGGTCGGCGTCGTTTTCCTTTTTGAGGGGGAAGCGCAGCAGAAAGAGCTGATGAAGTTCATCGTGCGTCATTCGTGATATGATCTATCTCGCGCGCCGCCAACTCTCTCTGGTGGATGACCGCTTCGTCGAGGTCTCGGAGGACGATGCTCACTATCTTTTCAAGGTGCGTCGTCTCGATCGGGACGAGCCGGTCTTTTTTTTCCACGAAAGCACGGTGTACGAGACGCGGATTGTCGACCTGAAACGGCGGGAAGGCCGGTTCGAGATCCGTGCCCGTTACGATGTCTCCTACCGTGGACCGCGGATCTTCGCCGTGATCGCCGCCTTCGACTGGCAGCGGCTTGAGGAGGCGATCCGCAACGGGGTCGAGGCCGGCGCGCACGGGTTCCTGCTCTTTCATGCGTCTCGCAGTAATGTGACGGAGAACATCTCGGTAAAGCGGCTTCAGCGCATAGAACAGATCATCGAGTCGGCGGCGTCACAGAGCAGGCGCCGCTTCATCCCCGATATCCGGGCGGTGGGGCGCGAGGTCATCATCCGTCGTCCGGGACGCCACATAGTCTTTCATCCCGAGGCCGCCGTCGAGGCCGCGCACGGGCAATTCTGCGCCGGGGAGGATCTTTATTTATGGATAGGACCGGAAGGCGGATTCGGGGAGGCCGATCTGTTCTTCTTCGACAAGGCGCATGTCGCCTACGCCGCCTTCCGGACGCCGGTGCTTCGTGTCGAGAATGCGGTCACCTTCGCCGTAGGCATGGCTCGACATGCCATAGGGTATAACGCCGACATCACGCGTCCTGAATAAGCGGTCCCGCGGTGCTTCAGGCGCCGACCGCCGTTATGGTCGCGGCAATCCCTTTGGC
>CAYNMQ010000280.1:374-2422 GCA_964398245.1 uncultured Spirochaetales bacterium | reverse complement strand
CTGAACAGGAGCCAGAAGCCTGAGGTGATGAGGAGGAAGTAGAGCATCGCGCGGGCGTGGAGGAGATTCCCGGCGGTCTCTTTGAGGACGGTGAGCGACGATTTCCCTTTCCCCGTCGTTTCCGGTTCGCGGTAAAGGAAGAAGGCGGGGAGGAAGTTGAAGGCGGTGATCGCAGCGCAGGCGAAGAAGACGAGTTTCCAGGTCGGGTTCGCCTCGTTGCCGCGCAGCGTCGCGGCGAGCATCGGGGCGAGCATCGCGCCGATGTTGACGCCCCAGTAGAAGATGCCGAAACCGATCGAGGAGGTCTCGGGGCGCACCGATCGGGCGACTGTTCCCTGCACCGGTGGCTTGAATATCGCGGTGCCGGTGCCGACCATGATCGCGGCGCCGAGCATCGTCCAGAAGCCGGTCGCGAAGGCCATTGAGGTATAGCCTATCACATTGAGCGTGAAGGCGGTGTAGAGGCTTTTCTTGTAGCCGAAGTTATCGGTGAATCCGCCGCTCACGATGGGAAGGAGGCACTGGAAGGCGGCCCAGATGCCGAAGATGATGCCCTTCTCGGCGTAGGAGATGCCGAGCCCGTGCTGGTCCGCCGAGGCGACCATATAGAGCGGAAGCACCGCGCGCGAGCCGAAGAAGGCGAGCCGCTCACCGAGTTCCATCGTGTTGACGACCCAGTAGTTGAAGGGAAGCGTCTTCAGGGTGGCGCGCAAAAAGAAGAGCGCTCCGGCGATGATGAGAAGCGCTCCGGCGGCGAGTATAGGTCCGAGCATGAGTCCTCCGTCGTTATCCTTTCACCCCGCCGGCGGTGAGGCCGCCGATGAGGTGCTTTTGCAAGAAGAAGAAGAGCGCCATGACCGGCACCGAGACGATGATGGCGCCGGCGGCAAAGTGCCCCCATTCGGTGTTGAAACTGCCGACATGGCGCTGAAGGGCGACTGGCAGGGTGAAGGCCTGTTCCGCACTGAGGAAGGTCGCGGCGAGGATGAACTCGTTCCACGCCGTCATGAACGAAAAGAGCGCCGTCACAACGATCGCGGGCCGCGCGAGCGGAAGCACGATGCGGGTGAAGATAGTCCACTGCGAGGCGCCATCCATGACCGCCGCCTCTTCGAGGTCCTTGGGGATCGTGTCGAAGTAGCCCTTGAGCATCCAGACGCAGAATGGGATCGCCGTCGTCGCATAGACGAGCACGAGCCCCGTCATCGAGTTGAGGAGGTGCAGTTCGTCGAGGAGGATGTAGAGCGGTATCGCCATGACGACGCCGGGGAACATCTGCGAAATGAGGAGCAGTTTCATCCCGAGGTTCCGCCCCGGGAAGATGAAACGCGAAAAGGCGTAGCCGGCGGTCGTCGCGAGCGTCACGCCGACGAGCGTCGTCGCAAGCGCTATCACGACGCTGTTGAAGAACTGCCGCCCGAAGAGCCACGAGCCATCGGCGGCGCGGGTGCCGACCACCTCTCCGAAGTTCTGAAGCGAGACGACGGTGGGAAGCGGGTTGAGCGAGAGCGAGAAGCCCTGTGCCGGCGTGAGTGCCATTTTGACGACCCAGAGCACCGGATAGAGGGTGACGATGCACGCGACTATGAGGAGGAGGTGAGTAATAAGCGCCTGAACGACGAACTTCCTTTTCATGCCGTTCCCTCCTTTTTTCCTCCGGTGAAGCGTGAATAGAGGAGCAGGATGAGGAATATCACCGTCGCATAGGCGGCGGCGTAGCCGTACTGTTCCTGCCGCTGAAAGGCCCACTTGTAGGCCTCGCTGATGAGGATGTCGGTCGCGCCGTCCGGTTCGCCGCCGCTCACGAGGAAGACGATGTTGAACATGTTGAATGTCCAGACCGAGCCGAGGATGACCGCCGGCAGGAGCGCCGGTTTGAGGAGCGGCAGGATGACATGGCGAAAACGGTCGAAGGCCCCTGCGCCGTCAACGGCGGCGGCATCCTCGAGTTCGCGCGGCACCGCCTGCAGGGCGCCGCGCGCCGTCACCATCATGAAGGGGAACCCGAGCCAGGTCAGCATGCTCATGAACTGGAAGCAGCCCGGTGG
>CAYNMQ010000280.1:0-364 GCA_964398245.1 uncultured Spirochaetales bacterium | reverse complement strand
GGGGAAACCGAGCCAGGTATTGGTCGCCACATTCGCGGCAAAGGCGGTCCAGAACGAGGAGAACCACGAGATCGGCTCGAGGCCGAAGAGCGACAGAAGCGCGTTGACGGCCCCGAATTGCCGGTTGAACATCCCTTTCCAGATGAGTGCGGTGATATAGTTCGGCACCGCCCACGGTACGATGAGGAGTATCCGATAGATGCCGCGCAGTTTGAGCCACTCGTTACGCAGGAGCATCGCGAGCGCAAGGCCGATCGCGACATGGAGCGCCACATTGACGAGCGTCCAGCCGGTCGTCACGAGGAGGGTGAAGTAGAAGTTGAGTGGATCGGTTATGGGGAAGTCGCTCGCGCTCAGGATGGTG
>CAYNMQ010000279.1:0-2430 GCA_964398245.1 uncultured Spirochaetales bacterium | reverse complement strand
CGCGACTGCCCAAGCCGTACGACAAAGCGACCATCAGTCCTCGTGGTTATATTTCTCGTCCCCATGACATGAACCAGAACATTCCCGAAAACATTTACTTGGTTGCTGGAGACCCCTTGCTGGAACTTCAAGTCAACGCAATCTCGACACTGGCAAATACGCAGATTCCAGGCACAGATAGCTGGCTTGGCGTGGTCAGTTGGCTCCGCGATTTTCTTGAAGCATGCCAAAACGACTTTGATTTTTGTTTTGTGGATATGAATCCCAGCTTTTCGATGTACACGCAAATCGCTTTAGCTACCTGCGACCGACTAGTTCTTCCAGTCACGGCAGATGACTCTTCACGAAGAGGCATACAAAATGTTATGAGTCTAATTTATGGGCTCAAACTACCGTCGGACATATATGCGCAACATAACTTCCACTCTCGGATGGAGAAGGCAGGACTTGCACTTCCTCAGATACACATCATAGCCAAGAACCGACTAACCCAATACATCAATACCGCGAAAAGCTATGTTGCTGTTCTCGCTGGTATCACAAATGATGTAAGTGTGATTCTTGCGGATACGCCCGATCATTTTACTTTCTCATCAGTGGCTGAAGGGATGTTTGAAGTGCGGGATTTCCAGACAGCTGGCGTTGTTGCTTTCGCTCGAGGCACACCTTTCGTCAACATGAATCCCGGTACTCTCAGCGTTGCGGGGCAACGTGTCAAGGTGAACGCGGATCAGCTTAAAAAGAACAGGGAGGTTATCAAAGCTTTCGCTGCAAAACTGTGGACATAAAAGCCCTAATCGGCTAAGTCAAATAAGGAGTCGAAACTTCAAAGAAAAACGGGCCACCCCCGCCCGGTTTTTTGCCGTCAGGCTTTATGCGAGCAGTACCAGTCGTAGGCTTTGCGGACACCTTCTTCAAGCATCGTCTTGGGTTTCCACCCGAGCGACTGAAGTTTAGAGACATCGAGCAGTTTGCGCGGCGTCCCGTCGGGCTTGGTGGTGTCCCAGAGGATGTCGCCCTTGAACCCGACCGTCTTTTTCACCAGTTCGGCCAACTCCTTGATCGAGAGGTCCTCGCCGGTGCCGATGTTGATGTGGGTGTTGCGCACCTCCTTCATCCCCTTCGAGAGATCGGCGAAGTTCACCTTCTCCATCAGGAAGACGCAGGCGTCGGCAAGGTCGTCGACATAGAGGAACTCGCGCCGAGGGTTCCCGGTCCCCCAGAGCGTCACCGCCTTGTCGCCCTTTAGTTTCGCCTCGTGGAACTTCCGTATCATCGCCGGCATGACATGGCTCGTCTGCAGGTCGAAGTTGTCGCCGGGTCCGTAGAGGTTGGTCGGCATCACCGCGATGAAGTTGGTCCCGTGCTGGATATTGTACGACTCGCAGAGTTTTATCCCCGCGATCTTCGCGATGGCGTAGGGATCGTTGGTGTATTCGAGTTCTCCGGTGAGGAGCTCCGGTTCGATCATCGGCTGGGGCGCCAGTTTCGGATAGATGCACGACGAACCGAGGAAGAGCAGTTTCTTCACGCCGTGTTTGTAGGCGGCATCGATGAGGTTGAGTTCGATGGCGAGGTTGTCGTAGATGAAGTCGGCGCGGTAGGTGTTGTTCGCGACGATGCCGCCGACGCGGGCCGCCGCAAGGAACAGCTATTCGGGCGTCTCGGCTGTGAAGAAGGCGTCGACCGCGTGACGGTCGCGCAGGTCGAGTTCGGCGAACGACCGGCCAACGAGATTACGATATCCCCCCTGCTCCAAGCGGCGCCACAGCGCGCTCCCGACGAGTCCCGCATGCCCCGCGACATATATCTTCGCGCTCTTTTCCATCAATCAGTCTCCGAGATTGGGCCGTATCTTGTAATGATGCTGCTTCAAGAGTTCGTCGCGCCGCGCCTCGACCATGTCGGCGGCGATCATCTCCTTCACGAGCTCCTCGAGCGTGTGCTCCGGTTTCCAGCCGAGTTTCTCCCGCGCCTTCGACGCATCGCCGACGAGCAGGTCCACCTCGGTCGGCCGGTAGTAGTTGGGATCCACTTTGACCACGGCGTCGCCTTTTCTGACCGCTCCTTTCTTGCCTCCCGCCGAGGCGAACAGCCCCTCGTCCACCGAGGCGACGACGCCGCATTCGTCGGCCCCATCGCCGGCGAATTCTATCGTTATCCCCAATTCCGCAAAAGCCATCCGGGCGAAGTCGCGCACCGCGGTCGTCCGCCCCGTCGCGATGACGAAGTCCTCCGGCGTATCGTGCTGGAGCATGAGATACATGGCGCGGACATAGTCGCGGGCGTGGCCCCAGTCGCGCTTCGCGCCGAGGTTGCCGAGAAAGAGCGTTCTCTGAAGGCCGAGCGCGATACGCACCGCGGCGCGGGTTATCTTGCGGGTGACGAAGGTCTCGCCGCGGCGCGGCGACTCGTGGTTGAAAAGGATGC
>CAYNMQ010000278.1:0-2442 GCA_964398245.1 uncultured Spirochaetales bacterium | reverse complement strand
GGACGGCGGCATGATCGGCGAACTCGAGTACGAGAACTTCAACGCGGCGATGGCCGCCATCACGATACAGGGGCGCAACATCCATCCCGGTTACGCCAAGGACCGGATGAAGAACGCCATCCTCATCGGCATGGAGCTCAACGCCCTTCTGCCGGTCGAACAGCGGCCGGAGTTCACGACCGGCTACGAAGGGTTCTTCCATATCATGCGATTCGACGGCACCGTCGAGAAGGCGACCTTCAAGTACATCATCCGCGACCACGACCGGAAGAAATTCGAAGAGAAGAAAAAGCTCATGGTCGATGTCGTCGCCTTCATCAACCGCAAGTTCGGCGAAGGCGTCGCGACGCTCGAACTCAAGGACCAGTACTTCAACATGCGCGAGAAGGTCGAGCCGGTCTTCCATATCGTCGAGACCGCGAAAAAGGCGATGGAACTTTGCGGCGTCGAGCCGCATGTGGTGCCGATCCGCGGCGGCACCGACGGATCGCGTCTCTCCTACATGGGACTCCCGTGCCCCAACATCTTCGCCGGCGGCCACAACTTCCACGGCAAACTCGAATATGTCGTGGTCGAGTCCATGGAAAAGGCGGCGGCCGTCATTCTCAAGATCATCGAGCTCTATACGAAAAAGAAGTAGCGGCGGTCACTGCGGCGCCGGCAGAGGCGCCGGCGTTCCGGTCATCCGCGGGGGTTCTCCCTTGACGAGATAGAGACGCGTTCCGCTCTTTCCGGCGCTGAAGAGCATCTCGGTCACCTCGGGCAGGTCGAGCATCTCGGGGAAGAGGAAGCCCTCCTGCACGATGAGCCTTCCCTCCTGAAAGACCAGCAGGCGGCCGCTCTGTGGATCGACCCACGATGAGGCCATTCCCGTGCCGCGCGGCGTGACCGCGGCGACCGGTTCCATGGCCCTCTTCTTTTCGTCGAAGCGATAGAGGTATATCTGGAGAAGGCTGAACCGGGGAAGGCGCAAGATCCGCCGCTCGCCTTCGCCCGAGTAGAGAAATGTCACCAGGAGCGGTCCCTTGTCGCCGCAGGAAAGGGAGACCGGTTTCTCGATGACGGTGCCGCCGAAGGTGTCGCTCTCCCGCTCGCTGGTCAGAAAGTAGTTGCGCCACTCCTCGAGGGCGAGCGATCCGCCGCTCAGGATGAACTGCCGCGCGCCGGTCCCTTCGGGTCTCCCTGCGTGGAGCATCCAGAGAGAGCCGTCCTCGTTAAGGCAGAGCGAGAGTATCTCGTCGGTGGCGAAGTTACGGGTCCGTATCCGTTCCAGCGTTCCGCCGCCGCCGCGATAGAGGGTAAGCCGCATACCGTCGCCCGAAAGCGACTTCGCCGCGAGGATGTCGAGCTTCGGCTGGTAGGCGAGCGGCACCGAGCCGGGATACATGCCGTCGAGTCGAAGGAGGCGATGCCCGTCGAAGCGGTGCCAGTAGGGCCACGAACCGTCGTCTATGCGGATGAACGCGCCGCTTTCGGTGATGATACGGCAGTCGCTTCCTTCACAGATGGTCCGGGAACGATCGCAGGACAGGAAAAGGAACGCTGTCGGAACGAAGACGATGACGAGCGGGGAGAGAAGACGACAAAGCACGGGGTGCTTCGTCAGTATTCCATGGACTTGAGTTCTTTCTCGGCTTCCTTGTAGAACTCGTTCTCGGCGGTGACGAGCTTGAGGATGGAGCGGAAGAGTTCCTTCGCCTTGGTCGGGTTGAAGCTCTTCATGACCTTCGCCTTGTCGAAGAGCTTCTTCACCGTCTTGTCCTTCTCGTCGAACCACTTCTTGCACTCCGCCTTATCGGGATCCTTCTGGAGGCACTTTTCGTAGTTCTCGTTGGCGACGACATAGTTGTCCTTTTTCTCCATGTCGAGCGCCTTGGCGTAGTAGCCGATCGCGTAGATCTTGTCTATGCGCTGGGAGAAGTCGGTGCCGCCCGGGACGATCTCCTGATCGAGCGCGCGCGCCGCCTCGAGGTTGTCGAGGATGAGGCTGTAGTTGAGGAGGTTCACTCCCTCGAGTATCTTGTCGCGCACCTTGTTGAAGTTGAGGAGCTGGCTCTTGAGCGCGAGCACCTTCGCGTCCTCTTCGCACTCGCACTTTATCTGGCTCACCTTGACGATCGCGTCGATCGCTTCGTTGTACTTGCCTTTCGAGCACATCTGAAGGACGAGCTCGCGGGCGCGGGCGAGCTTGTCGGCGTTCTTTTCAAGCTCGGCGCGCTTGCGCTCGAGTTCCTTCTGGCGCTCCCGCTCGCGGCGTTCCCGCTCCCGTTCGAGGCGCTCCCGTTCCCGCTCCTCCTCTTCGCGACGCCGCTCTTCTTCGAGACGACGCTGACGCTCGCGCTCTTCGCGTTCGCGCTCCTTGCGGGCTATCTCCTCTTCGCGCTTCCGCCGCTCCTCCTCGCGACGCCGCACCCCGGCGTGGCGCACGCGGAAGACATCTCC
>CAYNMQ010000277.1:0-2446 GCA_964398245.1 uncultured Spirochaetales bacterium | reverse complement strand
GGAGGCGATGACGAGAGCATTGCCCATGGTGTTGCGCGCGTCGCCCATGTACACGAGTTTCACCTTGTTGAGCGGTTTGGCGACATGCTCCTCGATCGTCATGAGATCGGCAAGCACCTGCGTCGGGTGATCGGTGTCGGTGAGCCCGTTCCACACCGGCACGCCGCTGTACTTGGCGAGCGCCTCGCCCGTCGCCTGTTTATAACCGCGGAACTCGATGCCATCGTAGTAACGACCGAGCACTTTCGCGGTGTCCTCTATGGACTCTTTCTTCCCCATTTGACTATCGTTCTGCCCGAGGAAGGTGACATGGCCTCCCTCGTCGAGCACCCCGACCTCGAAGGCACAGCGAGTCCGTGTCGAAGTCTTCTCGAAGAGGAGCACGACATTCTTCCCTTCGAGCAGATCTCCTTTTATCCCGGCGCGTTTCTTCGCCTTGAGATCGTGCGACAGATCGAGCAGGTAGCGGATCTCTTCGGGGGTGAAATCCTTGAGCGACAGAAAGCTTCTTCCTTTCAAGTTGACCGGCATGACGACCTCCTTCTCTTGACTGCGTTTTCAACTCTTTCGACAGAAACGAAGCGATTATATGAGAGGAGTCGATGAAATCAAATTTTCGATCGCGACCGTCGCAACACCACAAAAAAATCGTCAAAAAAACATCAATAACATTGATTCTTGATGAGCACTGCGTTATTTTATTTTCCATGAGGAGGTTGACGCCACGCATTCGATACTCGTTATCCGGTGATCGGCGATTAGCGGGAAACCGCGCTCAAGAACGGGTATCCCATGCATAAGGCGGATACCGTCGCTTCATCGTTGGTATCCGCCTCGCGACCGACCGCTTTCCCCGTTCTCCTGCTCCACAACATAGACCCGCGCTGGACCGTCCGTGAGACCAACCAAGTGCTTTCCGATGTGCGCACCATGCGCGAAGCACTTGCGGCGGAAGGTCATCCGGTCACCGATCTGCCGGTGACCTCCCCTGACATCGAAAGCCTTTTCCAGCCGTATGCTCCTTCGGAGCACATCGTCCTCAACTGGTGCGAGGAACTCCCCGGACAGCCAAAGAGCGAAGTCGAGGTGGCCGCATTTCTGGATGCCCGCTCCTATACCTACACCGGGTCCCCGCCCGAGGTGTTGGCGCTCTCTTACGACAAGGTCGCCGTCAAGCGACTCCTTAATAAACACGGCATTCCGACGCCTCAGGGCGGCATCCTTTCGTGCAAGGAGATCGACTCTTGGGATCGCTTCCCCGCCATCGTCAAGCCGGCGCGCGAACACGGAAGCATCGGTCTCACCGCCGAATCGGTCGCAACGAACCATGACGAACTGCGCGCTCAGATACAGCGGCTTGAGAAGGACTACCGTCAACCGGCGCTCGTCGAGGATTTCATTGACGGGCGAGAATTCCATGTCACGATCTGGGGCAACGGACCGGTCGAGGTCCTGCCGCCCGCCGAGATGAACTTCGCCGCGCTCGGCGAAGTGCGGCGACACCTGTGCACCTACGACGCCAAGTATTCGCCCGGTTCGGAAGACTTCGAAAAAATAGAACTCATCATCCCGGCGAACCTCGATCCATCGCTGCGACGACGGATCGAAGAAGTGGCGCGGGAGAGCTACCGCATCATCGGTTGCCGCGACTACGCCCGCATCGACATGCGTCTGCGCGGCGACGACATCTATGTGCTCGATGTCAACCCGAACGCCGATCTGAGCCCCGAAACGAGCACCGCCTTCACGGCAGCCTACTGCGGCATCAGTTACGGCAAGTTCGTCAGCTCGATCGTCAATCTCGCGGCCCGTCGTCACCCCGTACTCTCCGCTTATCTCTGAAGCGCGACCGAAGCGTTGTAATCCTTTTTTCCCGCGTTATAATCCTCCGGACCGCAGAAGGAGCATTTCGATGGGAGACTTTTTTTTCAAGGATGTGACGATATTCGACGGCACCGAATTTTTCCGCGGATCGCTAACCGTTTCCGGCGACCGCATCTCGCGCATCACGCGCAACGACATCCCGCCGGAGGGAGCCATGGTCGCCGCAGGAGATCGGTGGCTCGTGATGCCGGGGATGGTCAACCTGCATACTCATGTGCCAATGGCGCTCTTCAAAGGGATCGCCGAAGACCTTCCTCTCTCTGAGTGGCTCGAGAAACGCATCTTCCCCCTCGAAGCACGATTCATCTCGCACGAGATGTGCCGTATCGCCGGCCAGTGGGGCATGGCCGAAATGCTCCTGTCCGGCATAACGACGTTCGCCGACATGTACTTCTTCGAAGAAGAGATCGCGACGGCGGCGCAGGAGATCGGAATCAAGGTCTGCATCGGAGAAGGCGTCATCAATTTTCCCGCCCCCAATGGGATGAGCCCCGACGAGACGATCGCCTACACGAAACAGCTTGCGGAGAAATACCGGAACAACCCCTGGGTGATCCCCTCC
>CAYNMQ010000276.1:0-2467 GCA_964398245.1 uncultured Spirochaetales bacterium | reverse complement strand
CAGCCGGAGCACCGATGTCGAGACGACCATCTTCGAGACGCTCGCTATGCGGAAAAGGTGCTCCGGGGCCAACATCTTCCCTTTCGAGATATCGCTCTTTCCCTCCGCCAGCGCGACGCGCCAGTCGGTGCGGCGGTCGTCGATCCCGACCGCCACGCCGGCTCCATTGGTGAACAGAAGATGTTCCTTCATCAGCAAACGAAGCCCCTCTTCGATCCCCGTCCGGTCAACATCCTCGTCGGGAACGACATCGTCCTCTTCGGGAAGCTCATTGTCCGGGAAAACGATGTCGCTTTCAACCGACCTTTTCGAGTCGTTGCAGGCAAACAGGAGCATCATGCACAACATGATCGGAACAAAGCGCGGCATTAGGGCCTTTTCTCTCATGACCATCACCTCGACACGCGATCTTTCGATTTTCTTATTCTAGCACCGATGGGAATGGAATGCCACATTTTCATCGAGACGAATTTTTTCAGAAACCTTCTTCCGGCCTCGATTGTCATATGTCAATGGAAGCACATGACGCGTGTGGAGCAACGGTCATGATGGAACGAATGTATCGTATCATTGCGACGGCTTTATTCCTCGTTTTTTTCATAGCGGTTTGTTTCATCGCCGACACCTTCCTGCGCCGAGATCCTCAACCGGCGCCATTCATCGCGACCTCGTCGGCCAACAACCTTCCGTGATTGCAGGAGTATTTTTCCACGCCCGCTTTGCAAACGCTTTCTTCCTGTGATACAATGACCTTGGGAAAAGAGAAATGGCGCGGCACTTTCCCGCGACATTTCTCCAAAGGCGGTTGTCGAATGAACAGGAATGGTCGCGGCGGAATGGCCGATACCGTAGAACGGGAGCTGATAGAGAGGGCGAAGAGCGGTGATATCGCTGCGTTCGAGGAGCTTATCACGACGGAGCGGTCCCGGCTCTACTCTTTCGCTCTCGGCATGGCGGGCGGCAACCATGCCGACGCCGCCGATGTGCTGCAGGAAGCGTTCCTCAAGGCGTTCCTCAACATCAAGCGTTTCCGCGGAGAGAGCGCCTTCGGCACATGGCTTTGGCGCATCGTGCGGAACGAGTTCCTCAACTATCGGAAAAACCTCTCCACTCGACCGCTCGCCGACAGGGAATATCCCGGTAAAGAAAGCGGAGAAGAGGCCGCCGTCCACGACGCCGCCGAAGAGACGATGGCCGAAGAACGGAAGCGCCGTCTTTTGGAGACGATCGCTCTGCTCCCTCCCAAGTACCGAGAGGTGGTGGTGATGATAGACCTGCGGGAACAGGGATACGAGGAAACAGCGGAAATGCTCGGCATCTCGATGAGCGCGGTCAAAACGCGTCTTTTGCGCGCCCGCGAGAAACTATCCTTGCTCATTCGGCGCCGACGACATTACTTTCTATAAGAGACGAGGAACGGTATGGACCCCTGCAAAAAGGTCGTTCTCCTGATCGCCGCTTCGCGGACGCGTGATCTCTCTGCCGATGAGGCGCGTTTTCTCAAAGAGCACTCGGCCGCCTGCCGGGAGTGCGCCGAACATCTTACGGCAACGGAGGTGGTAGCGGGTCTTCTGCCCCGAACGCTTCCTCGCGAAGTGCCGGCGCCTGCCGGTTTCAATGACCGGCTCCGCGAACGCCTCGTCGAGAACGGACGGCGCCCCCGCTGGTACTCTTACCTTCCCTCGGTGCGCTTCAGACCCTTGGAACTGGCTTTTGTCGCTTTTTTCGTGCTTTTCGCCGCCGCCGTCACCATCTATTTTTCGGTGCGGGAAGATACCGCCGAACCGCGGCTCATCACTGAGCGGATGGTCCCCGCGGACACGCCGCTTTCGATAGACCTCGAGTATCTCGCCACCCGTCGCATACCGTCGGTCGTCGTCACCGTCGAACTGAGCGAAGGGGTCTCGTTCCACAGCGTCTATCCTGAGATCGCCGACGCTCGTTCTCACCAATGGAAAGGCGGCTTCGATGAAGGAATGAACACCGTTCCCTTCATGGTGACGGTGACGAAGCCGGGGGTATGGGAGATACGGACCCGCGCCGACTTCGAAGGATGGCGGCATGAACATCTCATCATGATCACCTCGACCGGCAGATCGGTGACTATGGCGATGTATCGTCTCCCTAAGCGGAGGATCCCTTGAAACGCTCATTTCTCCTTATCCTGTGCCTTGCTTCCCTCCTCTACGGAGGGGGAACCGGCGGAGTGACCAGTCGCGTCCGCATAGCAGCCGACGAATCGAACAAGAACTGGGAACGGATCTTCTTCGGGGAACGACTGCGGGCCATAGTCGGCGACACCGCCTCCGACGCGGACGCCATTCCCGCCGATGAGGACTCTCCCGCGCCCCCGACGGCAGCGTCCTCCCTTCAGAAGAAAACCCCGGAAAAGCGAAAAACGGTGGAGTACCACATCATACAGGAATCGTCGGAACAGGGAAAGAGTGTGCGCAAGGTGAAAAAACGC
>CAYNMQ010000275.1:0-2475 GCA_964398245.1 uncultured Spirochaetales bacterium | reverse complement strand
TCCATGCACTTGACGATGTCCCTCTCAGGGGGTACGATGTTATTCTGCGTCCCTAAAATCGCTCTCGGGGAAGTTGACAAGGCGTTCTCAGGCGTGATAGATTCGCCCTGTGTAACGACCATTGGACCTATGAGGAGGAATCCATGAAAAAAGTCCTGCTTGCCACCGAAAAGGCTTTCGTGAAAGAGGCGGTCGACAAGATCGCGGCGATCTGCAAAGAGGCCGGTTACGAACTTATCAAACTCGAGAACTACAAGGATCCGAAGGATCTCATCGCGGCGGTTCCCGAAGCCGACGCGCTCATCGTCCGCTCCGACATCGTGAACAAGGCGGTGCTCGACGCGGCGAAGAACCTCAAGATCGTCGTGCGCGCCGGCGCCGGCTACGACAACATCGACACCAAGTAAGCCGCCGAGAAGAAGATCGTGGCGATGAACACCCCCGGCCAGAACTCGAACGCGGTCGCCGAACTCGCCTTCGGCATGATGCTCTATGCGGCGCGCAATTGGTTTACCCCCAAAAGCGGTACTGAACTGCGTGGCAAGAAACTTGGCATTCACGCTTACGGCTTTGTCGGTCGGGCTCTCGCGGCCATCGCGAAAGGCTTTGGCATGGAGATCTACGCGTTCGATCCTTTCATCGACGCCGCGCTGATAGAGAAAGACGGCGTGAAGGCGGTCAAGACGGTCGAAGAACTGTACGCCACCTGCCAGTATGTTTCGCTCCACATCCCGGCGACCGAAAAGACGAAGAAGAGCATCAATCACGCGCTCCTTTCCAAAATGCCCAAGGGGGCGACGCTCGTCAACACCGCCCGCAAGGAGGTGATCGACGAAGCGGGACTCCTCAAGATGTTCGAGGAACGCCCCGACTTCAGGTATCTTTCCGATGTCGAGGACGCGATAAAGGACCAGATCCTCGAGAAATACAAGGACCGCGCCTTCTTCACCCCCAAGAAGATGGGGGCCCAGACCGAGGAGGCCAACATCAACGCCGGCATCGCGGCGGCGCGCCAGATCGTCGCTTTCTTCGAGAAAGGCGACCTTACCTACAAAGTCAACTGAGATGCTTTTTCCTTGCCGTTCCGATCGTCAGGGCGCCGCGAACGGCGCGGTGTTTTCGTTAGACATCGATGTTTTTCCCCGTCTCATTCCGATTTCTTGACTCGAAACAAGGGGCGGCTATACTCTCTCTGCACTTGTCCGCGAGGCGAAGAGGAAGAAACGCATGGATAACAAGCAACTTGCCGGTATGCTCGTCAAACGGGGACTTATCTCGCTCCCCGAACTGAAAGATCTTGAAGAGCGCGCGCTGGAGACGGGCAAAGGGCTTCGCGATCTGCTGATGAGTGAAGCTCAGATAGATGAGCACAAGATCGCGGATCTCCTCTCCGAGCAGTATAATGTTCCTAAAATACGGCTCGCCGACCTCGAAATAGATCCCGAGGTCATCTCCATCCTCAATAAGCAGACCTGCCTTCGATACAAGACCATTCCTATTTCGCGTATCGGCAATACGCTTACCATCGCGATGAGCGACCCCTCGAACATGAACGCGCAGGACGACATCAAGTTCCTGACCGACTACAATGTCGAGGTGGTCGTCGCCGCCGAAAGCGAGATACTGGAGGCCATTGCCAAGTACTACGGTGCCATAGAGACCACTTCCACCGAGGCGGAGGCCGGGGTACTCAACCTCGACGAGGTCCTTTCGGAGATGGACGAGATCCAGATCGAGGCCGGCGAGGTGAAAGAGATGACCATCGAGGAATCGGTGCGCGAAGCGGCCGATGCCCCGGTGGTGAAGCTGGTCAATATGCTCATCCTTGATGCGATAAAGAAGAAGGCGTCCGATATCCATGTGGAGCCGTACGAGAAGAGTTTCCGCATCCGGTTCCGCATAGACGGCGTCCTCTACGATGTCCTTCACCCTCCGAAGCATATGCAGGAGCCGATCATCGCGCGGTACAAGGTCATGGCGAACCTCGACATCGCCGAAAAGCGCGTCCCCCAGGACGGTCGCATCAAGGTGAAGGTGGGGAAGGGGCGCGAAATGGATTTCCGCGTGTCGGTCCTCCCCTGCATCTTCGGCGAGAAGGTCGTGCTTCGTCTTTTGGACAAGAGCAACCTCCAGCTCGACATGACCAAGCTCGGCTTCTTCGAGGAGCAGTTGGAAACATTCCGGGACGGCATACATCGCCCGTACGGCATGATCCTGCTCACCGGTCCGACCGGTTCAGGTAAGACGACCACGCTCTATTCGGCGCTGACGGAGCTCAACAAGACCGAGGTCAACATCTCCACGGCCGAGGATCCGGTCGAGTACAACCTCGAAGGCATCAATCAGGTGCCGGTGCGCGAACAGGTCGGACTCACCTTCGCCGCGGCCCTTCGTTCGTTCCTGCGCCAGGACCCCGACATCATCATGGTCGGCGAGATCCGCGATTTCGAGACCGCCGAGATCGCCGTCAAGGCG
>CAYNMQ010000274.1:1720-2503 GCA_964398245.1 uncultured Spirochaetales bacterium | reverse complement strand
GCCTCCTCCGCAGCGGCGAAATAGTAAAGGAACAAGGCGTCGAGGTGGCGCGGCGCCGAATAGATCTCCTGCTCCATGAAGAAACTGTAGCGCGGTTGAAGCGCGATGTCGGCAATGTTGAGCCGGCTTCGTACGAGCGACGGCTTATAGGCGGTCTCCTCCGTGAGCGAGAACACTTCATAATCGTCGTGCGTGAAATAGATGCCCTCCCCTTCGGCGAGTGGCACGAGGAACCGGGTCTTCGAGAGGACCGAGGTAAGGTCCGATGAGACGACGATGAAATCTCCGATGCTGTCGCGTCCTTTTCCCGCATAGAGCGAGGATCCACTCTTCATCGCGAAGACGCCCGGTATCTCGGGATCGGTGATACAGGCGGCATAGGAGCCCTGCACCATCTTCTGGGCGCGGCGGATCGCCTCGCGCATGAGCGATACGCGGTCCGGGGATCTTTTGGCCATCGCGAGAAGCGCTGCGTAGTGGTGCTCGACGAGATGGACGAGCATCTCGCCGTCGTTGTCCGACACGACCGCATGGCCGTGGCCGAGGAGAAACTCCTTGAGCGAATCGGTGTTCGAGATGTTGCCGTTATGCGCCCCGACGAGATGCACGCGGCATGAGACCTCGTGCGGTTGCGCGTTGTGGTCGGTGACCGAGCCGTAGGTCGCCCAGCGCACCTGCCCGATGAAACGGCGCCCTCCAAGTTTGTCTATCTCGAGTTTTTCGATGACGCGCGAAGGCGCCCCGACCTTCTTGCGAAGCGTCACCGTCCCGTCGGCGGCGATG
>CAYNMQ010000274.1:0-1710 GCA_964398245.1 uncultured Spirochaetales bacterium | reverse complement strand
CTTTCTAAGGAGGTCGGCCGCCTCACGACCGAGGAACTCGGTCTCGTTCCCGTAAATGATAGAAACGACGCCACACATCTTTTCGTCTCCTCAGATAGCCCGTGTCTTAGTGACAAGCCACTGCCGCTCTTCCTCGGTAAGATGCGGCGACAGGGTCTCATACACCGTGCGGTGATAGGTGTTGAGCCACTCCTTTTCGCCGGGAGAAAGAAGCGCTTCCTCCACTAGGGAGAGGTCTATCGGACAGAGCGTCAGCGTCTCGAACGAGAGCCACTTCATCCCTTCGTTCTCGCCCGCCTCGCGAACCAGAACAAGGTTCTCGATGCGGATACCGTACTCTCCTTCGCGATAGTAACCGGGCTCGTTCGAGAGTATCATCCCCGGCTCGAGTTTCGTTTCATTGATGCGCGGGCTGATGCCCTGCGGTCCCTCGTGGACGCTCAGGTAGGCGCCGATGCCGTGGCCGGTGCCGTGGCCGTAGTTGAGCCGGTCGTCCCAGAGGGCGCGCCGTGCGAACGGGTCGAGGAACATGCCGGCGGTCCCGGCTGGGAATTGAGCCGTTGCCACGCCGATATGGCCTTTGAGCACGAGCGTGAAATGCCGTTTCATCGCCGCGGTCGGCTCGCCGACGGCGACGGTGCGGGTGATGTCGGTCGTCCCGTCGAGGTACTGTCCGCCCGAGTCAACGAGAAGGAGTCCCTTGCGCTCGATCTCGACATCGCTCTCCATCGTGGCGCTGTAGTGGACGATCGCCCCGTGCGGACCATAGCCCGCGATCGGCTCGAACGAGGGCCCGACATAGCGCTCCCCCATCCGGCGGAACTCTTCGAGTTTCACCGCCGCCGATATCTCGGTCACCCGAATCGCGGTGAGTGCCTCCTCGAGCCAGCGCAGGAATCGCACCATCGCGACGCCGTCGCGGACGAGCGCCGCCCGCATGCCGGCAATCTCGACCGGATTCTTCACCGCCTTGAGCGGCAGGGGCAATGTCGGTCCTTCGACCACCTGCGCTTTCCTGCCGAGCACGGCAAAAAGATGATGGCCGGTGCGATCGGGATCAAGGTAAATGCGGGTTTTTCGTATCTTCTTCACGAACTTTTCGATGTCGCCGTAGCGCTTGAGCGTCACGCCGTCGGCGGCGAGCGCTTTCTTCACCTTACGGTCAACCTTCGCCGGATCGACGAAGAGGCAGGCCTCGTTCTGCGACACCGCCGCGTACGCGATGACGACCGGGTTGCACTTGACATCACTTCCCCGGATGTTGAAGAGCCACGCAATGTCGTCGAGCGTCGAGAGCACATGCCAATCGGCGCCTTTTTCCACCATCTTCGCCCGTACCCGTGCCAGTTTGGAAGCGCGACTTTCTCCGGCAAGCGACTCGTCATGGAGCATGACCGGCCCGTCGGGAAGCGGCGGACGATCGCTCCAGAGCGGCGCCACGAAGTCGCCGATGTTGGTGACCGTCGCCTGCTTTGCCGCGAGCGCTTTTTCGAGCGAGCGCACCGCGCTTACCGAGAAGAGGGCGGCGTCAATGCCGACCTGCGCTCCATCGGGAATGTTTTCGGCAAGCCATGAGGTATGGGCTGGGGTCTCCGGAAGTCCCATTTTGAACAAAGTGATGCCGGAGCCGGCAAGTTGCTGTTCCGCTTGGATGAAGTAGCGCGAATCGGTCCAGAGACCGGCCTTATCCATCGTAAAGACGAGCGTTCC
>CAYNMQ010000273.1:0-2505 GCA_964398245.1 uncultured Spirochaetales bacterium | reverse complement strand
GGGCTTTTCCTCAAGCGGCTCTTTCACGAAAGACCTCTCCCGCTAGATAAAAGCATTCTAGAAAGGAAGAAAAACTCTGTCAAGAACGGGCGGAGCGGCATGGTGTGATAGTTGAAATTTCCCGAAGCGGGCGTATGATACCCTTTTGTCCCGCTGAAAAGGAGGTTTTGATGATGCGGACACACTCATGCGGCGAGTTGCGTTTGGAAGAGGTGGGAAAAGAGGTGACCCTCGCGGGATGGATAGTCTCGAAGCGGGAACTCGGCCCGATCGTCTTCGCAATGCTCTGGGATCGCTACGGGCAGACGCAGGTGGTCTTCGAGGAGCCGTCCCTTGTCGAGGAGGCGAAGAAACTTTCACTCGAGGATGTCGTGCAGGTGAAGGGGACCGTGCGTGACCGCGGCGAGAACCGCACCGACAAGTACCCTACCGGTGCGGTGGAGGTGGTCGTAAATACGCTTACGCTCCTCAATCCGAGCAAACCGCTTCCTTACGACCATCGGAAAGAGGCCTCCGATACGCTCAAACTCAAGTATCGCTATCTCGACATCCGCAAGAGCGCTCTTCTTCAGACGCTCGTCGCTCGTTCAAAGATTGCGAAAGCGACTCGTGACTACCTCGATGAACAGGGGTTCGTCGAGGTGGAAACGCCGATCCTCGGCAAATCGACGCCCGAGGGGGCGAAGGAGTACCTCGTGCCGAGCCGTCTTCACCACGGCAAGTTCTACTCGCTGCCGCAGTCGCCGCAGTCGTTCAAGCAGATCTGCATGATCGGCGGGCTCGACCGATACTATCAACTCGCCCGCTGTTTCCGCGACGAGGATCTCCGCGCCGACCGCCAGCCGGAATTCACCCAGATAGACATCGAGATGTCGTTCATCGGAGAGGACGACATCATGGCGCTCTCCGAGGGGCTCATCGCGCACCTCTTCAAGGTGGTGAAGGGTATCGAGGTGCCTCGCCCGTTCCCGCGGATGCCCTACCGCGAAGCGATGGCGCGCTACGGCACCGACAAGCCCGACATCCGCTACGGTCTCGAATTCATCGACCTGCGCGAGATGTTCCGCGCTTCGGGATTCAACGCGTTCCGCGCGGCGGCGGAGGATCTGAAAAAGATCGTTCTCGGCATCCTTCTCGAGGGGAAGGGGAGCGAACTTTCCAAGAACCGGCTCAAGGCGATGGAGAAGGAAGTGCAGGGCGACGGCGCGAAGGGCCTCGCGTGGATGAAGAAAGAAAATGGTGTGCTCGACAGTCCGATCCTCAAGTTCCTCTCGCCGGCGGAGCAGGAACGATTGACCGCGCTCGTTCCCGACGGGGGGACGCTCTTTATCGTCGCCGACGAGATCACCGTGGCTCGAACGGCGCTCGGCAACCTGCGGCGGCGGCTCGCGGCCGAGTTCGCGCTCTATGACAAAGATTCGTTCGCCTTTCTCTGGGTCACCGATTTCCCCGCGTTCGAATACAGCGAGGAGGAGGGCAAGTGGGTCGCGACGCACCACCCATTCACCGACTTCGACCTCGAAACGGCGCGAAAAGGGGATCTCGCGAATGTGGCGAGCCGCGCCTACGACATGGTGATAAACGGCTACGAGGTGGGCGGCGGCTCCATCCGGATCCACAACGCCGCCAAGCAGGCCGAGGTGTTCGCGCTTCTCGGCATCTCGCCGGAGGAGGCGCGGGAGAAGTTCGGTTTCCTCATCGAAGCGCTCGAGTTCGGTGCTCCGCCGCACGGCGGCATCGCCTTCGGTTTCGACCGCCTCGTGATGCTCCTGCTCGGGATAGACAACATCCGCTCGGTCATCGCGTTCCCCAAGACCACGAGCGCGACCTGCCTCATGACCGGCAGTCCCTCGACGGTGTCCCGGAAACAGCTCGACGAGCTGGCGCTCACGGTGAAGGCGGACGCCGGGGACGGAAGACCGGGGTGCCCCATGGCGGCCGCGCGGCAGAGAAGCTGAAGCGTCGGCACGAAGAAAACGACGACGGCGAAGCATCCCGACCTCTACCGCGTCGTCATGCACAACGACGACTTCACGCCGATGGATTTCGTCGTGGATATCCTCGTCCGCATTTTCGGCAAACCGGCCGCCGAGGCGACGCAGATCATGCTCAAGATACATCACACGGGCGCCGGCACCGCCGGCGTCTATTCGTACGATATCGCGATGTCGAAGATGATGCAGGTGCACCGCACCGCCGAAGAACACCGCCATCCGCTCCGATGCACCGTCGAGAAAGCCTAAGGAGGGCCGCATGGAACTCAAGATAGACCGCCATCTCAACAGCGTCATCCTCGGTGCCTTCTACGAGGCGAAGCAGAGTCAGCACGAATTCGTGACGCCGGAGCATGTGCTCTACTCGCTCCTCTTCTCGCCGGAGGGGGTCGAGATATTCGAAGGGGTCGGCGGCGATGTGGAGCGGCTGAAGGCGGAGCTCAAGGCCTACCTCGAGAACATGGTGCCGCGGACGACGAAGGGCGAGCTCATGCAATCCTATGGGTTCCAG
>CAYNMQ010000272.1:2048-2521 GCA_964398245.1 uncultured Spirochaetales bacterium | reverse complement strand
GATCCGGCCAAGGCGGTCAAGGGTGCTGACGCCATCTACACCGATGTGTGGGTCTCGATGGGAGAGGAGCACCTCTTCGGCGAGCGGATAAAACTGCTGAAGAAGTATCAGGTCACGATGGACATCATCAAGAAGACTGGCAATCCCGATGTCATCTTCCTTCACTGTCTTCCCTCGTTCCACGACACCGAGACGAAGATCGGCAAGGAGATCAGCGAGAAGTACGGTCTCAAAGAGATGGAGGTGACCGACGAGGTGTTCCGCTCGAAGCATTCGAAGGTCTTCGACGAGGCGGAGAACCGCCTTCACACCATCAAGGCGGTCATGGTCGCCACGATAGGAAAATAACCTTTCGGCGGCGAAGATATCTTTTCCCGGAAAAGTGCACTGTCCGGTTGATTTCTCCAGAGGGGCGCCTATAGTTCCTTATCATCGTATGTCCTGTTGGAGGTCCCCATGTCGCAGAGGTACGA
>CAYNMQ010000272.1:0-2001 GCA_964398245.1 uncultured Spirochaetales bacterium | reverse complement strand
CTCAGGGCGGTCACCGACAAGCTCGAGAATGTCCCCGGTTTCGAAAGCGTCTCGGGCGGTGAACTTTCGGAGCTCATGGTGAAGCAGGCTGAGAAATTCGGCGCCGGGATCAAAATGGGCGAGGTGAGAACGGTCGAGAAGACCTCGGATGGTTTTATCCTGAGGACCGACAACGGCGATGTGTCGGCGCGCGCGGTCATTTGGGCCGCCGGTTCTACTCCGCGCAAACTGGGAGTTCCGGGAGAGATGGAATTCACGGGACGCGGTGTTTCCTACTGCGCGGTGTGCGACGGCGCCTTCTATCGCGGCCTGCGCGTTGCGGTGGTCGGCGGCGGTGACTCCTCGCTCAAGGAGGCGCTCTTCCTCACGCGGTTCGCCTCGGAACTCACCATCATCCACCGCCGGCAGGAGTTCCGCGCCGAGAAGATCATTCAGGAAGAGGTGCGCAAGCATCCCAAGATCAAACTTCTGCTCGACAGCGTCGTCGAGAAGATAACGGGGAAGGATTTCGTCGAATCGATCACCGTGAAGAATGTGAAGACCGGCGAACTTTCCGACCATCCCTTCGACGGCGTCTTCGTGTTCATCGGCTATACGCCGCAGGTCGAGGCGGTGAGACCGTTCGTCCGCCTTTCGCCGTCGGGCCGCATCCTGCTGGATCCTGATGGCACCACTGGTACGCCGGGACTCTTCGCGGCGGGCGATGTCGTCGAGAAGGTGGTCTATCAGGTCGCGACCGCCATCGGCGACGGCGCCATGGCAGCCACCGCAGCGGAGCGGTATCTGTCGGGGCACTAGTCCGTCTTCACGCTCCGGAAGGCCTGCGTTATCGTCAGCAGCATCATGAGAAGGACCGCGATCGCGTTTATCTGAGGTATGTGAAGCCCGTAGATCGAAATGAAGAGCGGCAGAATGAAGGGAGCCGAGGTGACCGCGACGGAACGATAGAGTCGGGGCCGCACGGTACCGAGGATGAGGACGAGTTTCATGAGATTGAGGAGCGCCGGTTCGGCGATGTAAAGATCACAGGACTCACTTTTTTGCGAGCCCCACAGCGCCACGATGCAGGGGAGCTGTCGGACGGGTGTCGTTTCGGTGACGAGCAGATCGTTGTGGGTGAGCGACAGATCGTCGAAGCGCTCGATCGCGGTGATCCCGGGAAGGTCGGCGTTCGCAGGACCGACGATAAGCGGTTCGACGCCGTAGCGTCCCTTGAGGACGGCGAGCATCGTCTTGTTCGCCGCCGAGTCGAAGTTCTCGATGACATAATAGCCGATGATCCGTCTGTTCTCGGCGAGTGCCACATACGATTTCGTCTCGAAGTTCGGCGGCAGAGCGAGCCGTTCAGCGGAGAATCGCTCTTTTTTGAGCAGCAGATAAAGCGTTCCGAGCGTCAGTTCGGTGCCGTCGGGCATCGTGCGGCTGAACTTGGCGTCGCGCCGCATCGCCTCGCTGTTCTCCGCCGACGCGGCGAACTCCTTGTTAAGCTCGTTCACCTTCTTGAGGAACTCCTCGCGCGAGATCCCTTCGGCGGTCACGATGCCCGAGGAATGCGCATGGGTGAGCGAGAGGAAGCGCGAGGAGTCGAAAATGATCCGCCGGATACGGGCGCCGTGGATGAATATCCGGAAGTCGTTGAGGACGAGGTTGAGAGCGGCGGTTTCGAAGATGAAACGCAAGAAGACGATGGCGGTCGAGGCGGCAGGAGCCGGAGAATAAAGAGACAGCATCAGTTGTAACGAGGAGACGATTTCGCCGCGTGAAAGATAGTGAACGACCGGGAAGAAGAGCGCCAGTGCGAAGAACACCGCATAGACAGGAAGCAACAATGAGGTGAACAGGGGGGAACTGCTCTTTTCCGATCTGAAGGAGAAGGAAAGCAGCACCGGCAGGGGGAGGAAGCCGGTAACCTCCCAGACCGGCGCGGCGTCAATGAGCGAGAGATAGACCGAAACGAAGAAGGGGATCGCGAGATAGAGGGCGAGAAGTAGAGACATCTTC
>CAYNMQ010000271.1:0-2546 GCA_964398245.1 uncultured Spirochaetales bacterium | reverse complement strand
CTCGCCACCTCGTCGGCGACCTCTCCGGTGCGGGTGAGTATCCAGCGATCGGCGAGCGAGAAGGCGTCCTCCCGGTAAGCGGCCGGATCGAACTCGATGACCTCGTCGGCGCCGAACTGCATGAGCGCGAAGCGGATCGCGTTGTATATCTTGTTGCAAAATCCGGCGTATCCTTCGATCTGTGAGACCGAGAGTTTGAGGTCGCGCGCGGTGAGCGGCATCATCGCGAAGGTGAAGCGAAGCGCGTCGGCGCCGTACTTTTCGGTGATGTCGAGCGGGTCTATGACATTGCCGCGCGTCTTGGACATCTTCTGCCCTTTCTCGTCGCGCACCATGCCGTGGAAATAGACCTTGTGGAAGGGTATGTCGCCGCCGAACTTGAGCCCCATCATGATCATCCGGGCGACCCAGAAGAAGATGATGTCGAAGCCGGTCTCCATGAGGCTCGTCGGATAGTACTTCTCGAGATCGGGCGTCTTTTCAGGCCAGCCGAGCGTCGAGAAGGGCCAGAGCGCCGACGAGAACCAGGTGTCGAGCACATCGGGATCGCGATGAAGGTGGGCACTTCCACACTTGAGACATTTCACGGGAGCGGTCCGCGCAACGATCAGTTCGCCGCACTCGTCGCAGTACCACGCCGGTATCTGGTGACCCCACCAGAGCTGGCGGCTGATGCACCAGTCCTTGATGTTGTACATCCACTCGAAGTAGGTCTTCTTCCAGTGGTCGGGGATGAACTCGATGCGCCCCGATTCGACCGCCTCGATGGCCGGCTTCGCGAGCGGCGCGATCTTCACGAACCACTGCTTGGAGAGGATCGGCTCGACGGTCGTCTTGCACCGCTGACAGCCGCCGACGGCGTGGCGATGCGGATCCTTTTTGACGAGAAGCCCGCGCGCCTCGAGATCGGCGACGATCCTCTCGCGCGCCGCCATGGTGGAAAGCCCCCGGTAGGGGCCGCCCGCCTCGTTTATCTTCCCCTCTTCGTCAATGACATTGACCTCGGCGAGCCGGTGCCGCTTGCCGGTGGCGAAGTCGTTGAAGTCGTGCGCCGGCGTCACCTTGACCGCGCCGGTGCCGAACTCGATGTCCACCAGTTCGGCGTCGCCGATGATCGGTATCTCGCGTTCCATGAGCGGCAGGATGGCCGTTTTACCAATGAGGTGACGGAAGCGCGGGTCGTCGGGATGCACCGCCACTGCGGTGTCGCCAAGCATCGTTTCGGGACGGGTCGTCGCGACGGTGAGGAACTCGCTGGTCCCTTTCACCGGATACTTGATGTACCAGAGCGCTCCGTCGCGTTCCTCGTGGTCGACCTCGAGATCGCTGAGCGCGGTACGGCACCGGGGACACCAGTTGATGATGTAGGTATCACGATAGATGAGACCCTCTTCGTAGAGCCGCACGAAGACCTCGATGACGGCGCGCGAAAGGCCTTCGTCCATCGTGAACCGCTCGCGGCTCCAGTCGAGCGAACTGCCGAGACACCGCAACTGCTCCGAGATGCGGTTGCCGTACTCGCGTTTCCATGCCCAGACCCGTTCGAGGAACTTCTCGCGCCCCAACTGGTGACGGGTGAGTTTTTCCTTCGCGAGTTCGCGCTCGACGACCATCTGCGTCGCGATGCCGGCGTGATCGGTGCCGGGGAGCCACAGCACATCGAAGCCGGTCATGCGCTTGTAGCGGCAGACGATGTCCTGTATCGTCACGGTGACCGCATGCCCCATGTGGAGCGAGCCGGTGACATTGGGCGGCGGGATGACGATGCAGAACGGCGGTTTGTCGCTTTCGGGATGCGCGGTAAAGTAGCCGCGCGACTCCCACTCCTTATACCACTTTGCCTCAACCCCCCGATGATCGTAGCGGGTACCGAGTGTCATAACCGTTCGTCTCCGTTGGAAAAACAATGCCCGATACTCATACCTTCCCCTCGGAAAAAGTCAAAGTTATTGCCGCAGGCGAGACGGCGAAAGGGACGAAACCGCCTGACAGAGGACCCTACTCGTTGACCTCGGGCGCTTGGAACGCCTCTTGGCCGTGCTCGCGGGCCTTCTCCTGCTCGCGGGAGTAGTCTTTCTTCGGTTCGGACGCGCAGGCCGCGACAAGGAGCGCGCCGGAAACGAGCATGAACAACGCTTTCTTCATCTTCCTTCCTCCTTCCGCATAGGGACACGCCGACTATAGCGCGACGGAAACCGTTTGGCAATTAAAAATGGCGGAAAAGGAAGCGGTAGGGATCACAACATGTGCTCGATGTCGCTCGTCAGGAATTCTTCGATGCCGATCCCGCCGATCCCTACTAGATAGCGTCGGATCTTTTTACCGGGACTGACGAACCGATCGAGCGCCGCCGGACGCTCGCGGGTCGCTCCGCTTTTCACTTCTATCGCGGCGATATGGTCACCTTTCGCGACAAGAAAGTCGATCTCGGCGTTCGTTTCGCGCCAGTAGTAGAGTTTCAATCCGCGCGTGGTCACTTCGTTGAGCAGGAACGCCCCTCCCGCCGCCTCCCCAAACCGCCCCCAGCGTACCGGGTCGCGGCGCCC
>CAYNMQ010000270.1:0-2557 GCA_964398245.1 uncultured Spirochaetales bacterium | reverse complement strand
CGCCCATCGGTCGGGTGGGGAGCGAGTTCTTGAATTGCTCCTCGACGCGAGGAACTTGATGATGCCGAGGTTGACCGAGGGGTGGAAACGGAGACCGCCCTTGTAGGGACCGATCGCCATGTTGAACTGGACGCGGAAGCCGCGGTTCACATGGACATTGCCTTCGTCGTCGGTCCACGGAACGCGGAAGATGATCTGACGGTCGGGCTCGATGATCCGCTCATAGATGCCCGCAGCGACGAACTCGGGATGTTTCTTGACCGTCGGTTCGAGAGAGGTCATGACCTCTTCGACCGCTTGAATGAACTCCGGTTCGCTCGCATTCTTCGCCTTGACCTTGGCGATGAGATCTTTCATGTACGACATGCTGTTTCCTCCTCAGAAACGGTTAATGAAAGGGCACAGCCGCATTATGCTGCATGAAGAATTAATTAGTCAAGTCAAGAGGTTGTCTCTATACGAATCCTAACGAACCAACGGCTTTTTCTAACATAATGCAAATAAGTGTCCAAGCACTGGTGGCGCGCATAACTTGACTTGACCTGCGGCGGCGCTAGAGTGGCGGCATGAAAGTAGTCATCGCCGGCGGCGGTACGGTAGGTTTCGAGACAGCCCGTCATCTGATCGCCGAGAAAAAGGATGTCGTTATCATAGAGCGTGATTCCGAACGGGTGAAGTTTCTCGCCTCTCACCTCGATTGTCTGGTGATCGGCGCCGATGCGAGCGATGTCGATGCTTTGCGGCAGGCGGGGGACGGTGATGTCGCCTTTTTCGTGGCGGTCACCTCGTCCGACGAAACGAACCTCATTTGCTGCGGTATCGCTGAGATGGTTTTTCCGAAAGCAAGACGGATTGCACGGATACGGAATGCAACCTATGCACGGGCGACCTCAAAGGGGCGCCCGTTCTTGGGTGCCGATTTCGTCGTGACGCCCGAGATCGAGACGGCACGGCAGATCCTCGATACCGTAACTCGCGGCGCGGTGAGCGATGTGCTTCGTTTCGAGGGAACGGAGGTGCAGGTATGGAATACGCTCGTCGATCGCAAGTCGCCGTTCAGGAATAGAAAACTCGTTCAGTTGCGTAAAGAGATATCGGATCCGTTCCTCGTGGCGGGCGTTCTTCGTAACGACGAGATGATCATCCCGACCGGCGTGACAACTATCCGCGAAGGTGATCGCATCTATCTTGCAGCGACAGAGGAAACACTCCAAAAACTCTTCGCCAAGAGCGGTCGGAAGCGGTTGCGTATCGAGCGGGTACTCCTCGTGGGACTAGGGAAGGTTGGCACCTTGGTTGCGCACCACCTGTTGAAGAGGGGGATGCGGGTGACGATTGTCGAAAGCAACTACGAAAAATGCAAGGCTTTTTCCTCCGATCACACCGACGCGCTCGTTCTCTGCGGCGACATTTCCGACGAGTCGCTTCTGCAGGATGAACGACTTGACAACTACGACCTTATCGTTGCGACGACGGGCAGTCAGGAACTCAACATCCTCTCGGCTGTCTATGCCCGAACACTGGGAGTCAATCGTTCGATCGCCCTTGTAAGCAGCGCGAACTTTTTGCGGGTTGCCTCCCGGCTCGACATAGACTCGACCATCAGTCCCAAGACCGGGACGGTAGATGCGATACTCAAGTGCATGCGTCGGGGAACAGTCAAGCAGATGTACAGCATCTTCGACGGAGCGGCCGAGGTACTCGAGATGGTGATCGACCCGACGGCTCCGGTGGTTGGAAAAATGGTCATGCATGCGGGGCTTCCAGAAGAGACGATCCTCGTGGCGGTCATCCGCGACGGTAAGGACATCATTCCCCATGGCGGGTTCGTCCTGCAGGCGAATGATGGCGTCATCGTCATCGCCAAACGGGCTGCGATACCGAAGATCGAGACGCTTTTCACCGGCGGCGCATGAATTTTTCCGCTATCGCCACAATACTTGCGACGCTCCTTGGGATCGTCGTCTCGTTCATGGTGTTTCCCCTCGCCGCGGCGCTCTATTACTGCGAGTTCAGAGAAGCAATCATCTTTGCGGTGGTCATGGCGTTCGCCTTCGCGGGGTGTGGGGGGTTCTTGCTGTGGGCTCGTCGCAGAGTGAACGCCCTCTATCGCCGGGATCTCACGCCGCGTGATGGGTTCCTTGCCGTCAGCCTGAGTTGGGTGCTCGTCTCGCTGGTCGGAGCAATTCCATTTTGGCTGAACGGCGCCCTCTCTTCCTTCACGCACGCCTTTTTTGAGACGATGTCGGGTTTTACGACGACCGGCGCCACGATCCTCGGTGACATCGAGTCTTTGCCGCGCTCCCTGCTCTTCTGGCGGTCGCTTACCCAGTGGCTCGGTGGCATGGGTATCGTCGTGCTCACGGTCGCCATCATCCCGCTCCTCGGCATCGGCGGTCTCCAACTGCTCGAAGCAGAGGCGCCCGGTCCCTCGGTTGATCGTCTTACGCCGCGCATCGGGCAGACGGCGAAATTGCTCTGGGGACTTTACCTGCTGTTCACCGTTCTCGAAACGGCGCTCCTCATGGTGGGGGGCCTTTCGTTCTACGATGCGGTC
>CAYNMQ010000269.1:253-2569 GCA_964398245.1 uncultured Spirochaetales bacterium | reverse complement strand
CATCCACGCCGTCAAAGATCTCTCCTTTGCCATTGAGCCGGGGGAGATCGTCGGCTTCGTCGGACACAACGGCGCCGGCAAAACGCCGCCACTCAAGATGCTCATGGGGCTCCTCACCCCCTCCTCGGGCCCCATCTCGCTGTTCGGGCGCCATCCGGGCGACCCTCTCGTTCACCGGCGCATCGGGTTTCTGCCGGAACGCCCCTACTTCTACGACCACCTCACCGGCCGCGAACTTCTCCGTTATTTCTGCGGGTTGTCCGGCCTACCCTCCCGCGCCTCCGCCGGACTCATCGAGGCCACCATCAAGCGTGTGGGACTTTCCGATGCCGGCGACCTGCGCCTCGTGCATTAATCGAAAGCCATGCTGCAGCGCATCGGCATCGCACAGGCCATCGTGCACGGTCCCGAGGTGGTCATCCTCGACGAGCCGATGAGCGGCCTTGACCCGTCCGGACGACGGGAGGTGAAAGAAATCATCCTTTCCCTCAAGAAGGAAGGACGCGCCATTCTCTTCTCTTCTCACATCCTTTCGGATATCGAGGACCTCTCGGACCGCATACTCATCATCGAACGGGGAGAACGCCGTTTTTTCGGAACGCTTCCCGAGATAATCCCTCGAGCGGACCTTACTTGGCGTGTGCGTTTCAGCGCACCGGAAAACGAGCGGGACACGGTCTTTGGTTCCTTCAAGAATGCGCGCCTTTTGCACGGCGCCTTCGTCACGGACCTGCACACCGAAGAGGAGATGAATCAAACGCTCAGGCAGGCTATGGACCGGCGTTACACCATCGTGGAGGCCGGACCGGTCTATCCCTCCCTCGAAGAGGTCGTTTTCCGCATGAAGAAGGGAGAACAGTCGGAAGGAGCGCGCCATGACTAGGATCCTGCTCGTCGCCCGCTACACCTTCCTGGAAATGGTCCGGCATAAGGCGCTCTATGCGTTCGTTCTTTTCGCCTTTTTCATTCTTGGGCTCGGTGTGGCGATAACCCAGATGACCATCGGCGATACGGTGGACATCATCAGCGATGTCGGGCTCGGCACCACCGAGATATTCCTGACCGGCGTCACCATCTTCATGGGCATCTCCATCATTCAAAAGGAACTGTCTCTCCGCACCCTCCACCCGCTCCTCGCCCGTCCGCTCACCCGTCCGCAATATGTGCTCGGCAAGTTCTTCGGTATGACGGTGCTTGCGATCGTCGGCCTCGCTTTCATGGCGCTCGTTTTCTGGGGCATGCTCTTCATTTACGGCGGCGCGGCGCGGATGACGGGATATATGCCGGCGTTCTACACCACCCTTCTCCAGACGCTGGTGGTCATCGCGGTCGCGGTGTTGTGCAGCTCGTTCGTCGAGCCGGCGATCGGGGCGCTGGTCACCGTATCGTTCTATATCATCGGCGCTACTTCCTACAGTCTTTCCTTCCTCCTCACCAAATACACGAGCGCTCCGGTCAGAAAGGCGATCACCGTTGTGCGCTACATTCTCCCCGACTTCAGTCACTTCAACATCAAAGACAACCTCGTATACGGAAGGGGCCTCGAGGGACTCGACCTTTTCTATGCATCGCTGTATGCCCTCGCCTGGATCGTTATCGTACTTGCCGTCTCGGTCCTACTCTTCAGCAAGAAAGAGATCAACTGATGAACAATACCATCCTCGTCCGGTACGACGAGATCGGGACCAAGGGAAAAAACCGTCCGTGGTTCGAGGGCATCCTCCTCGAAAACATCCGCCGGAGTCTCGGCGACCAAGCAATAGTGCGCAAATTCCGCGGAAGGATAGCGGTCACCCCCCGCTCCGAAACGGACATTGGCGAGACGCTCCGCCTCCTTGCCTTTATTCCGGGGATATCAAGCTACTCCCCCGCTGTATGTCTCCCGCTCGAATCTCCATGGGAAGAGATCGCCGCCGCCGCGCTCCCGCTGGCAGATCAGGCGATCTCCGAGGGACGCACCGTCTTCCGGGTATCCTGCACCCGGTCCAACAAACGCTATCCTTTGACCTCCCCCGAAGTGCAGAAGAAACTTGCCGCCGCCGTTCTCGCTGCTCGCGACAAGTGTTTCACCGTTTCGATGACACGCTACGATTTCGAGCTGGAGATAGAGATCGCCGCAGACGGCATCTATCTCTTCGCCGAACGCCGCCCCGGCATTCTCGGCTTGCCGGTGGGATGCGCCGGCGAGGTGTTGA
The DNA here is from genome assembly GCA_964398245.1 of uncultured Spirochaetales bacterium. Lineage (GTDB taxonomy): Bacteria > UBP6 > UBA1177 > UBA1177 > JAKLFG01 > CALITV01. The sequence continues at coordinate 374 of CAYNMQ010000269.1, read as the reverse complement.
CCCTGCTCTCGGGAGGCATCGACTCTCCGGTGGCGGCATACCTTGCCATGCGGCGCGGCGCTCGCAGCCACTATCTCAGTTTCCACTCGCCCCCCTACACCACCGAAGAGAGCCTGCGTAA
>CAYNMQ010000269.1:0-243 GCA_964398245.1 uncultured Spirochaetales bacterium | reverse complement strand
CTCCGGGACATCACCGGGGTCCTTTCCCGCTACCAAGGACCCGGATCGAAACTCGTCATAGTCCCTTTCATAGACATCCAACTGCTTGTCAAGGCACGCTGTCAAGAATCATACCGCACCATCGTCTTCAGGCGCCTCATGTTCCGCATCGCCGAACAGATCGCCCGCAGCAACGGATGGAAGCCGCTCGTAACCGGCGAATCGCTTTCTCAGGCGGCGAGCCAGACTTTGGAGAACCTTACC
>CAYNMQ010000268.1:0-2572 GCA_964398245.1 uncultured Spirochaetales bacterium | reverse complement strand
CCCGGAACACTCGCTGTTGCAGGGGGCATCGCCACCGGTGTAGAGTACCGGGTCTATCTCGCTGCACTTGCAACTCTGCCCTTTCTCACACTCCTCGCTCGGATCGTCTATGATACCGTTGCCGCATTTGGTGTTCTTCACGCAGGTCGAGCTGTCCCACCCGGAGCAATCTTCCTTACAATAGGCAGTACCGCCACTGTAGAGATCGCTGTCAAGGAACTCGCAATACCGTATACTGCCCAGTTCACAAACTTCCCCCTCTTCCTTCGCGCCGTTGCCACAGGCATTCCGCTTAACACAGCCGCTTTCATCCAGCGATGCGCAATCCTTCGCACAGAGCGCTGTTCCCGAGAGATAGCGTTCCGAATCGAGGAGATAGCATGAGACGTTACCATCACACACCTCGTCGTCCTCGACGACCCAATTACCGCAGATATGCGCCGGGATGCAACCGGTAAGTTCCCAGCGACACCGGTATCCGCAGTCTGCAATGCCCCCCACATACGCCTCGGAGTCAAGCATCGTGCAGTCAATGAAAGAAGTGTCGGCGAAGTCGCACTCTTCGTCGTTTTCCTGTTCGACGACTCCATTGCCGCAGACATTGCGTTCGACACAGTGATCGGTCTTCCAGGAGCACCAGTAGGGGTCGCACGACGCGGTGCCGGAGACGAACGCGGTCGCATCGAGATTTGCACAGGCTATCGTCTCCCCTACCTCGCATATCTCGTTTTCCTCTTTGACGCCGTTGCCGCAGGTGTCGCGGAGGATACACCCCGATACATCCCACCCGAGGCAATCATCGTTGCACAGCGCAGTTCCCCCGATATAGGGCGCCGGATCGAGTTGTGTGCAGGAAATCGTATCCCCCGGTGCGCACACCTCGGGCGGCGACGCCTCCGTCTCCACGATGCCGTTGCCGCATACCGGCTGCTCCGCTTCCCTTTTCGTGACCGAGGTGCCGCACTGAGACAATGCTAGGATCATCGAAACGAGTCCCGCCAAGACCCAGGTCACCAGAAGGACATACATGCCTCGCCCCTAGCGGTTGTCCGCCATGCATCGCACAAGGAGATTTGATGTTCCGGGAAGCGGCCTCACCTCTCCGGTCCTGAAATTCACCGCATAGTAGGCGTCGCCGCCGGCGCTCGTCGAGCTCCAGTGTTCCTTGTCGCAGGCGCCGAGAAGGTTGTGGTCCCAGTAACAGACGCCGATATCGGCGCATCCCATGTCGGTGTCACACCCGCGCCGGAGCGTTTTGAGTTCGGCGAGCGTTGGCAATCTCCACTTCGCATAGCCGCCGAAGCCGGCGAGCCCGGTGCAGAACGATGCGCCGTTCTCCTGTGCCCCGCTGTAGTTCGCCTCCCGCTGCCAGACGATACCGGAACAAGGGTCTTCGCAGGTGTCGGTCGTGCAGGTCATCGTGCAGTCAACATCGGCATCTTCATCGGGAACGACATCGGGCGGCTCGTCCGGCGCATCGGAGTCCTTGTCGGGCTCCTCCTCTATAAGGTCAGGCTCCTCCTCGACGATCCCGTGTTCGGGGATCACATCCTCCTCGGGAATTATCTCGACGCTCTCCTCGATCACCACATCCTCTTCTGCGTCGGGAACCACCTCAACATCGTCGGCAACCTCGTCGTTATCCGCCTGCGATGCAAGCCAGCGGTCGAAGATGCTCCCCGCATCGGTATCTCCCGGCCGCTTGGCGCAGGAAAAAGCGAGGAAAACGATCACAGAGAAGACGAACCATCTCATCATAGCCGCCTCCCTAAAAAGTGCCGCCGACCGAAAGGAGGACGCCGCCGGGGGTCGGAACGAGCGTCACCTGCTTGACCGGCACATCCTTCCACCAGACCATGAGGGTAACGCCGGCCGCAGCGATCGCGGAACCGCCGGCATAGAGGATGATGCTCGACAGCCGCGCCTTGTCTCCCTCGTCGAGAAGCGCATTCGCCTTCTTCACGAATTCCTCTTTGGTCCCGCCCGCCGCGACGAAATCGGCGATCCCTTTGTCCGAGGTGAGTCTGCGGTAATCGTCGTAACGGTCCGCCGCCTCGACATCGCGGAAAACAGCCAAAGCGATCGAGCCGGCGCCGAGGGCGAGCAGACCGACCCCCCACCAAATGTACGGGTGGAACCGCTCCATGACCGGCTCCTTCGGCGCCGGTTGGGGCTGCGGTTCCGCCGGGGCCGGCTTCTTGGGCTCTTCGGTGAGTTGCTGGACGACCGCGGCGATCGCCGGCATGAGCGCTTCGGGGGTATCGGCGTCGTAGCGGAACTCGGTGCTCCCGCCGCGGATGGTCGCCTCCTTCGCGAGATCAACGAGTTCCGACGAAAGGACGCAGGTCTGGGTGAGGCACGATATCGAGGAGCGGAGGATCGTGTCGGCGGCGAGCGCCTGCCCGAGCGGTATCTGGCACTTCTCGTCGTAGCACTCCTTGTAAGATTCCTTCTTCTGCTCCTTGATGAGCGCCTTGAGTTTCTCGTACTGGCGCGATTTGTCTATCACGATGAAACGGCCGGTCGCGGTGAGTTTCGAGCGCAGGATCTCGGTCGCGTTCTCGATGAGCGC
>CAYNMQ010000267.1:0-2592 GCA_964398245.1 uncultured Spirochaetales bacterium | reverse complement strand
CACCGCCTCGGGAGAGATCCCATCGCGGCGCGCGATGTCCTCGATGAGTTCGATGGCGCGGTCCCGCGCGTTCTTCTTCGGCTTGAACTGATCGAGGAGGTCTCGAAAGGAACTCATTATTTGAGCATCTCGGCGCCGGTGAAGGCGCGGTAGGGGGAAAGTTGGTCGAAGATGAACTGGTAGTCTTTACGGCCGTCACAGATCGTCTCGGCGATGATCGTGCCGAGCCCCGGCCCGAGCATGAAGCCCTGTCCGCACATGCCGACGAGGTTGAGCATGTTCTCGGCCTCTTTCATGTACCCGACGATCGGAAAGCCGTCGGGGGTCATCGGGTAGAGGCCGCGCCAAGTGCGACGAACGCGGATGTTGCGGAGCCGCGGATAGAGTTCGAGCATCCTGCGGACGACGAGCGGCAGGAACTCCGAGGTGTTGTCGCAATCCTTGCCGTAGTGCTTCGGGTTGGGGGTGATGCAGAAGACGACCTGCCCGCCGACCGCCTGATAAAAGTAGTAGTTGTCGCTGTGGCCGTCGGAGCGGATGTCCACGATCATCGGCTCGAAGAAGCGCTCGACCGGCTCGGTGATGCCGCCTTCGTGACTGTCGGGATAGACCGGCAGGTCGATACCGGCCAGTTGCCCGATCCTGCGGGCGTCGCCGCCGGCGGCATTGATGACGAGCTCGGCGGAAAAGGTGTTCCGGTCGGTCTTGACCGACACGATCCGGCGATCCTTCTTCTCGAACGAAAGGACCGTTTCGTAGAAGTAGAAGTCAACGCCGGCGTCGCAAGCGAGTTTGTAAAAGACACCGATCGTCTTGAGCGGCGAAGCGAAGCCATCCTCGGGCGAGTAGGTGCCGCCGCGCAGGCCGCGCGGACTGATGCCGGGGCAGAGCCGCTGGACCGCCTCGGCGTCTATCCAGTCGATGTTGAGGCCGAACTGGTGCTGAACCTTGAGGAGTTCCTTGAGCGTCCGTTCCCGTTCGGTATCATAGACGGGGAACAGATAGCCGCCCTGATACCAGTCGAGGTGATGTCCCTCCTTCTCCATCGCGCGAACGATCTCGAGCGACCGCTGACATATCTTTATCTTCGCGGGGTCGCTGTGGGTGGCGCGGATGCCCCCGATCGCGGCGCGGTTCTGACCGCGTCCCACCGAGGCATGTTTCTCGACGACCGCCACCTTCTTCCCTTTTCGCGCGAGGTAGAGCGCCGCCGGCACTCCGACCGAACCGGCGCCGATGATGAGGATATCGTAGGTTTTCATCTCAGTGCTCCATCTTCTCTTCGTTCACGATCGCATACATCGGCACCTCGACCGAAAGCGGCCGGATGCTCCCCTCGGCAACGGTCGAGAAGTCGACGCCCGCCGCCTTGAAGACGCGCGGGAACTGCACCGAACAGGTCTTCGACCCGCAGGCACCCATGCCGACGCGTATCTGCTTGAGTTGGTTGATGTCGCGAACCTTGTGCTCTTTGATGAACTTTACCACCTCGCCGAGCGTCACCCGCTCGCACCGGCAGACGATACCGTTCTCGGGCACATGGTCGAACACCGGCTCGGAAAGCGGATGTGTCTCCTTTTCGTTCTGCACGCGGATCCCGGCGACTTTTGCCGCGTTTGCCAGCGTCGTCCGCACCGTCACGAGCGTCGTCTTGTACTTTTTGTTGTGCTGCGTCTTGACCACCGTCGCCTCTTCGAGAAGGTTGCCATCGATGTCGGTCACGGGGATCTTGTCGCCGGCTTTGAACGACACGATGAATTCGTGCGGCAGGACCACCTCGGCCGTCTTCGCGTCAACCTTCCGGGCGAGCGTTATCGCGAGTCCCGGACAGGCCGCCACGCAGATGCCACAGCCGGAACACTCACCGGCGAGATAGGGCACATCCATGATGGTGCCCGACTTGTCGCGCAGTTTTATCGCATTCTTCGGGCACACGGTGGTGCAGGGATTGCAGGGGATCTCCTGAATGCAGGTGAATACCGGCTGGAACTTGTCGGTCAAGGTCACCGGATCGAGCGGAAACACCTCGCCGGGACGGCTCTTGAGCACCTCGGCCTTCTTAAGCCAGGTGTCGTCTATCACCACATCCTCGCCGAGGAGCCGCGCCATCTTGAGTCCCGCGATGCGGCCGCCGAACATCGCGCTCGATGCCTCGGCGATCTCGTCGGCGTCGCCCGCCTTGACCACCTTGAACTCGAACCGCTCGGCCATCTCGTAAAATTCGTCGGCCGGCGTGAGGCCCGCCGCGATGAGGAGCGTGTCCACCTCGTAGGTGCGCGCCGTCTCGAGGATCGGGTTCCACTGCTTGTCCACCCCGGCGACCGTCACCCGTTCGACCTTGCCGTCGCCCGCCGCGGAAAGGACCGTGGTGTTGAGATAGATCGGCACGCCCATGCGTCGTATCTTGTCGGCATGGACCTTGTAGCCGCTGATTTCCGAGGCGATCTCAACGATGCCGGCGACCGCGATGACCGGCACGTACCTCTTGGCTGCGCTTGGCTTCCTGTAGGCATTCTTCCCGCTCAATTCCCGCTCAGCCGTAGAGGACCTCGATGACCCTCAGCGAGACTATGACGGCGAACGCGCCGAAGA
>CAYNMQ010000266.1:0-2598 GCA_964398245.1 uncultured Spirochaetales bacterium | reverse complement strand
CAGACCCGCTCTTCTTGGCGATCGGCGTCAAAAGCGTTCTTGCCTTCAGCCATGCGCGTGCATGGTCGCTTCTTCTGCCGTTCTTTTCTTCTTTTGTTCCCCGCAGCCGTGCTTTCGTTATCGTCTTTTTGTCTGCGCTCGCCTATGCGGGGGCATTCGTGTCGGCTCGTACGCTGGGAGAAGCGGTATCGCTTCCGTTGCTCATCGCATCTCTTTACAGTGCTTGGCGTGCGGTCGAAGGATCCTCTCTGTCTTGGGCGTTGTGTGGCGGGCTTTTCTCCGGTATCGCGTTCGCCGTGCGTTTTCAGTCGCTTGCCTTTACCGCCGGGATCTTTCTGGTTTTTCTTTTTGTCCCGGCGCGCCGCCGGCTTCTTTGTGGATCGCTCGCGCTCGGGTTGATCATCATGGCGGCGATCGCCGGACTTGTCGATCTGGTGACATGGGGTCGTTTCCTCCATTCCTTCATCGCGTATATCGACTACAACATCGTTCAGGATGGCGCTTCGCGGTTCGGGCGTGAGCCGTGGACATTCTATGCCGAGTCTTTCTTTTACCTCTATCCCCCCCTCCTGACGATAGTGACCCTCGTTGTGATGCTCGGCTCCTTCTCGCATCGTCTCGCTCTCTTGGCCGTACCGCTTTTCCTCTATGCGGCGGCGCATGTCATGGTCCCGCACAAAGAGGTCCGCTTCCTTTTTCCGTTTTATGTTCTGTGGGCGCCGCTCGTTCTCTGGGCATGGGAACGCATCTCTCGCCTTGCGGCCGTTCCCCACGAGGCGATCGTCTCGATCGGAGCTATGATCGCGGCCTTTCTGCTCATGTTTCCCCCTTACGGCGACGGCTCCGCGTGGGCGCGGTCGCATGAACTCAATAACGACGAGAATATGGAGCCTTCGTTCGTGCTGGGGTCTTTGCCCGACATCAGAGAGGGGATCGTTCTCAACCTTCAGGTCGACTTTTCAGGGGGCTACGCCTACTTCCACGCCCCCGCCGATATCCGCTATGTGAAAGGCACCAGAAAATCGGAAGAGGCATTGGCGCAAGACTTCTTTGATGCTCGTCCGGGCGTCTATTGGGCGGTGCGGAAGAAAGATGCCGCTCTTCTTGCCCCCTACACCGGTTACTTTGAAGAGGTGACAGAGACCGAGCACTGGCGCATCGTGCGGCGGGATGTGCGAAAATCGCCGCGACCGCGCGAGGTCCCCTTGAGACTTCTGTCGCTCCGTCAGAAGGAAGGGATGTCGTGGGATGCCCCGGGTACCCTTCGCATGTATGTCAACGGCATTCGGGTTACTCTTGGCGCTGTTCGGCATGAACCGGGGATCGATATCGCGGTAGACCACAATGACCGCTACGACCTCGCTTTCATGAAGGGCCGGGACAAAGTCGGGGAACTTTCGATCGCGCCGCGCCCGAAAGGGAACGGCCTTTTCGTCCACCGACTTTCGGTCCCTTCGGAGGCGGTAACGGCTGGTTACGATGCGCTTGTCATCGTTCCGTCCGAGGGCGATGGAGTGTATAGCATCGGACACCTTTTTCTTGTTGAAAAGGGAGAAGACCAGCCGAAACCTTGACTCGCTTTCCTGCCGGTGCCATCATAAAAGGCCACTACGCGATACGGAGGTGACCATGCGTTCTCTCTCAGGCGTCAAACCGACCGGCACCCTGCACATCGGCAACTACTTCGGCGCCGCCCGGCAATTCGAGGACCTTCAGAAAAAAGGCTATGAGTGCTTCTACTTCGTCGCCGACTATCACACCCTCAATACTGCGCCCGACCCCGGCGAACTGACCGAGGATTCATGGAACATCGTGCTCGACTATCTCGCGTTCGGCCTCGATCCCGAGAAAACGGTCATGTTCCTCCAGTCGCAGGTCCCCGAGGTGGTGGAACTCGCGTTTATCCTCGGGAATGTGACCCCGATGGGGCTTCTTCAGCGGGCGCACAGTTACAAGGAGAAGACCGAGAAGGGCGAGCTCATCAATGTTGGGCTTTTCTATTATCCGCTTCTCATGGCGGCCGATATCCTCCTCTACGACGCCGATGTGGTGCCGGTGGGGCAGGATCAGAAACAGCATGTCGAGATAGCGCGCGACATCGCCCAGAAATTCAACCAGCAGTACGGTGTCGAGGTCTTCAAACTTCCCGAGCCGCTCATCCGCGAGGATGTCGCGGTCGTTCCGGGGACCGACGGCCGCAAGATGTCGAAGAGTTACGGCAACACCATCGAGATGTTCGCCGACGAGAAGACGCTCAAGAAGCAGGTCATGGGCATCGTCACCGATTCGACGCCGATCGAGGCGCCGAAGGATCCTGACAAGTGCAATGTCTTCGCGCTCTACAAGTTATTTGCGACGCCGCAGGAGCAAGCCCAGATGCGGGAACGCTACCTTGCCGGCGGCTACGGGTACGGCGCCGCGAAGAAGGAACTCTTCGAGAAGATCATGCAGTTCTTCGGCCCGATGCGCCACAAACGCGAAGAACTCGAGCGGAACCGCCACTATGTCGAGCGGGTGCTTCGCGAGGGCGCTCAGCGGGCGCGGAGCGCCGCGGTCGAGAAGATAAAACGGGTCAAGAAGGTCGCCGGTCTCGTCGGG
>CAYNMQ010000265.1:0-2630 GCA_964398245.1 uncultured Spirochaetales bacterium | reverse complement strand
TATTAACATGCTTGTTGTCTTCGCTCTCCCGAAAATGTAAAGCTTCGCTTTCCACTTCACTCGTTCGCTCGACAATAAAATTCACTTCCTTGCCATTTCATAATTGACCGGCAGAAGGGGCGGATATATTCTGCGGTTCGAGGAGAACACCGGCACTTCAATGGAATACGCGATCCACACGAAAGACCTTACCAGGCGGTTCGGCGCGCTGAACGCGGTCGCCCGGCTCATGCTCCTTGTCCGGGCTGGAGAAATCTTCGGCCTTCTCGGGCCCATCGGCGCGGGCAAGACCACCGCGATCAGGATGTGCTGCGGCCTGCTCAAACCGAGCTCCGGATCGATCCTTCTTCTCGACCGCCGCGCCGGACGGGCCGCCAATCCCCTCGTCGGCTACATGCCGCAGGAGACCGCGCTCTACCTCAACCTCACCATATCCCAGAACATCCGCTTTTTCGGGAGGATTCACGGCCTTCGCCGCAGGGAGATACGCAAACGCGAGGCAGAGCTTCTGGAACTCGTGGACCTCGCGAAGTGGCGGAACAAGCTCGTGGCGAAATTAAGCGGCGGCATGAAGCACCGGGTTTCGCTCGCCTGCGCGCTGGTCCACCGCCCGCGCCTCCTCTTCCTTGACGAGCCGACCGTCGGCGTCGACCCGCTGCTGCGCGTCTCATTCTGGGACTTTTTCGGCAAACTCCGCTCCGACGGGGTCACCGTGCTCATCACCACCCACTACATGGACGAGGCGCGCCGCTGCGACCGCGTCGGCTTCCTGCGCAACGGCCGCCTGATGGCGGAGGGAACGCCTTCCGAGCTCCTCGCACAGACCGCCGCCGCCTCGCTCGACGCCGCCTACCTCGCCTTCGCCAGAAAGGAGGCCCCCTGATGAGTCCCCGCCGGGTCCTGGCCGTGACGCTTCGCATCTTCACCGACCTGCGCAACGACCCGCGCACCGTCGCGCTCATTCTCGTCGCGCCGATCATCGCCATGTCGCTTTTCGGGCTCGCCTTCAGCGGGGAGATCCGTGACGTGCGGACGATACTCGTGAACTCCGACGAGGGATTCTACAACCCGCTCGAAGACAAAACCGTCTACGTCTCAAAGGAGATCACCGAACGGCTTGACCGCCGCTCCCTCTCAATCCGCGAGATGAAGGACCCCGCCGCGGCGCTGAAAGAGGCGCGCGACGGCGGCGCGAGCGTCGTCATCCTCTTCCCGGCAAGCTTCACCCGCGACCTCGTCCGAAGACGGTTCGACCCGTCATACAAAGAGATACACCCGGTAAAGGTTCTCCTTGACCGCAGCAACACCACCATCGCCGACGCCGCGATGAAAAGCATCGCTTCAAGCGTCGACCGCACGATCACCGGCTCGAAATACGCCGTGCCGCTGACGATCGACACAAGCGAGGCGATCTTCGCCCGCGACGCGAAATTCATGGACTTCTTCGTTCCGGGCATCATGTCGTTCGTGGTCTACCTCCTCACCACGATACTGACGATACTCGCGTTCGTGAACGAAAAGACCACCGGCACCCTGGAGCGCATTTCCGCGACGCCGCTTACCGCCGCCGAGATCGTCACCGGGTACTGCGTCGCCTTCTCGATCGTGGGAATGGCGCAGGCAGGCATTCTTCTTTCAGTGGGGATACTGGCTTTCGGCATCACCGTGGCGGGACACATCGCGCTCGCTTTTCTGGTTATCGCGCTGCTCGCGGTCGCCTGCCAGGCGATGGGCATCCTTCTCTCGAGCCTTGCCAGCCGCGAGCTTCAGGCAATACAGATTTTTCCGCTGGTGGCAATTCCCGGCTTTCTACTCGGCGGGGTTTTCTGGCCAGTCGAGGCGATTCCCGCCTGGCTGAGGCCTGTATCCGGCCTTCTTCCAATAACGTATGCGGTGGACGCCTGCCGCGCGGTCACGCTGAGGGGATGGGGGATAGAGAAGATATCGCGCGACCTCATGGCGCTGGGAACCTTCGCTATCGTCTTCATCACGCTGGCGATGCTCCTTCTCCGGCGGCGCCGGCGGGGATAGCGCCTTTTCCGCGCCGCAGGCACCAGGCGCGCGCGTTCCTGATGCGTTTTTCACGCACCATGACGTTGATAGCGGCGTAACGGCACGGCCGGTTATGGCCGCTCTTATACTGCGCCGCTTCTGGCAAAGCGGATCGTAAAGGTCGTTCCGCCGCTTCTGCCGATTTCGAATGTTCCGTCAAGCTGGCGGACCAGCATCGACACAAGACTGAGGCCAAGTGTCGCAGGAGGGTCAACGCCCGTATCCGCCGGCATTCCGATACCATTATCGGAGACCACCAGCGTAACCATTCCGCCGTCGTCCTCGGCGAGCGAAACCCTGATCAGGCCTTTATTTCCCCATCCTGCAGGGAAAGCATATTTGAAACAGTTGGTCAACAGCTCATTGACGATAAGGCCGCACGGTATCGCCTGGTCGATTTCAAGAAACAGGTTCTGACATTCCACCGAGAGCTCCGCCGCCGGGGCCTCTCCAGAATAAACCCGGCTGAGGTCGTCGGATATTGATCGCAGGTACGAACCGAAATCGATGCGGGTCATCTCTCCCGACCGGTAGAGCTTTTCATGGATGAGTGCCATCGAGCGGATGCGGTTTTTCGC
>CAYNMQ010000264.1:742-2631 GCA_964398245.1 uncultured Spirochaetales bacterium | reverse complement strand
GGGAAGAGTGCGCGCAGTTCGACACGAAATACTGGGAGACATCGACGCTCCACAACCCGCTGTTCCTGAATGCGCGCCTGTCGCAGGAACTCTGGAAGTACTTTGAACTTTCCTTCACCGTGAAGAACCTTCTCGACGACTACGCATCGCACCCCTTCAACCCCGGTCCCGGCCGCACCTTCTACCTCGAAGCGGCCTTCAGTTGGGATTAGATCCGTACCACACTCGCGGTGCGGTCAAGTACTGATTGATCCTTGGAGACGATGATGACGGTCGGGATATCGTGGACCGCTTCGAAGAGTGCATCGAGCCGGGTTTTATCCATCCCGTCGCAGAGTTCGTCGATGATGAGTATCCGCGGCCGCCGCAGGATCGCCCGCGCCAGCACCAACCGTTCGCGGAGTCCCTGCGCCAAGAGCCGTCCCCCCTCACCCGCCGACGCGGCAAGCGTCTCTTCCGGGATATCGAGCGCGGTGGTGACCGATGCGAGCATCGTCTCGTCGGCCGCCGGATTGCCATAGAGCAGATTCTCGGCAACGCTCCCGGCGAATAACGCGCTGTCGGGTCCGGCATAGGCGACCATCTCACGCCACGGCGTAAGCGGCATATCGTTAAGCGGCGTCCCGCCGTAGGTCACCGTCCCGACGGTCGGTTCGTAGAAACGCTGGATGAGGGCGCAGAGCGTCGTCTTGCCCGATCCCGAGTTGCCGGTAAGCCCCGTGACACCCTGCGGGAAACGGCACGAGAAACCGACGAAGAGCGCCGATGTTCCCTCGTACCGGAAAGACAGGCCGTTCATCTCGATAGCGCCCGTAGCCGGAATGGCGGCGCGCCCCTCCGGTTGTTCTTCTTTTTCGTCGAAAAGGCTGAATATCCGGCCGGTGCAGACGAGCGTATTGTAGAGTGCGCCGAACGCGGCCGCCACCTTCTTGACCGGTTTATAGGCCTGCTGCATGAGGTAGAGATAGAGAACGACATTGCCGAGCGTCGTATCGCCCGACACGAGCCGCCCCGCAAAGTAGACGAAGACGACCGCGACGCCGATCATCCCGATCAGTTCGTTCGAGGGCTTCATGATATACTTGAACAGTATCATCCTGACGAACAGGCGGTAGTTGCGCTCGACGATGGCATCGAACAACCCCCGCTCCGTCTCCTCGGCCGTGAGCCCCTTGATGGTCCGCAGGTTGCGCGTCCTATCCTGCATGACCGCCGTATAGTCGCCCACCGTTTCGCTGATGTCGCGGCCGATGCGCCGTATCTTGCGCGAGAACTGCGTGATGAGCAGCCACGACAGCGGGAAGAAGAGGACGGTGAACAGCGTTATCTGCGGGTTGATGACGAACATCACCGGCACGAAAACGAGGGCGTAGACGAGCGTCCGCGCTATCTCGATGAACAGTTCCAGCACCCGTTCGAGCGTCGTCACATCGTAGGTGACCCGCGAAACGAGGTCGCCGGAACGCGACCGGTCATGGAACGCGAGCGGCAGACCGAGCAGTTTGGCGAACACCTCGGAACGGAAGCGCCTGAGAATGCGCTGTATCGCCGAGTTCATGCATATTTCGCGGACATACTCGAAGAGCGCTTTCAGCAGGTAGAGGACCACCACCGCCAGCGCGAGGTAGAGCATACCGCGGTAGACCTCGTCGCCGCCCGAAAGGATCGTGTCGAGCAGTTTGAACTTTCCCTTGCTGCCGGGGAACGGTATCTTGAGTTGGAGCGGTATCTCGACGATGCCGTCGCCGCCGTGCTTAAAGAAGCGGCTGATCTCCTCGATGCCGTCGGTCAGCATCTTGAGAAGCGAGCCGGTCCCCACCTCGACCAGCCCCATCAGCGCCGTGAAGAGGATGCCGCCGCCGATGAGCCGTTTTTCGCGCCAGAGATAA
>CAYNMQ010000264.1:0-732 GCA_964398245.1 uncultured Spirochaetales bacterium | reverse complement strand
GTGGGGTGGGCATCCCTCGTCCCCCTTTTTCTTCCGGAGCCTCTGCCAGCGGTTGGGCGCTATCGCCTGCACCGGCAGAACGGCGCGACCGCGCATCCAGTTGGGCCGCAGCCAGCCGCGATTGTCGAAGAGGTCGGTATCGGGTATCCACGCCGCGTTCTTATCTATCGCCATCGGTTCGATGCGCTTTTCGCGCAGGAAGCCCGCCGTCGTCTCCTGCGGAAGGCCGCGAATGAAGCCAGGCTCTATCCATTCGTTGAGCCGTCCCGAATCGCCGAGCGCCGTGAGGCCGACTCCCGCCGCCGCCCCGATGACGCCGTCGTTGGTCCCGCCGTGACCCGACAGGTGGGCCTTACCGACCGCGGCATGCGCCTCGGCCTGCGTCACCTTACGGACGAGACAAAGTTTCCCGAATTCCTTGAGGGCGCGGATGGCCGGATCGTCCTCGGCGATGACGCACAGTCCCGGATCACTCCCTTCGACGAAATGTTTCTTGATGTGGGCGGCGCCCCGTTCGATAAGCACGGGAATGACCGACGCATCGGGCGCCTCGATAAGGCAGGTAAGACTGCTGTTGTGCGAAGTGTACGGGATATCGTCGGCAACGAGCAACTGCTGGCGGACGATAGCGGTCAGACGGCAGGTATCGGGCAACGCCTCGGGGAACCAGCGGGCCAGTTTGCCGGTGCCGCGCCCGCAATCCAATGTGTCGGTATCGTCGAAGGCGACATA
>CAYNMQ010000263.1:0-2659 GCA_964398245.1 uncultured Spirochaetales bacterium | reverse complement strand
CGACGACGGTGCCAACAACGGCACCTACGCCCACTGGACGAGCGACTGCTCCGGCCTTGGCCCGCTCTGCGGCGCCGGAACCATAGACTCTCCTCAGGAAAAATGCGACGACGGCGCCGACAACGGAACCTATGACCACTGTCAAAGCGACTGCTCCGGCATCGGCCCTCACTGCGGCGATGGTAAGGTGGATACTCCCTATGAGGAATGCGATAAATCGAATGACCAGTTCTGTCTCGGCAAGGCCGGCGGCGGCGGATGCAGCGGGAACCTTTACCGGATCCGCCAGTGTAACGATGCCACTTGCAAATGGGGTGCGTGGTCCAATTGCGGCTACAGCGACGGACAGAACGCCGACAACTTCGGTAACTGCCCTGCCGGGTACGAGTGCTAGTTCTTCCTAACATTTTCTTGACCTGTCCCATTTGACTCATGTTTTCGTTTCAGTATGGTGAAGAGAGATTCCCGAGGAGAAAACCATGGCATTGGTAAAGATACTGCGCATTCACCAATGGGTTAAAAACCTGCTCATCTTCTTCCCGCTCTTCTTCGCCCTCAAGATAACCGACCTTGCCCTCCTCACCAAGGCAACGGCCGCCTTCTTTTTCTTTTCGCTCACCGCGAGCGGCATCTATATCGTCAACGACCTGCGCGACCTCGCCGAGGACCGTGAACACCCCGACAAGCGGCACCGCCCTCTCGCGAGCGGCGCGGTGAGTCCGGTAAGCGCGGTGTTCACCGCCGCGTTCCTCTTTCTCATTGGCTTGGGGGGCGCCTCCTTCTACAGTAAGCGGCTCTTCCTCATACTCGTCGCCTACTGCGCGATGAACATCCTCTATTCGTTCATTCTCAAGCGGATCCCGCTCCTCGACATCTTCGTCATTGCGACCGGCTTCCTGTTGCGCCTCGTCGCCGGGACCGAATACGGCGGCATCGAGGGGATACATCCTTCCCACTGGATTGTCCTCATGACCTTTCTGCTCGCGCTGTTTCTCGCGTTCGCCAAGCGGCGCGACGATGTCCTGCTTGCCGGCGAAGGGAAAAAAACGCGCCACGCGATCCACGGATACAACCTCGAGTTCGTCAACAGCGCACTTGCCGTCATGACGGCGGTCATCATTCTCGCCTACCTTCTCTACACGCTCGACCCGGCGGTCGGCCGCTTCTTCGGCACCGATAAGGTCTATCTTACCGCCATTTTCGTGATCCTCGGCCTCTTCCGCTACCTGCAACTGACCCTCGTCTATCGGCGGAGCAGTCAACCAACCGACCTCCTCTTGCGCGACCGCTTCCTGCAACTGACCATCCTGTGTTGGATACTGACCTTTGCTCTCCTTGTTTATGTGAGGTGATTCCATGAAAGTGCTCATCACCGGCGGCGCCGGATTTTTCGGCCTTCACATGACCAAAAAATGCGTTGCCGAAGGCGAAGAGGTGACGCTCCTCGACATCGCCGAATATCGTCCCGAAGAGTACGACCCCTCGGTGAAACTCGTCCGCGGCGATGTGCGCGATGCGGCCAAGATGGATGAACTCATCGCGCAAGCCGATGTGGTCATTCATGCGGCGGCGGCACTGCCGCTCGAGTCGCGCAAAGAAATATTCTCGACCAATGTTGATGGGACCCGCACCTGTCTCGATTTAGCCATCAAACACCGGGTGAAGCGCTTCATATTCATCAGTTCGACCGCCGTCTACGGCGTTCCCGACCACCACCCGCTCTACGAGACCGACCCGCTGGTGGGCGTCGGACCTTACGGCGAATCGAAGATAGCGGCCGAAAAACTCTGCGAAGAGGCGCGAGCAAAAGGGCTCTATGTCACCATCATCCGCCCCAAGACCTTCATCGGCACCCACCGGCTCGGCGTCTTCCAGATCCTCTACAACTGGATCGAGGAAGGACACAAGATACCGGTCATCGGCGACGGCACGAACCGCTATCAACTGCTCGAGGTCGACGACCTCTGCGACGCGGTCTTCAATGCCTACCGCCATCCCGGCCCCGAAGCGAACGATGTGTTCAACATCGGTTGTGCCGATTTCCGCACGGTGAACGAGGATCTCGGCGCGCTCTGCGACTACGCCAAAAGCGGCGCCCGTGTCATGCACACCCCGGTCTGGCTCGTGATACCGGCCCTGCAACTCTTCGAGGCGCTCCATCTCTCGCCGCTCTACAAGTGGGTCTACGGCACGGCGCACAAGGACTCCTTCGTCTCAATAGAAAAGGCTCAGAAAGTTCTCGGCTGGCAACCGCGCTACAGCGAATCGGAGGCGCTCATTCGCTCCTACCAGTGGTATCTCGACAACAAAGAGGCGATCGCCAAGGAGACCGGCACCTCGCACCGCGTCGCGTGGAAGCAGGGCATTCTCGCCCTGTTCAAGAAGATGCTCTGAGTTCCTTCTTACCTAGTAATTCACCAGAAACGGGCAGAAATCGCGGTGCTCCTCGATGAGCGTCTGGACCGCGGCGAACATCGCGTCACATTCCGGGCGCACCTCCGCCTCGCGGCGACGGAGCGGGCCATAGTGCCCTTTCGATCCGCCAGAGACCCGGAGCATCACGGCAGCATACTCGGCGGCGAAGATGGGGCACTCCTTTTCGAGTTGCTGGAAGGTGACCCCCTCCATCACATCGCGCTGGTTCGGCGAGCCGAAGACC
>CAYNMQ010000262.1:443-2670 GCA_964398245.1 uncultured Spirochaetales bacterium | reverse complement strand
GCGTCCAGCGTCCGCCCTCACCCGTCCCCTCCGCATGCGATCGCTCGCCTACTTCATGAGCGGCAACCCCGGCGAAACGGCGGAAGACATCGCCCTCACCGGGGAACTCATCGCCCGCATAGACCCTGACTATCTCCATCTTACCGTCCTCATGCCTTTCCCGGGGACCCCGCTCTATCGCGAAATGCTCGATCTCGGCATGCTCGGCGATGATGTTTGGCGCCGCTTCGCCGCAAATCCGTGGGAGGAGTTCAGCCCGCCGCTGTGGGAAGAGCGCCTTTCCCGCGGTGAACTGCTTTCACTGAGACGACGGATATACCGGCGATTCTACGGGCGACCTTCCTATCTGGTGCGCCGTCTGCGCGAAGTCTCCTCACTGCGTGACCTTTTCGCGAAGGTCCGCGCGGGGGTCCGTCTATTCACGGCCCCCTGACGAGAACGGTCACCGACGGCCGGCCGCCGCATAGGTGTGCCAAACGAGCGCAGCGTGCCTCAGAAGACGCGAAAGGAATTCCCGGCGGCGCGGCAGCCGCCAGAGAAGGCGCAGTATGCGCCACGAACCGTAGAAGCGCAGATAGGTCATGGCTATCAGGCGGCCGAGCGAACGGCCGGTCGCCTGTTCGTAGGGCGAGAGAGCGGCATAGTATTCGGCCTGCTCCGGAATCGCGTCACCCCACTGTTCCCGCGCTTTCCGCGCAAGCTCGGTGTGACGGAAATAGGCGACCTTATACACCGCCATCATGTCGAACGACGGGTCGAAGGCGAGCGCGAGCGTCCGGCGCAGGTCATCCTCGGTCTCGGTCGGGAACCCGAGCATGAAACAGGCCTTGGTGACGATACCGCTTCGGTGGGCATAGCGCACGATGCGGAGACACCGATCGAGATCGAGCCGCTTTTCCACCAGTTCCTGCAGACGCGGCGTAGCGGTTTCGAGGGGAAAAAGCAAGTGGTAAACGCCGGCTCTTTTCATAAGATCAATGTCTTCCTCGGTCAGCAGATCGCTGCGGAGACCGTTAGGGAACGCAAAATAGAGCCTCCTCCCGGAGGCGGCGATCCCTCTCAGGATCCGATGCGTTCGTTCCCTATCGAGATTGAAAACATCGTCAACGAAATGTATCTCGCGGACACCGTAACGATCATGCAGAAAACATATCTCGTCGAGAACCCGCCTAGGACTATGCGGACGGAACTGTTTCCCCATGATATCGTGACAGAAAGCGCACCGATAAGGGCAGCCGCGCGAAGTCATCAAAATGAGACAGCGCCGATGAACATTGACCGCGTTCATAGGAATGCGCGAAACAAAGTAGCGTTCGAGATCAACGGCTTCGTAGTCGGGCATCGGCAACCGGTCGAGCGGCTCGATAAACTCTCGCGGAGGCGCGATGGTTATTTCCTCTCCCTCCCGGTACGCGGTCCCCGGCACGCTCCGATGGTCCTCGCCGGCAAGACAGCATCGCACGACGGCGAGAAAGGTCTCTTCCCCCTCTCCGCGCACGACCAGATCTATTGCAGAAAACTCGCGGAGGAGACCCTCGGTATCGCAGGTCGGATAGGCGCCGCCCGCCACGATGAGCGCGTGGGGAAGCGCGGCGCGAATGTCGCCGAGATACCGTTGTAAAAAGGGCTTTTCGCAGTTCATGAGCGATATGCCGATGATATCGGGCCGTTCACGGGAAAGGGTGTCGAACAGCACCTTTTCATGGTTTTTCTCCACCCGCAGGTCGAGAAGAGAGATCGACACGGCGTTCCTCAATTCACGCTTGAGATATGCCGAGATCGCCATGATGCCGAGCGGCAGTTCGAGGTTCTGGTAGCCGTGCAGATAGAGGTACGGTTTGATGAGTAATATCTTCATGCGAAGAGCGCGGCAAGAGAAATGATGCCGGCGCCGCCGAAAAGGAGGCGATAGCGCATCCGGTGCCGCACGAACACCAACTGATCGCGATCGAGACCGGCGACGAGGCGGCCGGCCGAGAACAGATGTCCTGCCGATGCCGCGAAAAAGGGGACGAGACGAAGCGCAGGGATCGCGGCCACGAACGACGCCGCGATGAGGGCGGCGCATGAGGCCGCCACCGTTATCAGATGCACCCACGCCCACCGCCGGAGGCCGAATCTCACCGCCCCCGTCGTGACGCCTGCGGCGCGGTCGGCCTCACGGTCTATCGCTTCATGATTGAGGTGCCCCGACGCAAGGAGGAGCGCAAAATAGAGAGAAAGGAGG
>CAYNMQ010000262.1:0-415 GCA_964398245.1 uncultured Spirochaetales bacterium | reverse complement strand
ATCCACCCCTGATGGAATTGGACCATCCCGACGAGGAGATGCATGAATGTCCCGGCAAGGGGAAGGTACTTCGCGCCGCGGCGCGGGAATGAGTAGCCGCCCCACAAGAACCACACGAGAAGCGCATACGGGATGGCCAGCGGCGCGATGACGGCAAAGAGAACGCCGGCAGCCGTGATCGTGAAGAGCGAAACGGACGCAAAGAGCCGCCGCGAAATGGACGGGGAAAGCGCAAGTCGCGGATTGGAAAGGTCCTCCTCGAATCCTGCCCAACTGTTGAATGCGTAGATAGAGACGATGACCAGATACGAGGCGATGAGAAAAAGCGCCGCGCGCCCGGTCAAAAGCGAAGCGCCGTCAGCGGCGCGTACCGCCATCCCCGCAAAAGTGAACCCCGCGACGCGAAACGCCTCCG
>CAYNMQ010000261.1:0-2719 GCA_964398245.1 uncultured Spirochaetales bacterium | reverse complement strand
CCGGTTGACGAGGATGCCTCTCTCGGCATTGGTCCTGACAGTGTCGTTAAGGTGACGCATGCCGAAGACCTTGTGGCGCTCATCAGAAAGCAAGAGCGCGACTATGGCGTACGCCACTTCGCCGAACAATACATCGAAGGACGGGAATTCAACCTCACGATACTGGGTAACCGCGGCGAACCGGAGGTGTTGCCTCCTGCCGAAATACGGTTCGTCAACTTCGACCAGAACCGGCCCAAGATCGTTGATTACCGCGCCAAGTGGGATGAGAACTCTTTCGAATACCAGAACACCTTGCGCGCCTTCGATTTCCCCCCGGAAGATCGTCCACTGCTCGACCGGCTGCGAGACCTCGCGGCCGACTGTTGGCGCACATTCCGGCTTTCCGGGTACGCTCGCGTCGACATACGGGTTGACGAACAGGGCTCTCCGTGGACCATCGAGATCAATGTTAATCCCTGTATCGCGCCGTCGGGCGGTGTGGCGGCAGCTTGTAAGCAGGCCGGCATTTCTTACCGCACCTTTGTGGAACGCGTTGTCTCCGAAGCGCTTCGGTGAAGATTTTCCTTTTGAACCCTTTTCTTGCGACCGTTTGTCGCTATACTAAAAACATGAAGGTGCTCTGAACGGAACGAGATGATCAATTTCCTTTACGCGATCCTTCTCCTTGGTCTTGTCATATTCGTCCATGAATTCGGTCATTTCATTGTTGCGCGTCGTTTCGGCGTGAAGATCCTCGTTTTCTCGCTCGGGTTCGGCCCATCGCTCTTCTCGTGGCGAAGGGGCGAGACCGAATACCGCATATCGGCGGTGCCGCTCGGCGGCTATGTCAAGATGCTCGGCGAACAGACGACCGAGGAAGATCCGCCGCCGGAAGATGTTCCGCGCAGTTTCGTCACGAAACGGTGGTGGGAGAAAACGCTCATCGTGCTCGCCGGGCCGGTGATGAACTTCGTGTTCGCCGCGTTCGTCTATCTCATTGTTTCGTTCTTCAACTACACGAGCGACGCCGCTGTCGTGGAGTATGTGACGCCCGACAGTCCGGCGATGCGTGCCGGGATCGGTGAAGGAGACCGCATTCTCTCCATCAATGGCGGAGAAACGGCGGTGTGGGAGGATGTGCAGAATTCCCTCCCTCGTCCCGACGGCGATCGCTGTGCCCCCGTTCAACTTCTCCTCGCCCGATTCCCCGATGGCCGGCCGGAGACGGTTGCGGTGGAACCGGAAAAGAAATGGTTCTCCGATGTGCTCGGCGCCGAAACAGCGCGCTGCATCATAGGCATCGCGGCGCTCCCCCGCGATACGCGTCTTGCGCTTCCTAAGCCGGTCGGACCGCTGAGAAACGGTGACCTCATCCGTACCGTGGACAAAGAGCCGGTGCATCGCTGGTACGAGTTTCTGTCGCGGCTTACCGAAGGCCCCCATGAACTGACTATCGAACGGAGCGGCATCACGACGACAGTGAGGCTTGATTCTGACGAGACGGTTCTCCTCCGGCAGAGCGCACATCACGGCGGCATGCTCATCGCCTCGGTCGACCCCGACTCGGTCGCCGCACGGGCCGATGTCCGCAAGGACGATCTTATCCGTGCCGTGAACGGGGTCGCCGTCGGCGCTCCTCACGAGTTCGCTCATGAGATGAAAAAATCGAAAGAGGGGACCCTTGTTTCTCTGACGCTTCTCCGCAACGGCGAAGAAATGACCAAGGAGATCCGCATCTCTTTCGACACCACGGACAACCGTTACACGGGGTTGAAGGAGAACTCGCTCCGTTGGGGAGCCCGCTTCTTTTTCGACTACACCCTTGAACCGACAACAGCCCGTCGCTCCGCGCCCCTTCTCTACTCGCTCAGGTACATGCTCTCGGAGACCGCTCAGGTTTCGGTGCTCACCATCAAAGGGATAGCCTACCTTCTCAGCGGCAAACTTTCGGCAAAATCGATCGGCGGTCCGATCCTTGTGTTCGACATCTCGCAGAAAGCGGCCGAACGCGGGGTAAAAACCTTCCTGTCGGTCATGGCGATGATCAGCATCAACCTCGGCATCCTCAATCTCTTCCCCATCCCGGTACTCGACGGAGGTCACGCGGCGATGTACGCCTACGAGGGAATCACTCGCCGCACCGTGCCGTCGGTCGTGAAAGAGTGGTCTCTCCGCATCGGCGTCGTGCTTCTCATGGCGCTTATGGTGTTCGCGATATTCAACGATATCAGCCGTTACTTCGCCATCTTCCAAGGCGGATAGGATGAACGAGACGATCCTGGTGTTCGATAGCGCCGGAAACGAGATCTTCCTGTGGACATACGAGAACGAAAAGGAACGGGCGCTCTGCGAGCGGGCGCCGCGACGGTCGCTTTTATCGGTGCTCCCTCAACGGTTCGCCGCATTTATGGAAGATTTCCTTCTCGGATCCGAAACAAAAGCGTACCTCGGTATCGGTCCCGGTTCTTTCACCGGACTCAAGAGCGGCATCTCTTTCGTATGCGCCTTTCTCTACGCCCGCGGCATTTTCGAGGTTCGTTGCGTGTCGTCGCTCGACATCCGCGCCGCACGAACGACGGCGGCCTTCGGGAAAACCTTTCTGACGATACTGCCCTTTCATGAGGAAGAGCTGTTCGCCGCTATCGTCCGGTGGGAGAACGACTCGATGGCCACTATCATCCCGCCGACCATCGTGCCTGCGAACGAGCTCGGCACTTTTGTCTCCCGTAGCGGTGTT
>CAYNMQ010000260.1:0-2775 GCA_964398245.1 uncultured Spirochaetales bacterium | reverse complement strand
CTCTACGAGGAGGCGATCTCGGCGTGGGACTCCTGCCGGTCGCCCGACATCGTTGACAAGGTCCTTTGTTTCTTCACGAAACTCTACCTGCAGGACGATATCCTCGTCAAGGGCGACCGGGCGAGCATGATGGTATCGCTCGAGGTGCGTGCCCCGTTCCTCGATATCGAACTGGTCAACCTCGTCCGCCGGATACCGGCCTCGTATAAACTGCGAGGCAACACCACGAAATATCTCCTCAAAAAGGCGCTCGAACCAGTTCTTCCGAAAGAGATACTCCACCGGAAAAAGAAAGGCTTCGGCGTGCCGGTGGGTCGCTGGTTCAAGGAGCGGCGGATCGTGGTGACACAGGCCGAGATGGCGCGCACCGGTCTCAATATGGCCTTCATGAACCGGCTCTACGACGAGCACATTGCGGGGAAGGCCGATCACCGGCTCTTCCTCTGGAACCTCAAAGTGTTGGGCAGTTGGCTGGAAACCTAGATGCGAGTTCGGTTTCCCATCAGTCACGATACCGTTGGCGAGTTTGGCCGCTTTCTTGTCGTTGGTCTCGCCAACACCGGTCTCACTCTCGGCATCATCTTTGTTCTCCTCTGGCTTGGTGTCCCACTCCTTGTCGCGAATGTCATCGGGTATGGCGCCGGATTCATTAACAGTTTCATTTGGAACCGCCGCTGGACCTTCCGGAGCGAAGGCGCGGTGTGGCGCGAGATGGTCATCTATACCCTCGTGTGGCTCGCCTGCTACCTGTTCCAGATGGGGGCGCTCCTTATCTCGTCACGGTGGCTTGGTCTTTCGGATACGGTGAGCACCCTCGTGGCGATGGTCTTTTTCACCGGCCCGAACTACCTCGGGAACCGGTGGTTCACCTTCCGGAAGTGAGCATTCTCACGGTGCCGCTTTTCCGCACGCGACCCCGATGCGATCCACGAGGTCGCCCGCCGCGCCGAACATCTCGCGGATGACGGTCTCCGGCGGGCAAAGGAACTCGAACGAGATGCCGGCGGTCGGAGGCCGGTTCTTGGCGAGGGATCACCGCAGGACGACGCCCCATTCAAGGACGGCGAAGCCCTCGCGGGCGAACGGCACGATGACCGGTTCGTCGAGGTGCGCCGCGCAGTCGCCGGTGGGCCGCGTCGCGTAGAAAAGGCGCTGGACCGAGTCGGGCGCCGGGGCAATGTCGAGCGTGACGAAGGGGTCTATTTCGGCGCGGGTCTGGGGGTAGATGTCGTAGCAGGGGCCTTCGTTCAGGCGCGGTATCCACCACGCAATGAAGTCCTCTATCTCGCGTCCCGCAAAACCGTAGGCGGCGAGGTTGCCGCGGAAGAACTTTTCAAGCCCGGCCGTTGCCACGGTCCATCCTTCTTTGTATTGATAGTGGTCGAACTGCTGCGCCTCGTAGAAGAGGTAGCCGTATTTTCCGTCAACGATGCCGTCGGGGGTGACCGTCACCCGCCAGCCGTCGCCGTATTCCGGAATGGAGGTGGTGATGAACCCACCCTGCGGGAAGCCAAGCGTGACCGAAACCTCGGTCGTTTCGGGTGGATAGAGATAGATGTTCGGCTTGGCCATCTGTGCCTGCGCCGGTATCCGCAGGTCGAGGTAGTCGCCGGGGCCGGTGGTGGAGACCGCCTCGTCGTACAGCTGCATATCCATATCCTTGAACTGGAACTTGTAGTCGCCCGCCGGCAGATTGATGATGAACCGTCCCTCCCCATCGGTCGTGAAGCAGCCGACGAGGGCATTATTTGAGTCAATGACCGTTATCGCGGTGTTGGAAAGGGTGGTCGGCCCGAAGTAGTACTGCACGATAAAGATGTTGCCGTTGATGAGATTGTAGGGCATGACCGGATCGAGATCTACCATTATCGTGTCGCCGAACTGCGCGTAGGCGTACTTGGTGAAGAAACCGTTCGCCGTCTCGTAGATGAAGTAAGATGGCGTCTCTCCGTTGTAGGGGTTCTCCTCAGGAACCTGCAGGGTGATGGTCCCTTCGGAATCCATCGGAAGGGTATCGAGCAGATTCCCCCCGCCGTGCGAGTAGACAGGGAGCGAGATGCCGGTCGCGAGATCGTCGAGCCCCTCCTTGTTGTAGGCCGTCCCGAGGTTGAAGCAGTTCTGGTTGTCGATGTCGGGCTGTTCGTCAACCGGCTGGACAGCGTCGTCGTCGGGCAACACGATGCACTCTTCGTCGGGAAGGGTCTCTTCGTCGGTGAGCGGCGTGTCGGTGACGGGGTCGTCGGTAATCGTCTCGTCGGTCACCGTGTCGTCGGTAATTGTGTCGTCAGTAATTGTGTCATCGGTAATTGTGTCATCGGTCACCGAGTCGTCGGTCACGGTCGCCTGATCGGCGTCGCTGCCCGGTTTGTGCTCCGTCTCGTCGCCGCAGCCCCA
Source organism: uncultured Spirochaetales bacterium (assembly GCA_964398245.1). GTDB lineage: Bacteria > UBP6 > UBA1177 > UBA1177 > JAKLFG01 > CALITV01. Next base: position 381 of record CAYNMQ010000260.1, on the reverse strand, counting down.
CAGCAGGAAGGCGACCGCCAGCATGACCCAAGTCGTTCTCTTCATAGGTTTTTCTCCCCTCGACCGTGTTCATAATAAACTAACCCAACCATGACCGGTCCATTTAGTGTTCCCTTATACCACATATTATTGCCGCTTGCCAGAATAAGCGCCCGTAGCGTCAGCGAAGGAAACGCGTTGCGGTCAGCGGGGATGGTGTGCCGTCACCGCGGCAGCAGAAGGGAACCCTTTTATCACCACAACATTTGTTCTAGACGCTTTTTCCTAGTTTCCCAGTCGGGCATGATCTGTCCGAGTAAGCGATAGAAAACACGGTCGTGTTTCGGGTATTTCAGGTGGCAGAGTTCGTGCACGATCACATAGTCAATGCAGTCGCTGGGC
>CAYNMQ010000259.1:0-2782 GCA_964398245.1 uncultured Spirochaetales bacterium | reverse complement strand
GCGCGATATGGCGGTGTCGCAGGCGTCGATATCGGCATCGGGAAGGAAGTCCTCGTCGGGGGCGTCGGCGGCGGAACTGTTGAGCGATAAGGTCGGATCGCCGTAGTAGTTGAGCATCATCTTCCCTGCATAGGTCTCGATGGAACCATCGGTGCCGACATCGCGCCGCACTTCGGCGAATGCCTTGGCAGCCACCTCGCCCGCCATCAGTTTGTCGAAGAAGAGTATGCCGAGATTGGTCGAGCCGTATCTCGTCGTGTCGAGTTCGCTCTCGAAATGGCTGTAGTCGGTCATGTCGCCCGGCGTCACATTGGTCGAGCCGATCATCCCGATCGCGGCCCCTTCGGTGAGAAGGGCATGGGTGAGGTTCCACGGCGTCTGGGCGCTTCCGACCTCGCAGGAGGAGGCGACGACGAAGGCGGGACTCGCGGCGCCGATCGCCAGTGCGTCGTCCGAATGGATGAAGAGCGGCTGTTGCAGTTCGCCGTTCTGCACCTTGCCGTCCTTGTCGTCGTCCACCCAGATCGTCCGCGCCACCTCGCGGTCGAGCCCGTGGCCGAACCAAAAGACCATGCCGTGGCCCGTATCCCATTCCTGTTGAAGGTTCTCGCGGGTCAACGCAAAGTCGGTCGCATATTTCGAGACGATCGTTCCCTCCTTCTCATACATCCGCGTGACGCCGAAGCCGGCATGTTTCGGAAGGATGTTGTGGATGAACCATTCAGCGGTGTCGGCGCCGTCCACATCGGCCGGCACGGTGTAGGAGAGCATCGGCTGTCCCTTGAAGTAGAAGAACGCGGCGGGGAGCAGGATGTTCCTGCGCCACGCGATGGAGCCGGCCGGGGCGCGCATGTAGTCGAGGGCGTGACCGAGGATGCGGTCGAGTTCGGTCGTGTCGTCGAAATAGACCGACATCCGCCCGACGATGAGTTCGGGGTCGAAGTCGAAACCGCCCTCGCCATCGTCGAGGCCGTGTGCGCCCCACTGACCGTCCTTACTGAGATCCCAGTCGCCCAAAAGGTCGGCGTAGGGGGCGTCGCTCTCGAAGGCGCGGCAGTCGACCGCGAAGCCGAAGCACTGGTCGGCCGAGTAGGTGTGGCGAGGCCAGACGAGGAACATCGGGACATCGCCGTACTTTGCGTTGGCGTCGCCGATGAGGAGCAGGTAGTCTCCCGGCGCGGTGTTCTGCTTGAGCCAACCGCGGATCGCGACGGCCCGTTCGAGACCCTGCGCCGCGGGAAGGCCGTAGTCGGATTCAGTGACGAGCGTCACGGTGAACCCGCGCGCCTCCTTCGCCGCGACGAACTCGGCCAGTTTTTGCGAATCGCCGACTATCTTGTCGGTCGTCACGATGAAGAGGTTCTTTTCGGCGGCGGCTATCAGCATCGCGCCGAGGATGAGCGCCGTGAACAGCATCGTACGCATGGCCGCCTCCCTAATCAATCATTGACGGGAATAAGGTCGAAATCGTCGCAGGTCATCGACGCGCCGCTGGTCTGGTCGTAACAGAAGCAGAGTTCGTCGGGGGAGGTCACGCCGTTCTGCTCCACCAGGTAGTCGACATCCATCGACAGTTCGATGTTCCCGGCGATGTGGTAGGGATCGCCCGGCAGGAAATCGGTCGCCCCGGCGCGACAGAGGAATACCCCGTTCAGTTCATTCTGCGTGTGCATCGCGTAGATGCAACCTTTCAGATAGTCGCCGCCGCTTTTGGGCAGTTTCTGCTCGAGCAACATATACTGAAAATAGATATCGGGAAGCGCGAACTCGGCCGTTTCGTCGGCCGCCGGGATCGCCTGCAGTTTCCCTACCGGTATCAGGAGCCGCGTATAGTCGTAGGTGAAATGACGCCCCGGGACGAATTCGAAGAGATTCCCGATGGTCTGCGCCACCAGATAGGTGGTCGCGGTGCCGATGTCGTCGGCATAGGCGTAGGCGGTGTAGTCGGCCACCGTCTTAACCGAACCGCCGAGCGCGACATTGTAATCGGTATAGGCGAGTACCGTCTCGTTATTGGCGATGTCCGACACTTCGCCGATGAAGATGAAGAGCGCCCGGTCGTTGGCGAAGGGGGTGGTGTACTTCTCCGGTATCTCGCAGCCGAACTCGGTGCCGCTCTTCGCTATTTCGGCCTCATACTCCTCCTTGGTAAGGATGGCCGTAAGCGACTGATAGAGGCAGAGCGTCTCCTCGTTCTCGGCCGTCACGATCTGCCGGTCACCCATCGTAATGTTCGCCCAGAGGATGAGATCCTCGCCCGCCGCGAAATCCTCGTTGTTGCGGTGGTCGACGAACCACCTGCCGTCGGTCGGATCGCGGTCGGGGAGGGCGACATAGCAGTAGCGGTAGAAATACTGCCCGTCGGCGCGCGATGTCAGGGTGAGATGCATGAGGTTGGCCCACGTGATGTCGTCGAGCGGAAAAATGTTCTCGTCCGCCCCTTTCGCCGTCGTGAAACGGTCGAGCGGGATGCCGATGTTGACGAAATCGTAGGTATACCACTGATTGCCCGCCTCATTTGTTCCTTGTTGGAGCGGCCCGGCGTAGAGTTGGATCCGCAGGTAGTCCTTGCCCGCCATCTCGGGGGTCTCGTAGTCGGCGGGGATGGTGCTGAGGTAGGCCTCGGGGTCGCCCTTCGGCGAGTACTTGTCTCCGCCGAAGGAATATTCGAAGATGCCGAGCCCCGTCACCTCCTTGCCCGCCGCCATGTCGTCATAGGCGTTGATGAGACCCTTGAACGCCAGGTGGAAGGTGGTGTCGGCGTCGCACGCTTAGAAAGCGG
>CAYNMQ010000258.1:0-2792 GCA_964398245.1 uncultured Spirochaetales bacterium | reverse complement strand
CGCTACCCACCCCCTTGTCGCTGGTGTCGGCGTTGGTGACCGCGCCGGTGTTATCAATGGTGTTCATCCCTTTCGGCGACTTGACCGAAGAGGTCGGGAAGAAGGCCTTGAAGCCGAGTAGCCACGAAAAGGCATCCTTGCCGCGCTCCTGATTGAAGGGCGCCCACTGGATGCCGACGCCGATGTCCCCCACGCCGATCCCGTGGGCGTAGGAAAGGTTGCCCGCATCGGGGAAAAGGTCCTGCTCGATGAGGCTGTATTCACGCGGCACTGCGTTGCCCTGCGCGTCGAGGTCATAGTTCTCGAGAAGAAGCCGGTAGGCGTCTTTGAGTACGATAGGCACATCCACCGATATCGAGAGGTCGTGATAGAGCCCTATTTCCGAGGCGATGAGCAGTTCGCGCAGATAGCGCATCTCAGGATTCCCTTTGTACTCGAGCGTCTCGACACGGCGGCTTTCGGTAGTGTAGTAGAGCTGCCCGTTGTCATCTTCGTAAGTTTTGGGAATGGTGTTGTATTCTCGCTTCAGGTTCGCGAACTCGTGGGTGTTGCGGTAATAGATGTTCAGATTGAAGTCGAACGGGTTGTTCTTATCGAACGAATCGGCAACCTCGGTCACTTCGGCAGCCAAGAGCGCTTGGGCGATACCTAACACGACAAAGAGAACAACGAAACCTCTCATGGAACGATCTCCCCTACTTTCAAAGTCGCCTCAGTATATGGAAAGAGATTCGGCGAAGTCAAGGATACGATACCCCCTGCTCTTCTTTCACGGATTCACCGGCGGCGGATCACAGGAATAAACGCTCCCGCCGAGCGGCTGAACGGCGATGTTCTTCTTGCCGCCGGTCCCGTCGGTCACGGTGAGCGAAAAGACATCCCAGCAGGTGTTGGTCTGCGTGAAGAGCGCCGAAGCGCTCGCCGCCTGCACCGCGTGGGTATAGACCTTGACGATGGCGGTGCTCGGTCCGCGGCTTGTGTCGTAGGCGTGGACAATGACTTTGTACACGCCGTTCGCCGGCTGGTTCACATAGATCGTCTCGGGGCCGCGACCGGTCGTGTTGTCCACATCGAGCGCCGGGTCGTCCTTGGTCTCGCCGACGACACCCCATTCGGGCCGCGCGCCGGTGTACTGGGGAGAGCAGTTGTAGAAGTAGCAGTCGGTCGCCGGATCGCCGTAGGCGCCGCCGGGCGGCACGAGGTGAAGGTCCATATCGCTGTCCTTGTTGTCCCAGATCATCTTGACGATGAGTTCGTCGTTCGGGATCGCCTCGATGTCGCAATCGGCCCAGTTGCTCGTGAGATTGTCGGCGTTCTTGACCATGAGCCGCACGCTGTAGGTCCCTTTGAGCATCGCCTGGAAGGTCGCCTTCGGGGCGTCGCTCCAGACATTGGCGACCGGCTTGGTCTTGTCGTTGAGATCGACGATCGAGGCGCCGCCGCCGCTCCCGCCGCCGGGAACCGAAGCGAATGTCCAGAAGTACGAGAGGCCGGTCGTCGTGACCCCGTCCACATCGGTGCTCTGAGAGCCGTCGAGCGTCGGCCAGGTTAGGATCGGCACCTCCTGCGGCGTGCAGACCAGTTTCGCGGTCGGGATGTCGGTACGCTCAGGCCCGCAGAAGAGTTCGACCTTATAGCGCTGGTTCTTCGCGTAATCGGTCGCGTCGTTATTGAGGATCTCGGCCTCGCCGACGAGCCCGAGCGGGAAGTTCTTGTCGTTGCGGCACCCGATCTCGGCCGTTTCGTACAGACCGGGAACGATATCCTTATCGGACGGGATGCTCGTCTTGACGAAGAAGCCCGGTTCTCCCGCTTTCGCCGAAGCTCCGAGCGTGATGCTGATGGCGCCGACGCGCAGATTCGCCGAGCCGGTATTGTGGATTTCAAGCGGAGACACCTTCTCATCAAAGCCTTCGCCGAACTCCATCTTGTTGTCGTCGGGATTCGCGTCGTCGGGCGTTCGCACCGTTATCTGTGGCGAACTTTTCGCGCGCCCAATGAGCGGGATGTCAAGTTGGGGATAGCATTTATCGGTACTATGAATGCGGAGAATTCCCTCGACATCCTCCCATGAAACGACGAAGTAACTGACGCCGAAGGTCACCTTCTCGTCCTTTCTCAGCGAGACGGTCTGCGCCGCGACCGGATTCGGCGAAAGGGTGAATCCGGCGAGGTTCTCGTCCTGAATGAGTTCGGCACTCGTTATCTCGAGCGTACCGGTGCAGGTGGCGCACCGGTTGGTGATGGTGAGATAGCGCGTGCCGCCGAAGGTCTTGTAGTAACCCGAGAACTCGAGAGACAGCGTGTCTGGCTTTATCTTGCTGTCGGCGCTCGAGTAGTTGCAGGTGACCTTGTCCACATCGGGAAGGCCGTCGGCCTCGGTATCGGGATAGAGGTTATCGCCGTCGGTTGGCGCACTCGGCTCACCCGAACCGCAGGAAACAGCGATGAGTGCCCCACTCAATGCCAATAAAACCACCAAGATTTTTTTTCTCATATTGTTCTCCCAGAACTCTTTTTCCATAATTAACAACCTCCCCAGTAACAGTTGGTGGTGTTATACCCGCTGCAATCGCTCTTGCAAGTCGCCGTGCCGCCGTTCCACTGGTTCGGGTCGAGTTCGCCACAGGCAATACTGTTCCCGTCGCAGACCTCGCCCGGTTCCACGATCCCGTTCCCGCAGATGCTCGGCACCGCGCTATTCGTCGAGAGTTTCACCTTGTTCCCGTCGGGGATATAGACCCAGCCGTTGTAGAGGTGGTTCTCCTGCATTTCGCGCCAGTCGCCGTCGA
>CAYNMQ010000257.1:0-2809 GCA_964398245.1 uncultured Spirochaetales bacterium | reverse complement strand
TGGGAGCCCACGAGCAGACGGGATCGCAGCCGCAGTAGGCCCCATCGTTCACGACGAGGTCACACTCCTCGAACGGAAGGTCAACGATCCCGTTGCCGCACCGCTCCGCAGTGAGCGAGCAGTCGGGATTGCAGGTGTTGTAGGAACCATTGTTGACACCGTCGTCGCACTTCTCGTAGGGGCTGTCGGTCTTTCCGTCGCCGCAGTAGGAGGCTTTCCCTGCCTGACAGCCGGGAACACACGAATCGTATGAGCCGTCGTTGAGCCCGTCGTCGCAGTTCTCGCCGTATTGCGTCTGCAGGATGCCGTCACCACAGCGGGGCCCGAGGCCGAGGCAGTCGGCCTTGCAGTGGTTGTAGGTGCCGTTCAGGAGCGCCCCGTCATCGCACAGCTCCCCCGCCTCTTTGACGCCGTTGCCGCAGACGGGCGGATTGTCGGCGTCATCGTCGGGCAAAAGGTCGTCATCGCTGTCCTCGTCCCCATCCGTCTCGATGTCGGGGCGGTCGAGGTCGCCGGGAATGTCGTGGTCAACGGTTCCATCGTCTGTATCGGGTTTCCCGTCGTCGGCCGGGAGAATGTCGGTCTCTTTCTGCTCCTCGTCTCCGTCGGCCGCTTCGTCGTTCAACGCGTCGTCGTCGGGGGCGTTCCAGCAGACATCGTCAATGCAGACGAGGCCGGGATCGCAGGTGCCGTCGTCGTAGCATTCGCCGAAGAGGGAGCCCTTCGGTGGCTTGTTGTCGTGTTTTTTCTTACTACAGGAGGTGAACAGAAGCGGCGTGAAAAGGAGGACGACAAGCAGAGTGCAGAAAAAACGGTTCGCGCAGCGCATCGTCGTCCTCCTTTCGCTTTCTCAAGGTTCACAACTCACCCCGCCCCGCAGGCACCACTCTCTTGCCAAGAGAGGGGTACGGGGTGAGTTTCTTCTGTGGTTCATCATTCCCACCATTCGTAGGCGCCCATGTCCACGGTATCGTTGAAACGGCCAGCACCGAGAATGTCGGTCGTTATCCCTTCCGGCACGAGCGCATCGCTGCCGGCATCCACGCACGGCGAGGTTTGCTGCAAGGAGAGCGGGTCGCTCCCGGTTCCGCCCACGAACAGCGGGTCTTCGTCAATGTTGCCACCGCCGTCGGTGCCGCACGCGGCGACCCAGCAGGGATCGCTGCCGCTGCCACAATCGGAACCGCTGCCGCCGCACCCGAAGACATCGCTGTAACTGAAGACCGGGTGGCTGGCGATTATCGGCAGGCCCATGAAGCCGGCCGGTATCAGATACACCGGATCCCAGATGATGGAGTTGTTGAACTGAGAGCCGTCGCTGGAGATGAAGGTGATCGCGTTGGGATCCAATGTGGCGTCCTTGTTGGGATCGGCCTCGTTGCCCTCCATGGTGCAGTTGGTCACGACGAGGTCGGGGTATCCGAGAACGGCGATGGCGCCGCCATGCCAGCCGGCTTTGTTGTCCTTGAACACCGAATTGGTTATCTGCGCGGAGAGCCCCGGTATAACCGGCAAGAGTGGAAGCTCGCCCAGACCACCAAGGAAGATGGCGCCGCCCAAATTCGCGAGTCCGGCAAAGGACATAGTGGCCTCGTTTTCGATGAAGCGGCAGTTCTCGATCACTATGCTGTGGTTCTGCCCCGCATTTATGGCGCCTCCGTTGACCGCGCTATTATTTCCGAAGAAGGTGTCGGTCACGGTAAGGGTTGACTGTTGAGTGCGAAGGGGGGTGCCGATGTTGCCGGTGAACGAGGAAAAGGTCACGGTCACGACGCTGTTCTCCGGTGCCCTGATGATGGCGCCGTCGTCACCGGCGCCGGCGGTCGAATTCTGGTCGAAGACACAGTCATCAACCACGAGCGTGGAGCCTGATGAGCCGGTCCCGCTGATGGCGGATCCTTCATGCGGCGAGAAGTTACCAATGAAATCGCTACCGGTGACGGTAAGCGCGGCGTCGAATGATATCGCGCCGCCGCGCTGGTTGTTGTCGGGGGCGGCGGTGCGGTTCCCGGTGAAGACGGAGCCGGTGACGGTCAGTGCGGTGTCCCAAAAAGCGTTTATCGCTCCGCCGGTCGCCGCGATGTTGCGGTCAAAGCGGCAGTTCTCGACGGAAAGGAGGGACGCGGCCGCACTGATCGCGCCGCCGCTTTCGAGAGCTATATTGCCGACGAATGCGCAGTTGGCGACGACGAGGTTCCTGTTCGTGAACGAAAGACCGCCGCCCACGCTATGTCCCAAATCGTTGAGATCGGCCTGCCCGCCTTTTATCGTAAAGCCGTCAATGCGATCGGGGGAGCCGGTCATCACATCGCCGCCCCTCGCGAACACATGATACATGTTGTCGGAGCGGTTGAGCCATGTGTTGTTGATGTCGTCCCAGAGGTCGTCTTCGTTGATGTCGGCCGAGAGGATCGTCTCGTTCTCGATCCAGTCGCGCTCTTCACGAAGCGTCTCCGTTCCGTTGAACCCGCCGTAGATCGAGACGCCCGGGACCAACCAGAAGGTGCGGAAACGGGGATCGGCGCACTCACTCGGCGACGAAGGGCATTCATCAGGATGGTAGGTGCCCCGTGCGACCCATATCTCCTGTCCGGAGATCACGAAGTCCAGCGCGCCGGAGAGATTGGTGAAGGCGTTCTCCCACGACGAACCGTCATTCGCTCCGGTCGCGGCGTGGTTGACATAGACGACCGGATGCCACTCGCAGGCGTCGCCGGTCTCGCTCAAGAAGTAGCCTTTGTCGCACTTCCATGCGCAGGTGTCGGCGGCCGGTTCCCATGAGTCGCCGTCCCATGTTTGGTCTATCTGA
>CAYNMQ010000256.1:0-2833 GCA_964398245.1 uncultured Spirochaetales bacterium | reverse complement strand
GAAGCCATCGCCGAGTTAGCCAAAGCGATGGGAACGTCGAGCGTGGATATCGAGGGAGTTGTAACCTTCTATCACTTCTTCTCGAAAAAACCGGTCGGCAAGTACGCGGTATACCTCAACAACACCCCCACCGCCTATATGAACGGACGTTCGGCGGTGGTCAAGGCTTTTGAAGAAGCGGCCGGGTGCGCATGGGGAACCACGACCAAGGACGGAAAGATAGGTCTTTTCGACACCTCCTGCGTGGGCATGAACGATCAGGAACCCGCCGCAATCATCAACGGCGTGTACTTCACCAAGCTCACCGCCGACAAGGCAAAGGCGATTGTCGCCGACATGAAGAAGGGCGTCAAAGTTCAGGACATGGTAAAGCAGTTCGGCGACGGCAAGAACCAGTCGGCCGAAATCAAATCCATTGTCAACAACAACATCCAGAAGCCGGGCGAGGTTATTCTCGCATCGTTCGAATCCGGCGCAGGACTCAAGAAAGCCGTGGGCATGAAACCCGAAGAAGTTATCGAAGAGATAAAGAAGTCGGGCCTTCGCGGGCGCGGCGGCGCGGGTTTCTCAACCGGCATGAAATGGGACTTCTGCCGCAAGTCGGAAGGCTCCAGGAAGTATGTCGTATGTAACGCTGACGAAGGCGAACCCGGAACGTTCAAGGACAGGGTGCTCCTGACCGAATGCCCCGAGCTCGTATTTGAAGGCATGGCGGTCGCCGGCTACGCCGTTGGCGCCGACAAGGGCCTCATCTACCTCCGGGCAGAATATATCTACCTCAAGCCGTATCTTGAAGGCGTGCTCGCAAACCTCAGAAAGAACAACATCCTCGGCGCCAACGCGGGCGGCAAGTCGGGCTTCAACTTCGACATCGCCATCCAGATGGGCGCGGGCGCGTATGTGAGCGGTGAAGAATCGGCGCTTATCGAATCGGCCGAAGGAAAACGCGGCGAGCCGAGAAACAGGCCTCCGTTCCCCGTACAGCGCGGTTTCATGGGCCTCCCCACCTCGGTCAACAACGTTGAAACGTTCGCTTCGGCGGCGCGCATCATGACCCAGGGCGCGGCATGGTTCAAGGGCATGGGCACCGAGCAGTCGGCCGGAACCAAGGTCCTCTCCGTATCGGGCGACTGCAAGAAACCCGGCATCTACGAAGTACCGTTCGGCACCACCATCGACCAGCTTCTCGAAATGGTTGACGGCAAGGACGCAAAGGCCGTTCTCGTGGGAGGACCTTCCGGAACCTTTATAGGCAAGAAGGACTACGGCCGCAAGATATGCTTCAGCGACCTGGGAACCGGCGGATCGATGATGATCTTCGGGCCCGACCGCGATCTTCTCGACATCGTAAAGAACTTCATGGAGTTCTTTGTTGAGGAATCATGCGGATGGTGCGTACCGTGCAGGGCCGGCAACGTCATCCTGCTTAACAAGCTCGAAACGATCATCGAAGGGCACGGAACCGAGAGCGACATCAAGGACCTCGAGTCATGGTGCCAGATCGTAAAGACGATGAGCCGCTGCGGTCTCGGTCAGACGTCCCCCAACCCGATCCAGTCGACCATCAAGAACTTCCGCGAGATCTATGATGCGAAAGTCAAGAAGGACAGCCCCTTCCTGCCTTCCTTCAGCCTCGAAGAAGCCGTACAGGCATCCTGCAAGTTCGCTGGCAGGACGCCCAAATTTGAGGAACACCACTAAGAGAGAGCAAGGAGCTAACGATGAGCGATATTAAAATTACCATAGACGGCAAGGAAATAAAGGCCAAGGACGGTCAGATGATCGTTGACGCCGCCAGGGACAACGGGATCTACATCCCCGTGCTCTGTAATTTTCAGGGTCTGAAACCGGCAGGAACCTGCCGTATCTGCACAGTCAAGGTCAACGGCCGCCCGATGGCAGCCTGCACCACTCCCGTAGCCGAAGGCATGGTCGTCGAGAACACGACCGCCGAGCTCGAAGACTACCGCAAGGCGCTCGTTGAGATGCTTTTCGTAGAGGGCAACCACATGTGCCCGACGTGCGAGAAGAGCGGCAACTGCGAACTTCAGGCGCTCGGGTATCGCTACCAGATGCTGGTTCCCCGGTTCCCGTTCATGTTCCCGGTATGCAATGTCGACGCGAAAGCGCCGAAGATATATCTCGACAAGAACCGCTGCGTCCAGTGTCTGCGGTGCGTCCGCGGCGCAACGAAGGACGGCAAACAGGTATTCGGTCTCGTCAACAGGGGCGGCCACACCGCTATCGCGATCGACCACGCAATGTCGGCAAAGTTCACCGACGAAGAGGCGATGAAGGCGATGGAATTGTGTCCCGTCGGCGCGATTCTCAGGAAGGAAGTCGGATATAAGACCCCGGTCGGCAAGAGGAAGTTCGACTTCACGCCTATCGGCAGCGATATTGAAAAGCGGGCGTAAGCGGGATACACTTATTGCTATCCGGCATGCCTGACGAGAATAGAATGGAGGAATACAAATGAGTAAACCAGTAGTCGCGACAGCCTCGCTGGCTGGATGTTTTGGATGCCACATGTCATTACTTGATATAGACGACAGGATTCTTCAGCTCATAGACCTCGTAGAATTCCATAAATCGCCGGTGGACGACATCAAGACGTTCTCCAAGCAGTGCGACATAGGAATCATCGAGGGCGGATGCTGCAACAGCGAAAACGTCGAGAACCTCAAGGCGTTCCGCAAGAACTGCAAGATCCTCATATCGCTCGGCGAATGCGCTATCATGGGCGGGCTTCCCGCAATGAGAAACGACATCTCCGTCGAGTCGTGCCTCAAGGAAGCGTATCTCGACTGCCCCACGGTGGCTGCCAAGATCA
>CAYNMQ010000255.1:0-2834 GCA_964398245.1 uncultured Spirochaetales bacterium | reverse complement strand
GCTCCTTGAGGAACCGGCCCGTGCCGGAAATCGTCCCACCCGGCCCCCTCGACGCGACCAGGGCGTCCACGCGACCACCCGTCTGCTCCCATATTTCCGGACCGGTGCCGCGATAGTGCGCCTCGGGATTGTCGGGATTCTCGAACTGGGATGGACGGAATGCGCCCGGAATCTCCCGAGCCAGGCGGTCGGCCGCTCCGTTGGAGCTCTCGGGCGAATCGGGCGGGACGCACTCGCGCGACGGGGGGTGGTACATCTCGTCGGTGCGAAGCAACTCGGAGAACTCGCGAACGCTTTCTTTCGCGGCGGTCGTCGCGGCGCACTTCGCCGCCGCGATCTGGGAGTCCTGCGGAAGGCTCTTTATCTTCGAGAGGACATGCTTTCTGAAGAACAGGTCGCCCATCACCTGCGCCGAGAATTTGACGGCGAGGCATCCGAGCATATCGGGCTGGGGGATCAGTTTCGCATACTCTTCGTCATCAAGCTTCACCGACAGATAGGCAGCGGCGGGAACAAGCGCCTTGAGGGAATTCGTCTCCTTGGCGGCGAGATACTTTTTGAAAAGCTCTTGGATCCGATCCTCGCTTCCCTGCTGTACGCCACCGGTCGCCTTCTCGCGCACCGCCTGAACCACCGCCTCGAAGAGTTCGACATTGAACAGTTGCCAGAAGTTGGTGCGATAGGGGCTCGAGAAGGAGAAATTCACCTTGTCACCCATGACCGGGACCGAGATCGAATCCACATGGAGTGCGAAGGAGTCGCCTGCCTTGCGGGCGATGAATATGTATTGGGTACGCGGCTGATAGCTGAAGCGATGCATGCGCCAGTGCTTCTGGTTGTCTATCTCGGTCACGATCGCCTCGTCGGGAACCGTCCCCGCGAACACCTTCACCTTGCGCACGCGGGCCTTGGTCTGTCCTCCTTGCAGATAATCTCCTATGAAGACCGCATCGGCTTCGGCCACCGATTTGAAGAACTGTGCCGCATCGAATGCGTCGCCTTCCCCGCCCGCCGCATCCAAGGAGGTGCCGGCCAGGATCAGTACCCCAAGCAGAAAAAGCAAACACCGGAACACCATGTCTTTCCTCCTGTAAGGCCCCTTTTTTCAAATCAAGGCGTTTTCACATTAGCCTAAACAAACTCTCTTGTCAAACTTTATCCACACTAAATTACAGGGGAAGTGTCCCGTTTCTTCATATCGTTGACCGAAAAATGTTGCCGCGTTGTAAAAAAGGTCCTATGATGGGAGGGTAGCAACCAGCGTAGGGGTCTTTCATGAAGATCAAGGTCGTCGACTCTCAACGGTGCGTCGGCTGTCAGCTGTGTATGTTCGCCTGTTCACGGCGGAACGGCACCGGCGGGCTGTCGAACTCCTGCATCGGCGTCAAATCGGCCGGCGGCATGTCCAAAGGCTTCACCGTGGTGGTGTGCCGATCGTGCAAAAATCCTCCGTGTGCCCGCGCCTGCCCGGTGGACGCCCTCGAGATGCGGCCGGAGGGCGGCGTACGGCTTCGGCCGGAGCGCTGTATCGGGTGCGGCGCCTGTCGGACCGCCTGCATCCTCAAGGCGGTCTTCTGGAACGAAGAGACGCAGAAACCGCTCATCTGCGTCCACTGCGGCACCTGCGTGAAATACTGTCCTCACGGGGTCCTCGAACTGGAAAAGACGGAGGTGCGGTCATGACAAACGCCTATCCTACCAAGGTGCTCTACATAGACCTTACCAAAAAAAGCTTCCGCTCCGTCGAGCGGCCCGAGCTCTTCGCCCGCTCTCTGGGCGGCACCGGAGCGGCGATCAAGCTGCTCCACGAGACCTGCCCCCCCGGAGTCGACCCCTATGCGCCCGATGCCCCCATCGTTTTCTCGGTTGGACCGCTGACCGGCCTCTTCCCCCTCGCATCGAAGACGGTCGCGATGTTCAAATCGCCACTGACCGGCAACCTCGGCGAGAGCCACGCCGGTGGACGGGCGGCACAGGCCATCCGCATGGCGGGCTACGGAGCCATCGTCATCACCGGCGCGAGCGACCTGCCGGTCTGCGTGGCGATCCACGGATCGAAGGTCCATTTCCGCGACGCCACCTCGCTCTGGGGAATGCGCAGTCTCTTCACCGCCGGGTCCATCATCCGCGCCGCGGAACCGGGAGCCGGCGTCCGCTCGATCATGCGCATCGGACGCGGCGGCGAGAATCTCGTTGCATTCGGCTCGGTAACGACCGAGACCTACCGTCATTTTGGGCGCCTCGGTCTTGGAGCGGTGTTCGGCAGCAAGAAGATCAAGGCGGTCATCGTATCGGGCGAGCGCTCTATCCCGGTGGAAGACAAAAAGAAATACCGCGACCTCTATGACCACATCTTCAAGGCGGCGGTCGAATCGCCGGCCATGAAAAAATATCACGACCTCGGCACCGCAGGCAATGTCAAGACGATGCAATCGCTTGGCGCCGTCCCGACGCGCAATCTGCGCGAAGGCCGCTTCGAACACGCCGAAGCCCTCTCCGGAGAAGCCCTTGCCAAAGGGTACCTCGGGCGGCGGCTCGCCTGCGCTCACTGTCCGGTCGCCTGCATCCACATCGCGGCGGTCCGCGAGCCCTACGAGAACGAGCCCTATTTCTACAAGACGACGATGGTCGGCTATGACTGGGAACTCATCTATGCGCTCGGCACCGTGCTCGGCATCGGCGACCCCGAAGGGATGCTCCTGCTCATTGACGCAGTGGAAAAGGCGGGACTCGACACCATCTCGACCGGCGTCTGCCTCGCGTGGGCGACCGAGGCGATGGAGCGAGGGATCATTTCCGAAAAGGAGACGAACGGCCTCCGTCTGACATGGGGC
>CAYNMQ010000254.1:0-2842 GCA_964398245.1 uncultured Spirochaetales bacterium | reverse complement strand
CCGACCGGTCGGCGCTGGCCCAGCGACTGGCCTTTGGCCGCGAGGTCTATGGCGAGGTTCGATGCCTTGCGCACATAGTCCGGCCGCGCATCGCGGATGATGTTGCCCTCTTCGGTGAGGTAGTAAGCGACGAGTTCCACCGGCCCGGTGAGTGTTTCATCAATGTCGAGCGCAAGGGTCCCCTTCCCTTCCTTCAACTCGACCGTCTTCATGAGGCGCACCTGCCCGTTCTGAATCACATCAAGATAGACACGGTCGGGAAGAAGCGCCGGCACCGGATCGGTCGGATCGAAACTGGCGATGACGAACACCTCGAGCGTGTCGCCGACTTCGAGTATCGGCTGAAGCGGGCGCACCATGACGAACTCTTTGTTCGTGTCTTTGCTGAAAGAGAAAACTTTCGTTATATTCTTGCCATCTTGCGTGAGCGTGGCCGTGAAGTCGGTCTCGTCGCCAGCCGCAGCGTAGTCGAAGACGGCTATACCGAGCAGCGGAACTTCGACAGCGAAGTGATCGTTCTTGGTGGCGATGTCCACCACGCCGGCGACCGGCTTGCCCGACGGATCGTTGAGGATGAGGTAAAAGCGCTGTTCGAGCCCCGGCAGGATGCGCCCCGCCTCGGGGACGAGCGTGATGAGCACCGGATTCTGGACCACGAGCGCCTTCTTGACGGTCGTCTGCTCATGACCCGCGCCGTCCTTGACGGTGATATCGAACTGGACGAAGGCGTTCCCCTGCTCGAGTTCGCTCCCGACGAAATAGTTCGGCAGGGTGAGCGAGAAGGTATAGGCACCGTTGTCATCGAGCGTGCCGTCCACCGTGTAGAATTCCTCATAGCCGATATCGAACTTCTTGGCCGACACATGGACCGCGCCACCGGCGACCGGCTTACCGTAGAAGTACTGCGCCTTGACCGAGCCGCTGAACGACTGTCCCGGCAGGTAGAACTCCTTGTCGGCGCCGAACGAGATGCTGAACTTCGGCAGGACATAGTTGTCCACGAGGATCGTCTTCTCGGTGGTCACCTTCTTGTCGGTTCCGACGACCGCCTGCACCTTGTAGTGGCCGAGCCCGACGAGGCTGGCCAGTTTGAACGAGGTCGCGAAGACGCCCCACTCGCTCGTCGTCCCCTTCTGTTTGAACACTTTGGTCCCTTTCGGATCGAGTATCTCGAGCGTCACCTCGCGCTCGGCGAGGGGTGTCTTATGCGGGATACGAAGCGAGAGGGCGCGGATGTATATCGTCTGCCCCGGCTGATAGACCGGCTTATCGGTCGTGAGCATCACCTTATCGAAGCGTTCGCAGAAGGCGGTCGTCCGCATCTCCTGCGCTCCGAGCGGCGTCTCGACCGTTGCGACGAGGTCGATCTGTCCTTCGAGTTCCGCCGGGATGCTCATCTGCACCGAGGCCTGACCGAATTCGTCGGTCGTACCATTGCCCGACGCTATCGCCTTCTCGCCGAGGTAGGCGGTGAGCTTGATCGGCGCGTTCATGATGGGATCGCCCGCCTGCCGGTTCTGAACGAACACCTTATACATTGTGGTATCGCCTTCGAGGAGTCGTTTGCTTCCGAGCAGTTGGCTCTGAATGCGGGGCATGATGTAGAAGAGCGAAAGATTCCCCGGCAGTTCCAACTGGTTCCACGCGAGTTTGTAAGAAAGAAGCAGGCCCGCCGCGGTGTCGTAATCGGGCAGGTAATCCTTCCCGAGTGGGACGATGATCTCTTTGTCGGTTGACCGCACGGTCGTCGTCACGCTCCGGTCCATCCCTTCTTGAACCGTTCCAGCGTAGTCGGCGACCGATACCGTCGCGGTGAGGTTGAACGGCATCGCGGTCGCTTGAACGGTGATCGGCATCCGCATGCGGTACTGACCGCCGGCGAAATCAATGAAGACCTGCGCCTCGTGGAGCGTCAGCACCCCGACCGTGATGTCGCGCGGCGGGTTGTCGGCAAATGGGTTATCGTTCCCGTTGCCGGAACCGCTCGCCACCTGATTGCCACACCCGACGGCAAAGAATGCAAGCAACATAACTACCTGCAATAAAAAGACTTTTCTGGACATGACTGCCTCCATCGCACCACAATAAGACCACCATGAACGGCTCTTTAGTGCCTCACGGCGGGGTATGTTATTGAAAATTTTTGCCTCTAATTTTTAAGGAACTACCGCGGGAAACGGAGGATGTCCTCGCTCTCGGTGTTGTGACGGGCAAGTTCGCGCTTGAGGAGCGCGCGGTCGTTCTCATCCCAGAGATCGAGGTCAACGGTGATGAGGTTCTTGTACATATTGAATATCTGATTCTGCTTGATGTGTCCCTGCACCGTCAGGAAGCCGCCGCTCTCGCTCTTGATGGGGAAGCGTATCGAGACATAGTCGTTCTCGAGGAAAAGGTACTCGTACTCGGCATCCACGAGTGTTGTCCTCGGGCGAGACGACGCCTTCGAAGGTCGGATAGCCGCGGAGCCGCGGATCGCGCGCCTGCTCTTCGACCTGAAAGCCGAACTCGATATAAGCGGTGGGCGACTCGTTGAGGCGCCTGATGATCTCCTTCGCCTTACGGACCTTCTCGCGCGCCTCCTTTGCCTCGTCGGAGACATAATCCATCTTGAGGCCGACCAGTTTCACCCTGTCGTTGACCGGCACGATGCGCCGCACGATGCCGGTGCCGGCGACCCCCTCCTTCTTCACGAGGTAGTTCACCTTCGTGTCGAAGTTGCCGTACTTCTCATCAATGATGTCGTACCGCACTTCATACTGATCGCCCTCCTTGACCGACAGTTGAACCGGCACATGGATGCCGATCCCCTGTTCGGTGATGTCCACCAGCGGAAAGGTGTTGT
>CAYNMQ010000253.1:0-2848 GCA_964398245.1 uncultured Spirochaetales bacterium | reverse complement strand
GGCGTGCGACGGCGGCTCGGCGAGCGGGTGCTACAATCTCGCCGTCCTTTACCACGAACGGGGGCTCCGCGAGCCGCGCTTCCTGCCGAAAGCGCTCGACGCCTACCGGTCGGCCTGCGTGATGCAGTACGAGGGCTCCTGCGCGCAGGTCGAGACGCTCGAAAAACAACTCGAGACCGATCCGGCGAAGAAGGCGGAGCGCTGGGAGAAGGAATGCGCCGACGGCAGCGCCGAGGGGTGTCACAAGGCGGGGACGGCCCACTACCTCGGCGACGGGATGCCGCGCAACCCGGCGAAGGCGGCGACCTACTTCCGGAAAGCATGCGACGGCGGACAGGCGCCCAGTTGCTACAACCTCGCGCTCATGATGGAGCAGGGCGACATCCCGCGTGATGCCAAGCGACTCATCGCACTCTACGAGACGGCCTGCGAGAAAGGCGACGCGCGCGCCTGCTCGAACGCCGGCTTCATGTTCATCAACGGCGACGGCGCGCCGCTCGATCAGGAGAAGGGACGAACGCTCTTCGAGAAGTCGTGCGCGATGAAGCACGGCGAGGGTTGTTACAACCTCGGCAATGTCCATGAACAGGGCGCCGGCGTCGAGAAGGACCTCGCCAAGGCGCTCGAATACTACACGCAGGGCTGTGCGCTCGACCACAAGAAATCGTGCGACGCCGTGAAGGCGGCAAAGTCGCCGAAGAAGGGCGGCAAGAAGAAATGACGCTTTCTCCTTCCTGCCGCATCTACGCCGTCACCGGCAGGCCGGTTCTCCACAGCAGGGGCCCGAACCTCTTTCAGCCGCTTCTCGACGCGACCTCCGGTGCCCATTATCTGCGGCTCGCGGCGCGCACCGCCAAAGAGGCGCTTGCCGCGGCGCAGCACATCGGCATGAGAGGGCTCAATGTCACCGCCCCGTTCAAGGAAGAGATGCTCCGGCTCGCGAACGGCACCGAGCCGTCGGCGCGCGAGATCGGCGCGGCGAATGTGGTGCTCCTCGGCGAACGGGAGACCTTCGCGGCGAACACCGACCATCTCGGGGTCGTCGGCGCGCTCCGCGCGGCGGGATGCGCCCCGGCGGGGAAGCGGGCGGTCGTGCTCGGCGCAGGCGGCGCGGCACGGGCCGCAGTGTACGGACTTCTCCACGCCGGCGCCTCGGTCACTGTTGTCAACCGCACCTTCGAGAAGGCACAACACCTCGCCGAGCGTTTTTCCTGCAGTGCGGCGCCGCTCGACCGACTCTCTGAACTTCTTGCGAACGCCGACATCCTCGTCACGACGATCCCCGATCCGACGGCGGTGCTCACGGCGGAGCACCTGCACGCTGACCTCACGGTGCTCGACGCCGACTACAAGGGAACGGCGCTCGCGCGGCTCTGCGAGGAACGCGGAGTGCGCTATGTGCCGGGCACAGCGTGGCTTCTCCATCAGGCGACACCTTCCTACGAGCTCTTCACCGGCGAAAAGCCGGACGAAGCGACGCTCACGCGGGGCCTCGAGACACCGCCGCTTTCCGCCGACCGCCCGATCGCGCTCATCGGCTTCATGGGGAGCGGCAAGACGACCGTCGGGCGGGAACTCGCCCGACTCACCGGGCGCGCCTTCATTGACACCGACGACTGGGTCGAACAGCAGAGCGACATGACCATCGCCGACCTTTTCGTCGAGAAAGGAGAACCGTTCTTCCGCGAGCGGGAGAAGGAGGCACTTGTCGCGGCGCTCGATTATCCGCGGGCGGTCATCTCCTGCGGCGGCGGCATCGTCCTCGACGAAGAGAACCGGCGACTGCTCCGCGAGAAGGCGATCGTCGTGTGGCTCTTCGTGAACGCCGAAACCCCCCTCTCCCGCATCGCCGGAAGCGCTCCGCGACGACCGCTCCTCGAAGTGCCGAACGCCGCCGAAAAGGCCGTCAGGCTCTTCCACGAACGCATCCCGCACTATGCGGCGGTCACCTCTCTGGTCATAGACACCACCGCCCTGAAGAGCGACGAAACAGCCGCGCTCATCGCCGAGGAATTAGGGAATCTGAAGTAACGGCGCCAGCGGTCATTGGGCGAAGGAAACGACAAAGAACCTTGAAGGGTCACCAAACCATCAGATTTATAGTTTGGAAGCCCTATACCCCTACTGAGCTCTATGCTTCAGGAAAGTTGTTCAAGATCGGCAAGGTCCTTCGGCCGGCCCGCCGCCTTCTTGTTCCGTTTGAGATCCGCAATATCGATGAGCGAAACCGGAATACCATCGATCTCCACGATGGCCCGGCGCGCATAGCAATCGGTGAAATCGACGCCCGAGGCCGAAGTGATGATCTCTATCCTGACCGGAGGAACGCCCAGACGAATCACGCGATCCTTCTGGAGGAACAACTCCGGTTTCAGGTCGGGCACCGCGAAGCCGAATTCGCGGAGCGCCTCGACGACACGAGCGGCATTCTGTTCCGAAACGGCTATCCAGACATCTATGTCGGCGGTGGCGCGGGGGTATCCGTAGTAGCCGACGGCATAACCGCCGACGAGCAGATACTCAACCTGCTTTGAGTTCAGCAACCTCAAAAAATCTTTGAAGTCGGGGGGGAGTGTCGAGATAACCATAGACTATCCGCCGGCTGGTTTCAATCGCTTCGAGCCGTTCGACGGGGGTGCGGGAAAGCCAGTAGCGTTTTTCCTCGGTATCGTCGTTCAGGTCACCGACGCTGAACGCCTTTCTGTCAACTTCAAGACTCACCATCTCGTCATGCCTCGCGAATACGGTTTAATTGTATCGGTGAGAGATGGGCAAGTCAAGCGAATATTTAGGAGAAAAGTGGGAAACGGAACAAACATGGTACCCCCCTGAGGAGGATACGGGTGAT
>CAYNMQ010000252.1:2122-2884 GCA_964398245.1 uncultured Spirochaetales bacterium | reverse complement strand
AGGGATTTCGAGCGTGCCGAGGCCTGTTTCAAGACCGCCTATCAGCTCGACGACCGTTATTCCGACGCCCTCAACAACCTCGGTCTTCTCCACCTCGCCAAGGGCGATATCGCGAAGGCCAAGGAACTCTTTCTGCAGGTCATCGCCGACCAACTCTACCCCTACCCCCACTTCGCCGAAACGAACCTCGGAAAGGCGTTCCGTCTCGAGAAGAACTACGAAGAGGCCGAGAAGCATTTTCGCAAGGCAATACAGATAAAGGGAAGCCACTGCGACGCCTATAAGGAGCTTGCGATCCTCTTCGATGAACAAGGCCGGAACGATGATGCGGTGAAGCACTACAAGAAGACGCTGGAGTTCTGCCCCCGCTATGTCGAGGCGCTCTATCGCGGTGCGGTCAAGCTTCTCGTGCTCAAGGATCCCAAGGCGCAGGAGACCGGTACGGGGTGGCTCCGCACCTGCCTCGAGATGGAGCGGGCGAATGTCGATGCGGTCGAGATACCGTTCCTGCCGGAGTGCGCCAACCTTGCCCGCCAATACGGCGTTACTCTGCCGACCGAAGCACCCGCCAAACAACAGATAGAGGGCGGCTACTGATGCGCACCGTCGCCGGGACCATCGTCTTCAAGCGCCGCGGCGCGAAAGGGTTCTGGTACCGTCTCTTCTCTCCCGGCGAGGAATTGTGCGAGTTCTTCTTCCGGCACGATACGCTGCTCATTTTCGACCGTATCGAGGCGACGCTCCTGCCGCAACGCGACTTTT
>CAYNMQ010000252.1:0-2112 GCA_964398245.1 uncultured Spirochaetales bacterium | reverse complement strand
CTGGGCGCTCATCGAACGGTCCCCCATCGCCCAGCGCCCTGAACGACTCACCGTCGCCGCCTACTTCGCTCACCTGATAGCCTGCTTCACCGACGCCGGTCCCCGCGAGTGCGCCTTCGTCGAGGCGGCGCGCGAGACGATCGCCGGATCGCACGCCCCGGACGCCGTGCCTGCGCTTGAGACGCGGTGGGGAACCGCGATGGGGTTGCGGACCGAACGGGCGGAAGATATAGAAGACCTCATCCGCACCCACTGCGCCGCCGCTTACCGCATCCGGCGGCATCTCGCCGTCTCCGGAACCTCGTCGCTACCGACCGAAAGGAGGACCCATGCTTAACGGGCTGATCAAAGGAGCGTCCTTCATTCCTTTGCTCGAGACGGCCATGCGCTCCGCCCCGCGCGGGCGCATCGTCTTCACCAACGGGAACAATATAAAAACGCTTTTTTGGGAAAGTCAGACCGTCACCGGCTCGGCATCGAACGACCCCTGCGACTACCTCGGCCAGTATCTCATCAACGAGGGATGCATCAATGTCGAGCAGTTCAACCGGGCCTATCAGACACAGCTCGAGACCGATGTCCGCATGGCGCAGGTGCTCCAGATCATCGGGCTTGCCCCGGTGGACACCCTGCGCGAGACGATCGTGGCGAAAACGGTGGACACCGCCTTCGTCGTGTCGAGCTGGCAGGACGGATCATGGGCGACCGACGAGAAGTACCCCTCGGCGGCGAGCGGCGTCGAGATACGGCTTTCGCTCGCCAATCTCGCGAATGCGCTCGCCAAACGGCAAGCGGAGTTCCTGCGCATCATCGAGACGCTGCGCATCGTCGGCGATCGGCCGACGGTGAACATCCTCGACCGCGATCTCGCGAAACTCAAGAGGATGGACCAGCAGATCGTGAACCTTTTCCTCGTCGGCAAGACGCTCCGCGAGGTGCTGCACCTCGTGCCCGCCAATCGTTATGTGACCCTGCGGCATTTGCTCGCGCTCTATGACACGGGGGTCATTCAACAGGGAAGCGGCGCGCCGCTCGACGAAGGCGAGACATTCTCCGCGCTTTTGACGATGAGCGGGGCGACCGCGCCGCAGGATGTCACTCCCTGCACCGAAGAGGACGCCGCGAAGATCTACCGCGCCGCCTGCGAGGCGATGGAAAAGAAGCATTACATCAAGGCGATCGCTCACTTCCGGGTGCTTGCGGCGTTCAACCCGAACAATGTCGTGTTCAAGGAAGCGCTCAACAACGCCGAATACCACTATATCCTCCACTTCTACAAAGAGATCCTGCCGCCGGCGGGACGGATCCGCAAAGGGGCCGGCATCGGCGCCATAGACGACCCGATCGAGAAGAAGGTCCTCTCGCTCATGGGCGAGGCGATATTCTCGGTGCGCGACATCGTCGGGTACCTCGCCGATCAGGCCCCTGAAGCGCGATCGCTCGCCGCGATCGAACACCTCCTCTCGCGGAAATACCTCGTCGAGGTGAAGTGATGCGCGTTGCCGTCGTCCAGAGCGACTGCGTGATCGGCAACATCGCGGCGAACCGCGAACGCCATATCCGCTTCATCGAAAAGGCGCTCAAGCGCGAAAGCGGCCTCGTCCTCTTCCCCGAACTGTCTCTTTCGGGCTATCTCCTCGAAGACCGCGTGAAGGACATCGCGCTCACCCCGCGAGAACTAGCGTCGTTTTTCGATGGAACGGCGCCTGAGACGGTTATCGTCGGCGTCGGCGTTCCGGCACGGGCCCGGGCCGCGGTGTACCACTCCTACGCCCTCCTCCGGGGAGGTCGCAAGACGGAGGTCATCGGCGTTCAGCGAAAGATGAACCTGCCGACCTACGGCATGTTCGACGAATCGCGCCATTTCCGGGCCGGAGAACGACTCGAGAGATTCACGCTTCCTGACGGAACGACCATTGCCGTTCTCGTCTGCGAGGATGCGTGGCACCCGGCGCTGCCGGTGGGGCTCGCCGCTTCCTCCGAGGGAACCCCCCATCTTTTCATCGTGCCGGCGGCGAGCCCTTCGCGCGGCTACCGCGGAAAACGGCCTTCCAATCTCGAAGGGTGGGAGCATATCGCCGAACATTTCTCCCGCGTGTACGGCGTCGCGGT
>CAYNMQ010000251.1:0-2895 GCA_964398245.1 uncultured Spirochaetales bacterium | reverse complement strand
TTGAGGATATCCGGGGAAAGGTCGGACGACAGGATGTCTGTCCCCACTGCTACGCCGACCTCCACTGTTGTCTCAACTGCCGTTTCCACGACCCCGGCTACACCAACGAATGCCGCGAGACCTCGACCGCCTTCGTCCGCGAACGCGACAAGCAGAACTTCTGCGCCGCCTTCGAGTTCAAACAGGCCGAAGAGGGCGACGATAACGAAGAACTCGACGCAAAGTCGAAACTCAACGATCTATTCAAACTCTAACCTTTTTCTCCTCGACAAACGCGCCCCTTTTTCTTGCTAACCGAACCGTAATTGTCTATACATCGGCGGCTAATCGTTTCTTAACCAAGCGCGAGGTGTCCGATGCCGTGGCAGAAGATAGCGTTCGAGGTGTTCGGGGGACTCGGCCTCTTCCTCATGGGCATGAAGTTCATGTCGGAGGGAATGCAGAAGGTCGCCGGCGACCGGCTTCGCCGCTTCCTCGGCTTCCTCACCCGGAACCGCTTCACGGCGATCCTCGTGGGACTCGCCGTCACCGCGCTCATTCAGTCGAGTTCGGCGACCACCGTCATGGTCGTCGGCTTCGTGAACGCGCAGCTCATGACCCTCACGCAGGCGATCGGCGTCATCCTCGGCGCGAACATCGGCACCACCGTCACCGCGTGGCTCGTTTCGTTCCCCGTGGTGAAATATTCCTCGGTCATCATCGGCATCGGCGTCATCCTGCGCTTCTTCGGACGCACCGACCGGATGCACTACATCGGCGAGACGATCTTCGGGCTCGGCATCCTGTTCCTCGGCATGACCACCATGAGCAAGGGAATGGAACCGCTCCGCGACAGCCCCGGATTCGTCGCACTCTTCACGCAGGTTGACGGCCACTCCTACCCAAGCATCTTTCTCGGCGTCTTCATCGGCACCCTCACCACGATGGCGCTCCAGTCGAGTTCGGCGACCATCGGCATCACGATAGCGCTCGCCTCGCAGGGCCTCATCACCTTCACCGGGTCTGTCGCCCTCATCCTCGGCGACAATATCGGCACCACGATAACGGCGCTTCTGGCGAGCATCGGCACCAACCACCACGCCAAGCGGGCCGCCATCTCGCATACCCTGTTCAATGTCTTCGGCGTCTGCATCATTCTCATCATCTTCTATCCGTTCACCGCGCTCGTGAACACCTTCATTCCGCAGGACGCCGACCTTACGATACGGACCGCCGAGGAAGCGGCGCGCTACGGCATGGCGATCGGCGCGAAGCCCTTCATCGGGCCGCACATCGCTATGGCGCACTCGCTGTTCAATGTCACCAATGTCATCATATTCACGCCGCTCATCGGCCTCATCGCCTTCTTCGCGAAGAAGATATTCCCCGAGCCGAAGGCAAAGCCGCCGAAAAGCCCCGTCCAGTTCGCCCACATCCATTACGGTCTCATCGAAACGCCCACCGTCGGCATCCTCGAGTCGGAAAAGGAACTCTACGCGATGGCCGAACGGGTGAAGAAGAACTCGGTCCGCATCTGTCAGGTGCTCTCCGAGGAACGCGAGGCGGGTGTCGCCGCCGAGAAGATAGAGAAGAACGAGGAGCTCATAGACGACTACCGCACCGCGATCACCGAATTCCTCCTCTCGCTCTCTCAGCGCTCCCTTTCGCGCGAGGACGCGGCAAAGGTCGGCAACTACATCACCTGCGCCCACAACCTCGAAAAGTACGCCGACTACATCACCAATATCGTCCGCGCCTATACCAAGATGAAATCGCAGGGGCTCGCCTTCTCGGAACCGGCCAAAGAGACGCTCCGCGCCCTCATCCGCGCGACCGAGGCCTATTTCGAGGAAACGCTCTCCCCGCTCGGCGGCTCCGCAGTCGATTCCCGCACCTTCCTCGATCAGGCGACCGCCCGCAAAAAAGAGATAAAAGAGCAGATACGCGCCGCGAAGATGGAGCACTTCCAGCGCCTGCAGGAGAAGATCTGTCACGGCGACGCATCGATGAGCTATGTGGATATCCTCGCCAACATAGACGGCATGGTCTCTCAGGTGCACAACATCGCCGAGACGCTCATGCTCACCAAGTTTTCCGGTTCCATCGCATAAAAGCATTCTCCTTGCCTTTTCACCGAAACGGCGCTCTTATGACGAGAGAACGACAAACACCGCGAGGTCTGCCATGCGTTTCTTCGTGACTTCACTTGCCGCCATCGTCGCGGCATCTTTCTTCTTTTTTTCGTGCGACAAAAAGAGCGAACCGTCACCGAATGACACCGAAACGGTCGCCGACGACACCCTTCTTCCCGATGCCGCCGATGAGGATGCGCTCATCCCCGACGAGGACACGGACAGCGGCAACCCGCTCTTCGACAAGGGCCCCTACGGCACTGCGCCGGGCGACACCGCCGCGAACTTCACCGTGCCGACCGACACGGGCGATTGGGACCTCGAGGAACACTAGGACGGCAAGGAGCACTACGCGCTCATCTTTTACCGCGCATCGAACACCTATGTGAAACAGATGTTCTCCTCCCACCTTGTTGGCCTCCTCATGAACTCGCCGAAGAATGTCCACTACTTCTTCATCGCCGGCGCGACCGGTAGCGCGGTCGCCGAGATCCTCGACCCGGTACGCGACGAGGCCGCCCTCGCGTTCGGCATCATTGACGACCCGGAACATTGGCAGAATCGCATCCACTTCGTCGCCAAGGGAGCGGCCGAACTCGGCAACTGGCTCACCGACTGGTACAAAGGCGGCACCGGCTGGCTTCTCGGCATAGACCGCGCCCAGAAGATACACGGCGGCGGTCTGCCGCTCGACTGGATGAGCCAGAAGGGCGACTTCACGATGGTCGCCTACGAGCCGATGCACTGGGAGTTCGCCGTCGCACGCGACGAGCGGCTCGCCACC
>CAYNMQ010000250.1:0-2905 GCA_964398245.1 uncultured Spirochaetales bacterium | reverse complement strand
CGAAAGTTACCGTCTGTCCGAAGCGGCGGCCACACTCTACCACTTCTTCTGGCACGAGTTCTGCGACTGGTACATCGAACTCGCCAAGCCGCTTCTTCTCGAAGGCTCCCCCGCCGAAAAGGCGACGACCAAGAAGGTGCTCCTCAAGGTGCTCGACAGTTCGCTGCGCCTCCTTCACCCCTTCATGCCCTTCATCACTGAGGAACTGTGGCAGGCGCTCCCGTTCCGGCATCCGCGCCGTTCTCCAAGCATCATGCTCGCCGACTTTCCGCAGGGCGGCGAGTTCCCGCGGTTTGCCGACGACGCGGCGGCGATGGAGCGGATCATCGAACTCGTCACCACCGTGCGCACCATCCGCTCCGAGACCACGGTCAAGCCGTCGCTCGTCATTCCTGCGGTGCTCGTGGTGAAGACAGAGTATCGCGCCGAAGCGCAGGCCGCCGAGCCGTATCTCAAGCGTCTTGCGAAGGTTTCGCCGTTCACGGTGACGGAGCACCATGTGCCCGCCAAGGGTGACGCCTCGGCGGTCGTGACGCTGGGGACGCTCTACCTGCCGCTTGCCGGCGTCATAGACCTCGCCGAGGAGGCGCGCCGTATCGAGAAGGAACTCGGAAAACTCCGCCGCGACCAGCAGATCGTCAGTCAGAAACTCCAGAGCGAGAGTTTCCTTGCCAAGGCTCCCGCCGATCTCGTGGCGCAGGAACGGGCGCGTCAGAGCGAACTTTCGGCGAAGATAGCGCACTTAGAGAAGCGCCTGTCGGAGGTGCGATGACGAAACTGCCCGCTTATGCGAGTGGAGAACTCATTCGTTTGGCGCTTGCCGAGGACATTGGCCGCGGCGACATCACGACACAGGCAACGATTTCGCAAAAGGCGCAGGGGAAGGGTGTCATCCGCGCCAAAGAGCCGCTCGTGCTCTGCGGCGTTGACCTCATCGGTGCCATTTACCATCTTATTGATCCCGCGGTGAGGGCTGCTGCGGTGCGTAGCGACGGGGAAGAACTGAGAAAAGGCGAGATCATTGCGACGATCACTGGTCCGACGCGGGCGATACTCACCGGCGAGCGGACGGTGCTCAACTTCCTCCAGCGACTCTCCGGCGTGGCGACGCTCACGCGGCGCTATGTCGCGGCGCTCGACAAGAGGTCGAAGACGAAGATCGTCGATACCCGCAAGACGACGCCGGGTTGGCGGACGATGGAAAAGTACGCGGTGCGTGTCGGCGGCGGCACCAATCACCGGTTCGGCCTCGACGACGGCATTCTTATCAAGGACAACCATATCGCCGCCGCCGGATCGATAGCGAAGGCGGTGGCGCGGGCCCGTGCCGCGGCGCACCATCTCCTTCAGGTGGAGGTGGAGGTCGCCGACCTTGCGCAGGTGCGCGAAGCGCTCGCCGCAAAGGCCGACATCATCATGCTCGACAACATGGATATGACCGCCATGAAAAAAGCGATCTCTCTCATCGCTGGTCGGGCGCTCGTCGAGATCTCGGGCGGCGTGACGCTCGATCGGATACCGGCCCTCTCCCGTCTCGGCGCCGATCTCATCTCGGTCGGCGCGCTCACCCACTCGGCCGTTGCGGTGGACATCAACCTGACGCTCGAGTCCCGATAAGCGATGCCGGGTCGTGCCGCGACAGTCTTTTTCCTTCTTTTCCTTGCCGGCACCTTGTTCAGCGGCGTCTTCTGGCTGTTCCTCTCCGATCGCAACGGATTCCGCGCCGAGGATGAGCCGCGTATCGCCGAGATACTCAACCACGAATATCGTCCGGGTGATATCATTTTTCCCTCTCCCGACTGGGACATCGGTTTCACCCGCTATCTCCGTGACGGCATCACCGACATTTCCTACACCCTGCATGCCTTTACACCGGAAGAGATCGGCGACCTCAACAACAACGGGGTGAACTACCTCTGGTTCGTGACCGATGGAGCGGCACGGTGGGATCGCATCCGAGAGCGATTTGGACTCAAGGAATTCGAACGGTTCACCGCCGGGAAAGCGCTGGTGGTCAAGGCGCAATCCTCTGCGGCGGCGACTGCAAAACTCCTTGATCTCGTCGAAGCGATCGGAGAAGCGAAGGAGGTGTACCTTACCGATCAGGCAGGTAATCGGAACCCCTGTGCGTGGGAGGGAGAGCGGTGGCGATGCGGCCGTCAGGAGTGGCAGTATGTCGGCCCTCAATACACCCTCATGGCGGGGCGTTGGCAGAAGGCGCTCTGGGCGCATCCGTACACCAACAAAACGCTCCACATCGTGTTCGAGAATACGGTCGGCGCGCGGACGCTGGTGCTCGGCACCGCCTTCCTCGAGCGGGCCTATCGCGAGGAGAACGGACACCCGGTCGAGGTGACGGTGTCGGTGGACGGTCAGGCGCTGCTCCGCTATACGAACGAGAGCGTCAAACAGCGTTACCGGCACCGCGTCTCTCTTCCGGAAGGCTCCCGCATGATAGACCTCGCCTTCTGGGTCAGGTTCGACGGCGCGCGTCACTTTGTCTTCAACGGGTACTTGGCGCCATGATGATAGTTCGCTTCGATCGCTGGGACTGGGTGCTCTCGCTTGCACTCGCCGCGCTGACGGCGGTCGTCATCATGGCGACCTCGCACCTCGTGGGTCTCGTTCGTGACGAAGGATTTTACCTGCGCGCCGCCGAGATGACCGCCGACTACATCCAGTTCTCGCTCGACAGCATCGCGCGCGGCGATCTTTCCGCTCCCTTCAGCGACAAGACGATACGCCGCTACTTCGAATTCAACAGCGAGCATCCGACCTTCGTAAAGAACCTTTTCGGCCTTTCTTATTTCCTTTTTCACAAGAAATGGGCGGCGCTCTCCTTTGTGAACTCGATACGCCTTGTGGCGGCGCTCTTCGCCGCGCTGACCACATTCCTGCTGTATCT
>CAYNMQ010000249.1:0-2906 GCA_964398245.1 uncultured Spirochaetales bacterium | reverse complement strand
CGGAAGAACTCATCGCGCTCTGGGAGAAGTGGGTGCAGCAGTATCCCATCGTCCTCATCGAGGATGGTCTCGCCGAGAACGACTGGAAAGGCTGGGCGGAACTCACGAGGCGACTCGGCGGCAAGATAGAACTCGTCGGCGACGACATCTTCTGCACCAACAAGAAGATACTCGAGAAGGGCATCGCCGAGGGGGTCGCCAACGCGATACTCATCAAACTCAACCAGATCGGCAGCGTCACCGAGACGCTCGAGACGATAGAGACCGCCTACCGCAATCACTACAACTGTTTCGTGTCGCACCGGAGCGGCGAGACGGTGGACTCCTTCATCTCCGACCTCACCGTCGCGGTGAACGCCGGGCATCTCAAGACCGGAAGCGCCTGCCGCGGTGAGCGGATCGAGAAGTTCAACCAGCTCATCCGCATCGAACGCGACCTCGGCTCCTCGGCTCGCTTCGCCGGTCTCAAGGCCTTCAAGAACCGGTAGCGGTCCTTTTCTTCACTTCGACTTGAATTCCCAGATGCCGTTGTAGGGCTCGCCCGAAGCTTTGATCTCCTCGGCGCGCTCCCGGAGGAAGGCGAAGGCCTTGTCGTCGGGGAAGGCGCTCTTGGCACAGAGGGCGAGGCACTCATCCATGGCGCCGCCGACGAAGTATTCGAGCGCCACCTCGTACTGCTCCTTGAGACGGCGCTTCTCGTCGGCGACCGGATCGGAGCGGCGGCACATGAGTTCGTAGATCTTGACCCCCTTCTTCTTGCCTTTCACCTGCACCGTGTCGAGCCAGCGGAAGAGGAACTCGTCCTGCGCCCGCTCGAATATCTTCTCGGAGGCGACGATGCGGACGCCGTAGGGGCGCGTGAGTCCCTCCATGCGGGATGCGGTGTTGACCGCGTCGCCGATGGCCGAGTAGTTGAACCGCTCTTCGGAACCCATGTTGCCGACGATCGCCTCGCCGACATTGACGCCGACGCCCATGCGGACATCGGGTTTCCCCTCGGCCTTGAACTCGGCGCGGACCCGGTCCATCCGCTCCATGATCTTCATCGCCGAGCGGCACGCCTCCTTCTCCTTGTCGGGAACATCGAGCGGCGCGCCGTAAAGCGCCATCATCGCGTCTCCCATGTATTTGTCGAGGAATCCGCTGTGTTCGAGCACCGCGGCGGTCGCCGGGGTGAAGAGACGGTTTATCGCCTTGATGAGGTCTTCGGGCGGCATGGATTCCGAGAGAGTGGTGAAGCCGACGATGTCGGAGAAGAGGGCAACGATCTCCTTCTTCTGGCCGTAGAGCGTTATCTGGCCCGGATCGCCGGTCAGTTGCGAAAGGAGTTTCGGGTCAAGGTACTTCGCGAAGGCGTTGCGCATGAACGACGCTTGCTTGTCCACGAAAAAGTACTTGCCGATATAGACGAGGAGCATGAGGAACCAGAGGAACAGAAGCGGCGTCGCCATGTAGATGACCACGCCGTTCTTGCGGGCGAAGTAACCAAGGAAGAAGAAAAGAAGGGAGTAGAGCACCGTTCCCGCGATCCCCTGCCAGAGCGGGACGCGATGGTAGAGGAAACGGATGAGGAAGAGCGGAAGGAGCACGAAGAGGAACGAGGCGAGGTAGGACCACACCGGCGCGGTGAGGAAACGGTTCTCAAGCATGTTGTCGAACATCGCCGCGTGAACGAAGATGCCGGGAATGAACTCTTCGAGCGGAGTGACCCGCTGATCCCATGTCCCGAGCGCCGTGTTGGCGACGAAAACGATCTTGTCTTTGACATCGGCCGCCGCCATGTCCGCGATCGAGAAGGTGTGGAACCGCCTGCTCCGGACATAGTAGTTGATGAGCGAAAGGCCGTCATAGCTCACCGGTATGCTGAGATTGCCGATCGTCACCTCCTCGATGCCGGTCGTCGAGTAGGCGATCTTCGCCGTTTTCTCGAAGTACAGCTGCGCGGCGGCGAGCGAGAGCGAGGGGAGAAGCACCCATTCGCCGGTGTCGCCGGCGCGGACCTGCGCGACGAGGAGCTAGTGACGGATGGGACCGTCGAGGTCGGGAACGGTGTTGAAGAAGGCGAGGGCGGCGCCGGTGGCCGTGAACTCGGGGAGCGGCAGAAGAAGCCCCGCGTAACTGGCGGGCAGCGGCGGATTGCCCGCCGCAGCGCCCTCGACCGGCTTGAGCAGGAAGTTCGACTTGGCCTGCGCCGCCTTTACCGCCGCGCTGGCGGACGCGGGGTCTTTCGTCTCTTCCGGCGTTTGAAGGATGGCGCCGAGCACCACCTTCTTTCCGTACCGGTCGAGCGTCGCCTGTAGTTTCGCGTCGCCCGGAACCCAAGTGGGATCGAGCGCTGCGATCTTCGCTTCGAGGTCGCGGTTGACGCGCTCCGAGAAGGTCATGTCGAAGACGATCCCCTTCGCGCCGCGCTGCATGAGCGTGTCGATGAGGTCGGCGATGACGCCGCGGTCCCACGGCCAGCGGCCGTACTTCTCGAGCGCCGCATCGTCTGCCGCCGCGATGGCGAACCGGTCGGAGGGCTCTTCGTCGGGAAGCATCTTCACCTGCACATCGTAGAGGAGCATCTCGAGGAGATACATGATCCGGCTCCCCTCCGGTTTCGCGATGTAGTGGAGGAAGAATCCGGCGAAGACGAGGAACGCGCCCAGCGCGATGATGCGAACGACCGAGAACCCTTTGTCAGAGGCCTTCTTTTTGGCGCTCATGATGTTTTCCCCGCTACAGTTCCTGACAACAGCGAAACGATAGTACAACGCTTTGCGGACAAAAGCAAAAACTGCGTCGTTTTTTGTGCTTGCCAAAACGCTGATCGAGCGGTAAGATCATTCCCGTTAACCTCTGCTCCGATGGAGACGGCGCGTGGCGCGAAGATATGTCGTTCTGGCGGCGGTCGCCGCCGTTCT
>CAYNMQ010000248.1:0-2916 GCA_964398245.1 uncultured Spirochaetales bacterium | reverse complement strand
ATCGGACAGATTTTGCCACCTGTGAAGAACCGGGAGGTGGCAAAAATCGTCCGGACGCCGTCACCCGGTATCCGCTGGCGGTTCACCGTGAAGAACTTGGTATCCCACGAAGCGATGAACCCGTAGTCGCCGGCGAACCAGAGTTTCGTCGGTTCAGCGCTCGCGGCACGGATGGCCCCTTCCAGCGCGACCGGTTGAGCGAGCCACTCTTCGCCGAGACGGCGCCAGAGCGTCCCCGATGCGTCGGCGACGAATATCTGGGTGTCGCTGAGTACGCCGATCGCCGTATAGTCCCTTTCCTCGTGCGGCGGGGTGATGACCTCCCATATCGTATCGCGGTAGCGCAGGATAGTACCGTCATCGCCGGCGGCCCACAACTCACCGGAAGGCAACACCGCGATGTCACGGATGATGAATTCGGTTACCACCGAGGAAACGGTTGAACCATTGTAATAGAGGAGTCCCTGTTCACCGCCCAACCAGACGGAGGTGGGGGAGATGGCGCGTATCGCGAAGATCTTTCCCGATGGTTCAGAATGCACGGTCCATGTCGCGCCGTCCCAGTGGAGAAGGACCTCGCGTCCGGCGGCCCAGATGTCGTCCGGTCCGGTGCCGTGTATCGCGTAGAGCGCCTTCCGGTTGTCGCTCCAGTAGATCGGCATGCCGTTCTCATCCACTCCCTTGTTGCAGGAGAGTACCCCGTCTTTGAGGAAGAGGAGGCACCCATCGGTCGCCACCGCCCAGACATGGTCGGCATCGGCGGCATAGATCGCCTGTATCTTTCCTCCCTGCCGCAGTTGGTAGGGAATCCGCTCCCACGAGACACCATTGTAAAACAGCGCTACTGCGTCGCCGACCGCCCAGACATGCTGATCGTTGAGCGCGTAAATGTCGTTGAGCGTGTCACCTTGCGGGAGGGGATGTTCCCAGCACCACCCCTCGTCGCAGATGGGATGCCCGCAGACATTCGGCGTTCCGCCGCCGCCACAGGTGTCGGGTGGTGTGCACTCGCCACAGGAGATCGCGTTGCCGGGTTCGAGTTCGACGGTTCCACAGTTTGCGCCGACAAAGGCGCAGGTGCCCGGTTCAGGGCTCGGATAGCCCTCTCCGGGGAACTCTTCCTGGGGAACGAAGGCGTCGGCCTCGGGGAAAAGCGCCTCCTCGTCGGCGAAAAGATCGTCGCTTTCGGACGGCTCAAGTTCATCCAAGATCGCGTCGTGTCCGGTGGCGGCATCATCATCGGACTCTCCGTCTTGGTGAGTCGTGTTCTTGGAAGAGCAGGCCGTGAGAAGAAGCGCCACGGCAATGGCGGTTACAAGAAACAATAAGTGGTGACGCATGGATACTCCCTTTGTGTCAGTGTTTGTAACAGAAATATCGTAAAATCTCGGGAAAAAGAAGTCAACTCAGCTGATTTCTCGTCGGGTTTTTTTACTGACACTCGAGTTCACAAAGAACTGATAAATTCTTGACTGCTTTTCGTCTTTCGGTATCATCACTTTGTTGCTAACGGCGTGCTCCGAGGCTCTCTTTGCCGATACGATACCCCTTGCTCGTGTGCGTTTTCGCACTCTTTTCGGCCACGCTTTCCGCGTCGCCGACCCGTGAATTCATCGGTTCGTCGGAGGGTACCAATCCCTTCAGCGGTCGCGCCCTTGCACAGGGGCCTGAAACGGCCTACTTCAACCCGGCGCTTCTGCTCGAGGTGAAGCGCTCGTTCACTCTTTCGTTCTCCTACCTTTACCAAGGGCTCGATATCTCGCTCTTCGACCGTCCCGCGGGTGCCGATGTGCTCGGCGACATGAACGCGAACGGCGGGTTCGGTTCGGGTATTTATGCGGCGCGGGTGGTCCGTGATGGTAAACCGGCGCGACCGATCCCGTTCAAACCTCAACCGACTGCAGAACTGGATCCTCGCGGCTCCGACGACCCGGTCGCCCATTCCTACTATGCCACGATGGGGGTCGCTGCATCGCTCATCGAGAAGTGGCTCTCGTTCGGTCTCTCGATGATCATGCCGGTCACCGAACTGCAGGGACAGCGATCGTTTTTCCCTGATGAACGCGAGGCGAATTTCTCCAACTCGCTTCACTTCGAACTCTACGAAGACCGTCTACAGGGTTTTTCGATAACGCTCGGACTCGGTGGACGGGTTTACTGGGAATGGCTTACCGCCGGCATCGGCGTGTCGCTCATCAACAGCACGACGATCCATGCCGAAGCCTACATCCCCGACGCGGCACGCAACGAAAAGGATGTGCTCGCCCGTTCCTCGATCGGCCTGCGCGCCATGCCGCACTTCGCCCTCGCGGCGCGGCCGTGGGAGAAACTGCGCGTCTCGGCGATCCTTCACCTTTCGTCGCACAACGAGATAGACTCGACCATAGATATGAACTTCTGGCGGATGCAGGGGACGATGGAACGGTCGGTGGGCGAGAGCGCCTTCTCGATCATTCACGCCTACACGCCGCTTACCTTCTCGCTTGCCTTTGCGCTCGGGAGGTTCGACCTCGGCAAGGGTTTCGGTCTCACGACGGCGCTCACCGGCACCTATGAGCGGTGGAGCGACTATGTGAACCGGCAGAACGCCCGGCCGCAGGATAACTGGTACTGGGACTACGACCTCGAGACGGTCTATGACGAAGGGACGCCGGACGAGACGACGGTGTACGGGGGGCTCGTGAAGGAGACGGTCTCGAAGTTCGCGTGGCGCGACACCTTCAAAGGGGCGCTCGGCATCGCGATGGATAAGGGGCCGAACCGGTGGGGGATCGACATCGCCTTCACGCCGAGCCCGGTGCCCCGGCAGGATGGCCGCACCAACTATGTGGACAACCACCGCCTTTCGTTCGGTGGCGGCTTCGTGCGGACATGGCGCGTCGGCGAGTATGCCTTCGCTACCGGCATCGGGGCGCA
>CAYNMQ010000247.1:0-2921 GCA_964398245.1 uncultured Spirochaetales bacterium | reverse complement strand
GAGAACAACTCCGGCAAGAAAGGAAGGAAAGATACGGGAGGACGCCCTCGCCACCCCTGCCCCCAGCGGCTAGCCGAGCACCTCGGATATGATATTCATCGCCCAGTCTATCTCTTCCTTGGTGATCACGAGCGGCGGCGCGAAGCGGATGATCCAGTCGTGCGTCTCCTTTGCCAGCACCCCTCTCTCTTTGAGCGCGGTCGTGTACTTGCGCGCCTTTTCGTTTGCCTTGGAAAGAACCTCCTTGTCCATCACCACACCGATGAGGAGCCCTTTGCCGCGCACCTCCTTGATCTTCTTCGATCGCGCTTGCAGTTCCTTGAGTTTGCCCATGAAGTAAGCGCCCATCTCGGCGGAGCGTTCCGCGAGCCGTTCGTTCTCGAGCACATCGATCGCCGCCATCGCGACGGCGCACGCGAGCGGATTGCCGCCGAAGGTCGAGCCGTGAGTTCCCGGCGTGAAGACACCCAAGATGTCCTTGTTCGCCGCAACCGCCGAAACCGGGATCATGCCGCCGCCGAGCGCCTTGCCCATGATGATGACATCGGGCTCGATGCCGTCATGCATGAAACAGAACTTCTTGCCGGTGCGCCCGAAGCCGGTCTGCACCTCGTCGGCGACGAGGAGCACCTTGTGCTTGGTGCATATCTCACGGAGCCGTTTCATATAGCCGTCACGCGGCACCCGAACGCCCGCCTCGCCTTGGATCGGCTCGACGAGGACCGCGACGGTGTTCTTCGTTATCGCCCGTTCGACCGCCTCGGGGTCGTCGAAGTCGACATGGACGAAGCCCGGCGTGAAGGGGCCATAGTTGGTGTAGGCGTCGGGGTCGGTGGAGAATCCGACGATGGTCGTCGTGCGACCATGGAAGTTCTCGCGCATCACGATGATCTCGGCGCGATCCTTCTCGACCTTCTTGACCTCGTAGCCCCAGCGGCGCGAGAGTTTTATCGCCGTCTCGACCGCTTCGGCGCCGGTGTTCATCGGAAGCACCATCTCCTTACCGGTATACTCGCAGAGTTTCTTGGCGAAGAGCGGCCACTTGTCGTTGAAGAAGGCGCGGCTCGTGAGCGTGAGCACATCGGCCTGCTCCTTGAGCGCCTTCACGATCGCGGGATGGCGGTGCCCCTGATTGACCGCCGAGTATGCCGAGAGGCAATCGAGGTACTTCTTTCCCTCAGGGTCCCACACCCAGACCCCTTCGGCGCAGCAGATGACCACCTCGATCGGGTGATAGTTATGCGCCCCGTAACGATGTTCCATCCCGATGAGTTCCTTCGATGAGAGTCTCTTCGTCTCATTGTTGCAGCAGCCGCATCCCATGGTCTCCTCCTTCATCATGATCGTGGTTCACTGACACGCAGGGCGATGATAGAGCGTTGTGCGGCTAAAGCAAGGATTTTCGGAAAGGCTTACTCGGTCAAATCTTCTTCACGAGCACTGCGGCGTAGCCCGGCTTGAGCGTCACCGTCACGAAATTGCGCCCATCGACCTCTTCGACCTTGTAGGTCTTTTGTGGCGCGCCGCTCACATCTTTGAACTTGGTCCCCACGGGGCAGAGATCCTTATCCACCGTCACGCGCGCCGTGGTCTCGGTCTTACCGAAGTTGAAGACGAAGACCGTCTCGTCGAGCCCCGCAATGTTCGAGAAGGCGAGGATCCCGCTGTCGGAGAGAACTTGCCAGAAACCGCCGTCCACCGAAACCTCGCGGTAGTACCGCGCCCCCTCCGCTTTCACCATTTCGCTCAAAAAGTCAATCTTCTTCACCATGTCGTCCTCCCTGACGATACAATTAAGGTTCCTCATGTGAAACACCAAACACGAAAGTCCTTTATACGGCTGTTGCGTGAGAAATCAACAAGAATACGGTAAGTTTTCACTTTCGTTGACAAAAATACGCCTTCCAGCATATCTTTCTTCCATGCGAAAGAACCTTGTATACTGCACCAGTTTTCCTCCCGTCGTCGGGGAAAAACCGCGTCTTCTCATCCTCGGCTCGATGCCGGGTGAACGGTCGCTCGCGATGCGGCAATACTATGGACACCCGCAGAACAGTTTCTGGCGCATCATGGGAAAACTCTGCGGCGCGGGACATGAACGACCGTATAAAGAGCGGCTTGAAACATTGAAACGGAACGGTGTCGCCCTCTGGGATGTTCTCAAGCACTGCGCGCGGGAAGGCTCCGGCGACGGAGACATCAGGCCCGACAGCGAAATCCCCACCGCGATCGGTGAACTGCTCGCCGCCCATCCGACGATCGGAGCGGTCGCCTTCAACGGCAGTAAGGCGCGGCAGGCGTTCCGCCGCCACATCTGGCCGCACCTTTCCGAAACGATCAAAAAGCGCCTCACGATACTTGAACTTCCCTCGACGAGCCCCGCCTGCGCACGGATACCTTTCGCTGAAAAACTGCGCCGCTGGAACGCGGCACTGAAGCCGTTTATCGGAAAAAACTAAGGTCTACAGCGAGAAATTCTCGATGTCGGCGAGCGTCGCGACATTGCGCGTCTTCATCTCGGGGATTATCTGGTTTGCGAGCTTCGCAAGCACATTGCCCGGCCCGACCTCGATGAGTTCGGTGACCCCCTCGCGGTGGGCAAAGTGTATCGAATCCTCCCAGTTGACCGCGCCGCAGATCTGCGAGGTGAGCAGCGGCCGGATCTCGTCCACCGAACTGTAGGGACGCGCCGTGACATTCGCGATGACCGGCACGCGGAAGGTGTTCACCCGCATGCCCCAGAGCACCTCGCGCATCCGTTCCTCGGCCGGCTTCATGAGTTCGCTGTGGAACGGCGCCGAGACCTTCAGTTTCATCGCCTTCTTGTTCTCCGACTTCAGTTTGTTGATGACATAGTCAACCCCTTCGGCGATCCCCGAGATGACGCTCTGCGTCGGCGAATGGAAGTTGGCCGGGCTTAC
>CAYNMQ010000246.1:0-2940 GCA_964398245.1 uncultured Spirochaetales bacterium | reverse complement strand
AGACACCCTACCGCTAGCCGGGCGCATGTTCCGAACTCTTGGCGCGGGGCACCGCGCCGCCGCCCGACGATTGGTTCACCGCGCAGGAACTCGAAGCGGCGCGCGCCGCGGTCGAGGCGATGAAACGATCCCCGCGGCGGCTCTATGTCCTCCCCGAGACGATACGGATGTTCGGCGAGGTCGACAATCGGGTCACCATCGTGTGCATGACCGATACCGGACCCTGCCGCGACGACGAGGTGACCATAGACGGCGTGCCGGCGCTCCTCCTCAACGGCGTCGGCGAGGCGGTTCTCCCTCTCCCCATTGCCCGGCGTGCAACCGCCCGCTTTGCCGACGGAACGGGCATGGAACTTCCCTACCCCTATGTGGGACGCATGTTCTCGCTTACCCGGGAGGGAGAACGGCTCGTGCTCCGCACCCTCGTCGAGGCGCAGAATGTCCATGTGGACTGCTGGCGCGCCGGCAAGTGGCTCTTCAGCGACATCGTCACCGGACGACCCGAAGGTGATCCGCTTCCTGCAGGATATGAGGCCTGCGATCGCATTCAGGTCTCGTTCGATTCGGCAGGGCCGAACGGCCACTTCCTCGTCTGGACGCGCGAAAAGGCCGCCGAAAGCGATGTCGCCGACCCCTACTATCAAGCGCTCCTTGCCGACCTCATGCGCTATCGGCAAGACCTCGTGCCGCTCCTTCTTGCGCGCTATCCCGCCTGCCGCTTCCACCGGCTCGCCACCTTTCTTTCTGGCAACGAACAGGAACGGCGCTTCGAAGAACGCAAACAGTCGCAACTCGCCGTCGTGTGGTGGATCCTCGCCGCGGTCATCTTCGGCGGACTGACGGCATTCGGCGCGCTGTTGTGGCGCCGTATCACGGTCGTCGAGGAAAAGGCACCGGGAGACGAAGAGGCGGTCGTCGTCACCCTTTCCCGTCGGCGGCAGAAGATCATCGCCGTCGCCCTCGTCGTCGGCGTCGCCTCTTTCTTCGTGTTTCTGCTCGCACTGCTGAAAAACCTTGCCTGAGGATACCTGCTATGACGACCGTCCGCCGCCTTCCCGACGACCTCGTGAACAAGATAGCCGCCGGCGAGGTGGTCGAACGCCCCGCCTCGGTGGTGAAGGAACTCATCGAAAACGCGCTCGACGCCGGCGCATCGCGCATCGTCATCGAGACAATGAAGGGGGGAAAAGACCGCATCCGGGTATCCGATGACGGCTGCGGCATGGAGAAGGAAGACCTCTTCATGGCGCTCGAACGGCACGCGACGAGCAAGATAGCCTCGGCGGAGGACCTCGCCCGCATCCACACGCTCGGATTCCGCGGCGAGGCCATCCCCTCGATCGCCGCGGTGAGCCGCTTCACCTGTTCGTCGGCGCCGCGTCACGGCGAGGGATATTCGGTGCAGGTGCACGGCGGCATCCTTCGGTCGAGCGCCCCCATCTCTCTCCCCCGCGGGACTGAGGTGGTCGTCGAAGACCTCTTCTTCAACCTGCCGGCGCGCCGCAAGTTCCTCAAATCGGATGAACGCGAAGGTGCGGCGGTTAAGGAGCTCGTCCAACGGTTCGCAATGGTGAATCCGCAAGTCGGCTTCTCGTTCACCGCCGAAGGGAAGAGCGCCTTTTCCCTCTCCCCCGCCCGCGAGACGCTGGAACGCGCCGCCGCCATCTGGAAGGCGCCGCGCGCCGAGATAGTCGCGAACACCGTCCGGCGGGAGGGCGTAGAAGGATCGCTCCTCCTCGCCTCGCCTTACCGCACCTTCACCGGCCCTTCGGTGATAACGGTGAACGGCCGCATCGTGAGCGCCCGCCCCATCAATGCGGTCATTCTGCGTGTCCTGCGCGAAACACTCGGCCGCGAGAACCGCGCCAACCAGCAGCTCATGCTCACGCTCCCCGACGACGCGCTCGATGTGAATGTCCACCCGGCAAAAAGCGAGGTGCGATTCCGCACCGAAGCGGTGGTGCTCGCCTGCGTCGAAGAGCTCTTCCTCACGGCGCTTACGGTGCTCCGCCATGAGGCGAACAGCCGTGAACCTTTTCCCGCCGCACCGGAGCGCGACGAGACGCCGCGCTATCCCGCCCCCGCCGCCGCCGCGGGACGGGTCGCCGACCGGCAGGCATCCTACCCTCTTTTCCCTTCGGCAAAAAGCGACGAACCTTCCCCGCCGGCCGACGGATTCGATGCCTCGGTCACCCTTACGGGACACCGGATGATCGGGACCCTCTTCGGCGCCTATGTCGCCGTCGAACGCGGCGAAACCCTTTATCTCGTCGACCAGCACGCCGCCCACGAACGGATCGTCTATACCCGGCTCCGTCAGGCGATGGAGCGCAAAAGCGGCCTTACCCAGATGGCGATAGTGCCGCTGACCGTTCGCCTCTCCTCTGCCGAGATGGCGGTGTTCCGTGAACGGGGCTCGATCTTTTCCTCGCTGGGCTTCGTGCTCGACGAACTCGACGAGGAGACGCTCGTCATCCGCGGCGTTCCGGCGCTTCCGCTTGAAACCGACTGGCCGGCGCTCGTCAAAGGCATGATCGCCGACATCCTCGAACAGGGCTTCTCGACGGCATGGGACGAAAAGTTCCTGAGCCTCGTCGCCACGCGCGCCTGCAAGAGCGCGGTGCGCGCCGAACGGCCGCTCGAACCCGGAGAGATCGCCCGCCTCATCGCCGACATAGACGCTTCGGAAATGCTCACCTGCCCGCATGGCCGTCCCTTTTTCGTTGTCATCCGCAAGGAAGAACTCGACCGTAAGGTTGGGCGATGATCGTCGTCCTTGGGCCGACCGCATCCGGTAAGAGCGCCTACGCCGTCACACTCGCCAAGGAAGTCGGCGGCGAGATCGTCGGCGCCGACGCGGTGCAGATATATCACGACCTGGTCATCGGTGCGGCGACGCCCTCGCTCGAGGAACGACAGGGGATCCCTCACCACCTCATC
>CAYNMQ010000245.1:0-2948 GCA_964398245.1 uncultured Spirochaetales bacterium | reverse complement strand
TTGCCGAAGACCATCGCCTGCACATTGACCGCCGTTCCCCAATCGTCGGGGATGCCTTCTATGCGGCGGTAGGCAACGGCCCGCTTGCCGTTCCATGAGGCGAAGACGGCGCCGATGCCGCCCCAGAGTTGCTCCCACGGATCGTCGGGAAACTCTTTGCCGAGCACCTCGCGCACCTTTTCTTTGAAGCGGTCACAAAGGGGACGCAGTTCGTCTTCGGGAATATCGGCATCGGTCGCGTATCCGTGGTGATGTTTGATCTCTTCGAGCATCTCGTCGAGTTGGTAGCGTATCCCCTAGCCGTCGCCTGGCTCGATGCCGGCCGCCTTTTCCATCACGACATCGGAGTACATCATGATGAGACGGCGATAGGCGTCATAGACGAAGCGCGGGTTGTTCGTCTTCGCGATGAGCCCCGGTATCGTGGCGGAGCAGAGACCGACATTGAGCACCGTCTCCATCATGCCCGGCATCGACTTGCGCGCGCCGGAGCGCACCGAGACGAGGAGCGGATTGGTCGGCGAACCGAACTCCATCCCCATCGCCTTTTCGACTCTCTTGAGGTTATCGGCGACCTGCTTTTTGAGGTCATCCGGGTAGCGTCCCCCCATTTTATAATACACGGTGCACATCTCGGTCGAGATGGTGAATCCGGCCGGCACCGGTATCTTGAGGTTCGACATCTCGGCGAGGTTCGCTCCCTTGCCGCCGAGGAGATTCTTCATCTCGGCATTGCCTTCGGCTCCATCGGGTCCGAAGAAATAGACATACTTGGCCATCTGCTCCTCCGTTATATCAGGTTGTTAGACCATACGCTTCTTCGCACATCGGAAAGACTATACCTATCGCCGCAGGAAACTCAATAGCCGCTTACCGCCGCCCGTAACTTATCGAAATCAAGTTTCTTTCCGAGAGAACTCTCCTTCAGGACCGTCACGAATGCCTCCGGCGGAATGACGCTGTTGCGTCCAAGGAGCGTCACCAGCGCGACGAACACCGCACTGCGTCCGCCAAGCGGCCCGCGGAAATCGTGTTTCACCACGGAAGCCTTGGTGGCAGGCGCTTCGAGCGTGCTGTCGAGATAGACCGTTCCGCGCGACATCTTTTCGACGATGCCGCGCACTTTGCCAAGGCCGTCTCCCGAGGTGACGAGCACCGCATCGGGCTCGCTGATGCCGGTGAAATGTATCGGTTCCGACGAAAGGATGATCTCGGCCATCGAGAATCCGACGCCGACGGTGACCGGATAACTTCCCTTCTTCGTTGCGTGGAGCCCACAGGCTATCGCCGCTTGGGCGAGATACTCGGCCGCCGACTGCACCCCCTCGCCGGCAGAGCCGGAAAGAACGATCGTGTACCGTCCTTTCAGCGTCGAGGTATAACGAACCGGTATCGCCTTCTCATTCTCGATCAAACTCGGTCGTTTCTCCCGTCGTTCGGCATGGAACGAGGGGCGCTCCCCGGTTGTCCGCCACTTCCCTATCTCGATGCCCGCCTCCTTGGCGATGTCGTCGAGTTTGCGATTCGGGTTGAACTTGACGCCATAACTGGGGCACAACTCCATCGCTTCCACGAATGAAAATCCTTCGACCTGAAGCGCATCGGCAAGTTCCGCCGAGAAGTCGCCCAGAGCAAGGATCCGCCGCACCGACGGCGCCCCTGCCGCATGGAGCACCTTGCACAGATCGTAACCTGTCTGAGGCTTGCCGTCAGGCATGATGGGAGTCTTGAATCCGCGCGGCGTGAGACCCGAAGGCTGGCCGCCGGTCATCCCGTAGAGCATGTTGTTGTGCACGATGACGGTAAGCGGAATGTTGCGTTGCGCCGCCTCCATGAGGTGTTGCAGTCCGATCGTGGCGCCACCGTCGCCGAGAAGCGCAATGACCTTCTTTTTCGGGTCGTCGAGCGCCATGGCGATACCGGCGGCGAGCGCCACCGAACGACCGTGAAGTCCGTGTACCGTGTGGGTCGTGAACTGTTTGTCTATGATGCCGATACAGCCGATGTCGGTCACCACGATGACATCGAGCGGCGAGAGCCCCGGCAGAGACGAAAGCGCCTTTTCGAGATTCTGCGACACGATGTTGTGGCCGCACCCTTTACAGAAAGGAAGGTTTTCGAGGGAAAGGAATTGTCCGCTCATGATCGCACCTCCGCCGCTATCTCTTCGGGTGTGATAAGTCGCCCGATCGCATTGACGCCGCGCACTCCTTCGCGTCCCGCTTTTCCGAAGAGTATCTCGCGGTACTGCCCCTGAAGGTTCTCTTCGGCAAAGACGACCTTGCGATACCTTCCCAAGATATCGAGGTACTTCGGCGGTACGGGGAACAGCGTCTTGGGGATGAAGAGCGACACCTTTCTTCCCTCGGCGCGGAGCATCGCCACCGCATCACGCGCCGCCGCCGCGGTGACATCGT
The DNA here is from genome assembly GCA_964398245.1 of uncultured Spirochaetales bacterium. Lineage (GTDB taxonomy): Bacteria > UBP6 > UBA1177 > UBA1177 > JAKLFG01 > CALITV01. The sequence continues at coordinate 531 of CAYNMQ010000245.1, read as the reverse complement.
AGGCGACGACCACGGTGTCGGCTGAGACCTCGTCCCACTCATACCAAGTGTATCCGTCAATGTTGTTCACCACCTTCTCGGCAAGGCGACGGCTGTTCGCCATCGCATCCGGCGTCGTGTGTTGCAGATCTCCCTTACGGTCGTGCGTCGAAGCGGTGATGCGCACTTGGAAACGATCGTTCCCGACCGGGAGGAGCGGCGGAACGCCGTCCGCCTCGGGCGCATAGGGCTGATACGGGCCGGAGCCGGCATAGAAACGACGCGTGACGCGCTCAATGGGCGGCAGGGAAGCCGTATCGACATCCTGCACGGTCATGACCGTTTCCTTCGAAGCGAGCAGGATGACGGGACACCGGAGCCGGTCGGCGACATGGATCGCTTTCGCCGACAGATCCCACGCGTCGCGGGGGTTCGATATGCAGAGCGTCGGAAGCGGATAGCCGCCCGAATTGATGCCGTTGAGGAACAAAAGGTCGCCGGTCGCCCCGCCGGTCGCGGTGACGTCGTCCAGCGCTATGCTTCCGACGGTCG
>CAYNMQ010000244.1:0-2954 GCA_964398245.1 uncultured Spirochaetales bacterium | reverse complement strand
AAGCTTCGATTCCGAGGTCGTCATCATCGACTACCGGGTCCGCGGCTTCACGCGGGTCATGGACGGCCGCAAGATATTCATCGACCACAAGATACACTCGATACAGAACTTCATCCCCCCCGACACGCTCGACAAGTTCCACTGCGTCGACCTCAATGTCTATCAGGACAACATCTTCCATACCAAGATGATCCTCCGCGATTTCGATCTTGACAATTACCTTTTCGGGGTCTCGAAGCGCCAGCTCAACTCGATGGAGAAGCGCAAGATACGGCAGCGCCTCACCCGCGAGATGAACGAGATATTCTACGGGCGCAACCTGCCTTCGATGCCCAAGATGTTCGGATAGGTCGCCCCGGTCTTTTCCGTTTATTTCCCGCAGGCGAGACCGAGCGAGTCAATGAGAGCGCCCGAGGATCCGAAGAATCCTTTGATGGCGGCGCCTTCGGGGCACGCAAGGCGTGTGGCGGGAAGGTTGGTGCGTCCGACCGTCGGCGCGTTCTCTGCGGAGCAGTGAAGCGCAATGCCGCGCACTATGTGATCGGCGGAGAGGGTCATACCCGTCGCGCCTCTTCCCTCGGGGCAGGATAGCGGCGTTTGCGTCCCTTTTCGGGGATCGCCGAAAGTCCTCTGTTCCTTTTCGGTCCCTTGGGAATCGCGGCAAAGAACCCGCAAGGCGGTCAGCCCCTCTTTAGGAGAGACAAAGGAGATGAAATCAGGGAAAGTCTTTAAGGGACAAAGCAGTGAAAAGGGATTCCCACCGGCGCCGCCGGCGATGGCGGTGAAAGCGACCTGCCGTGGCGGAGTGAGGCGATAGAGGATGAAACGATCCGAGGCGGCCGTTTTCTCTATGGAAAGGAGAGCGCCCTCGAACGGGCGCGGCGCCTTGCCGCGCGGCGTGACGAGCCACACGGCGCCGAACGAGGCGATGGCGCGGTGGTCAACGGGAACGAAGCGATCGGGGACCGGCAGGAGACGGTGTTGCGGAAGGTTCATGCCGACGATGATCTCAGAAAAGGCCGAAGCGGGGTAGAGGAGGACGACCCGTTGTTTGTCTTTCTCGATGAGCGGCGCATGTTCGGCGAGCAGGCGCACGAGCGCGTTCCGTTCCCCATCGCGACAGAGCGCATGTCGTACGGTCATGGTCGCGGTGGCGGCCACGAGAACGAACAGCCCGATCGCGAGGAGTTCACTTCGCATGGCGGATGCTCCGGAGTATCTCGGCGGCGCGTCCGAAGTTGTTGTCGAATATCTGCTCTTTCATCGCCGCGCTGGCTCCGGCACGGTCTTGCACCATCATCCAGTAGAAGAACTTCCGTTCGTCGAGGCGGCCGTGGTAGGGGAAGAGCATGAGGGTCACTATGAGGACAGCGGCCGCGGCAGAGAGGGCCGTTCCGGCGATACGCGGGAGAGGACGCATGATCGAGGAGACGAACGCGAGGGATGCCGTGATGAAGATGACGAAGAACGCTACGAACGAATGGTAGGGGGTCACGCCGAAGGGGGAAAGTACCGAGGAGAAAATGAGGTAACGCTCTCTGAGCGCCATGAGATAATAGTTCGCGAGGGGATTGCGGAATATCTCTTCGATGAGGGGACGCATGCCGTTGGCCGCGGTGAAGATGGTGCACGAGATGATCACGAGCGTTGCCGCCGCCACTCGCCAGAGGGCATGTCTTTCCAAAAGAGCGTGCATGCCGTAGGCGGCGAGGAGCCCCACGAATGGTATGATGGGAACGAGATAGCGGGCGCCGAAGGCCCAGCCGCCGTGCGGATTCTCAAGCGAACTGATCATGATGAAGTAGGAGAGAATGAGGGAAAGCAGCGTTATTGTCTCTCCGCGTGCCTCACGCCAGCGACGGCAGGCGCCGACAATGGCGAAGAAAAGGAACGGGGAAAGGGTAAGCACGCCCATCTTCAGGGAAAGGAGAAGGTCGAAGAGCACCCACCCATTGGGAAGGCCAATGCCGAAGAGCCCTTTTTGGTGCATGGCGCGGAACTCTTCGTAATCCTCATGGGCCACGCCGAAAGTGAGCGGCGTACCGAAGGTGGCGAGGTTATAGGCGATGAATAGCGCGGCGATGGGCACGGTCCCGGCGATGAAGAAGAGGAATGGTCGTTTCTCGCGGAGAGAAAAAAGAAGGAAAAGCGAAAGTATCATGAGCGGGACCGCCGTCTGATATTCGTTGAGGAAGGTGCACGCGCCGATGAACCCGCTCAGAAAGAGCGTTGCCCTATCCGGTGCGGCGATCGTTCGGCGGACGAGGAGGAAGAACGCGAAGAGAAGGGTGGCGCTTACCGAATGGGAGAAGAAGACGGTGAAGTAGGTCGAGATCGGTGTCCCGGCGAAGAGCGCCCATGCGGAGAAGAGCGAAAAGGGAACGGATCGGGAGAAAGAGAAGACCGCGCCATAGAAGAGCCAGAACAAAAGAAGCGCGAAGGGGACGAGGGTCGTCGCTTTGACGAGCCAGAGCGCGTTCGCCTCTCGAAAGGTGCCGCCGGAAACGAACTGGTGCGCGGCGATCACCGGCGCGGCGAGGATGCTTTGGAAGATCGGCTTGTCGGAGTAGTAGCGCTCGCCTCGCTTGGCCATGTCTATTGACCAGCCGAATCGTTGCACCTCCGGGGTTATCTCGACCGACAGGCGCTCGGCAAGCGCATGGGCGAGGAAAAGCCGTGGGCGCTCGTTGGGACTCACATAGCGCGGGTCGCGTTCGTCGTAGACTTTGAAGAAGACGACATGAAGCACAACCAGAAGAGAGCAGAGAACCGCGATGCGGCGGGGGAGGACGGTGAGGTTATCCATCGGCGGAGGGGCCCTCTCGCTGAGCGTTTTTGCTAAAGAGGAAGAACCACGCCATCGGGATGATGATGTAGGCGAGCGGCACCATCTGACGCGATTCCTTGATGATGCCGGTGATGTCTGGCGGGTGATCACCAAGATCGCCTCCGCC
>CAYNMQ010000243.1:0-2970 GCA_964398245.1 uncultured Spirochaetales bacterium | reverse complement strand
GCGATCCGCCGAGGGAGAGATGCGACGCGTCTCGTTTCGTTTCTCGGCGGCGATATCCGACAACGATATACACTTCGTAGGGGTGGTTATCGACCTGGACGAGAAAGAAGAAGGGGGCCGTGCTCCGGGGCCGGGAATCGGCGATGAGGCGAAAGCGGGGGGTGTTCCCGAAGATCGTCCAGGGCGCAAGGCGGCAGGGAGGGTGCTTCTTGCGGAGGACAACCTGGTCAATCAAAAGATCATGCGGAGGATGTTTGAGTCTTTGGGCCTGTCGTGCGATGTCGCGAGCAATGGCGCCGAGGCCATTGAATTGTGGAGGCGGGGGTCCTATGAGCTGGTGCTTTTGGACAGCCATATGCCGCTGGGGAATGGGTGTGAGACGGCGCGTCTCATCCGTCAGGAGGAAAGAGGGGATTCTCGGACACCGTTGTACGCTCTGATAGCTCCGACGGCGCCAGAGGATCGAGAACGGTGCCTTGCCGCCGGTGTGGACGACTGTATCGCCAAACCGGTGACGGTCGAGGCGTTGCGCACGCTCGTCGCGAAGATTGGTCTGATGGTTTTCCCTGAATGGCGTGAGAAGGCGGCCGAGCATGCCGAGGGGAACCCGGTGTTTGACAGTGCGGTCCTCCGTCGTGCGTCGGGAGGGGACCGTCGTTTCGAAGAAGAGATGCTCGAGCTATTTCTCACCGATACCCGGCGCCGGCTTGATCGGATCGCGGATCTCGTTGCCGAGTGGCGCGATGCGGACATCGTGCATAAAGAGGCATCCGTGATCAAAGGGATGTGCGTCACCATCGGCGCCGGCGTGATGAAAGAGGCGGCGTTCCGTTTGGAGAAGGCGGCGGCCGAAGGCGATATCGCCGGTGTCCGGTCGCTTTATGACCTGCTCGAGCGCGAGTTCGCGCGCACCGAAACGGTGATCACAAGGTATCGCCGCACCGTTGCGATAGGCGGAGGCGCATAACGGTATGAACGGGGTGAGCAACCACCTGAAGGCGATCCTCGGCTTTTGCGTGACCGTCTTTCTGTTCTGGTTGTTGTTTCGCAAGATAGATATGATGCTTTTTTTCGACTACCTTGCCGAAAGCCGTCTTTCGTATGTCGTGGCCGGCGTTCTTCTTTATCTTTCCTCCTTCATCGTGCGTGGCATGCGCTGGAGGGTGTTGCTTCTTCACCTCAAGAAGATGTCCCTGTCGGAGACGACGCGTCTGCTCGTCGCCGGGTATGCCGTGAACAATGTGCTTCCCTCGCGCATCGGCGAGTTCACGCGGGCGTACCTCGCCGGAATGCGCAACGACATCTCGCGCACCGCCGCGCTTGCTTCCATCTTCGTAGAGAGGGTCTTCGACGGACTCACCGTGTTTCTTATTCTGGCCGTTCTCCTCTTTGCCTATCCTTTCCCCGGGTGGGTGAGGAATCTCGCCGAGTTGGCGGGGCTCATTTTCGTCTCCCTGTTCCTGTTCATCCTGTTCAGCAGTTTCTCGGATCTGCCCATCAGGATCGTGCGGGCGCTGGGGACGAAGATGCCGAAGCGTCTCGGATTCCCGTTCGAACTCGCCGAGAAGTTCTTGACGGGTACTCGGGCGGTCGAGTCGCTTCCTCAACTTGGGGTGGTGTTGCTCCTTTCCTTCGTGGTATGGGCTATCGAGATCGGCGTGTATGTCCTTGTCGTGAAGGCGTTCGGACTCGACATTCCGTGGATGGCATATCTCCTCATGCTGGTGACGGTCAACATGGGAATGCTCATCCCGTCGACGCCGGGCGGTCTTGGCGTGTTCCAGTTCGCGGTCGTGAAATCGCTCGAGATATTCTCGGTGGTCACCGCTTTGGGGATGGCGGTCGCGCGCGTGTTGCATCTGGCGCAGGTCGTTCCGGTCACCATCAGCGGTCTTTTCTGGTTGTGGCGCAACCACATTTCGCTTGCGGCGCTGGAATCGCAGCACGGACCCGGAGAAGAGGCGCGCGGCTAAGCGCCCGGAGCCCGAACGGTCCCCGCATGCTCGGCGACCTCCGCCGCATGGAACGAACTGCGCACGAACCGGCCCGCATACACTTCACGAAAACCCATGGCGAGCCCAGCCGTACGCCATCGCGCGAATTCGTCATCGCCATAGTCGCGGACGACGGGGAGGTGAGCTAACGACGGACGGAAATACTGCCCGATCGTGACGATGTCGCACCCATGAGCGGCAAGGGCGCGGAGAAGTGCCTCGATCTCGTCATCTTCTTCCCCCAGCCCCAGCATGAACCCCGATTTCGTCATAAGGCCGCGCCGTTTCATAAAGGATATCGTTTCGAGCGACCGGCGGTAGTCGGCCTCCGGTCGAACCGTCGCATAGAGCCGAGGAACCGTTTCCACATTGTGGTTGAACACATCGGGGCGGGCGTCGGCAACGGAGGAAAGCGCAACGGGGTCTCCTTTGAAATCGGGAGTAAGGATCTCCACCTTGGTCGCGGGACTCTTTTTCCGTATCGCTTCGATCGTCTTGGCGAAATGCAGGGCGCCTCCGTCGGGAAGATCGTCGCGCGTGACCGAGGTGACGACGACATGACGGAGGCCCAACTCGGCGGCAGCGGCGGCGATCTCCTCCGGTTCGCCGGGATCGAGCGGTGCCGGCTTTTCGTTCGAGGGTATGTTGCAGAAGCGGCAATGGCGGGTGCAGGTGTTCCCCATGATGAGGAATGTCGCCGTCTTGGCGCCGAAGCACTCGGCGATGTTGGGACAGTGCGCCGACTCGCAGACCGAATGGAGACGATGACGTCGCAAGAGCCGTTTGACCTCGATAATGTCGGGAGAGAGCACGGTGCTCTTCTTGAGCGGCTTAAACATCGAACCTCTCGGCCTCGGTAATGGCGCGCCGTATGAGCTCTTCTATCTCGGGATACAGTTTTTGTTCTTCGGTGCGGACCGTTTCCAGGCGTCCGCGTGTGATCGGATGACGGGGAAGGAACGGGGGGCACGAGTCG
>CAYNMQ010000242.1:0-2997 GCA_964398245.1 uncultured Spirochaetales bacterium | reverse complement strand
CACGCTCTGGTGCGATCGCACCGTTCGGTGGCGAATCCGGCGACCGCGCAGTCATTGCCGACGAAGTGACCGACAATGCGCGGGTTCTCGTACTTCGAGGTGATGCTCACATCTATCGCCCCTTTCCCTGCCGTCGCCAGCTCGGCGATCATGCGGACGCGGCCAAGATCTATCCACGAGGCATTCGAGATGAGTATCTGGAAACTGTCGGTGAAATCGAACCAACTGTCATGAAGGAAGACATGGGTCGTTTCGTCGGCAAGGCGCGCCTCGGCCGCCGAGAGGATCACCCGATCGGGGCGTATCTGGCCGCGGCCGGTGACGAGATAGGTGTCGGCGAGTTCGAGGATGGCGAACCGGTCGGCGGTAAGCACCCCGAACCCGCTCACCGAAAGGTCGGTGACATAGTCGGCGACGAGTGTCTCGAACGAGAACGAGTAATCAATGTTTCCCGACAGCCACATATCAACCCAACAGGGGACACCGAACCGGGTGAGCGTGTTGCGAAAGTCGAGGTCCTTCAGGCGGACTTTTCCGCGCATCACCCGCTCCGCCCATGTCATGGCACCGCCGAGAGAGACAACCGGCGCACCACGGTCGAAAAGGACCAGTTGCTCCACGGTGAGTCCCTGCGGATCAACCGAAAAATCGGAAGTGATTTCGTAGATGCGGAAGTCCTGCCAGCGGAGGCGGTCGGCGTGCAGTTGCACCGCAAGCCGCGGCGTGTGGTCGGTGATCGCGATCCGGTAGTCCATCCTCACCGCGCCGGTCGGCGGATGATCGTCGAAACGGCGTATGAGCCGCTCAATATCAAGCGTGGCCGTGCCGCCGAACTCGCCGGAGAGATTTTTGCCGTCAAGCGAGAACCCGTCGCCCGTCCACGCAATCGACTCGAGCGCATAGTCGCTCCCTTTCGCCCGGAGGCTAACGAATCCCTTTCCCGAAAAAGGGATCTTCAGCCGCGGATGGCGGTACGACGCCTCCTCTACCGAAAGGGTGTAGCGCTCATTTCCCGACACCGACACCTGCGCAAGGCGCAGTTCGCCGCCGCCGAGCACAATGCGCGCATCGATCCGCCCCAGCGCTATCTCGCCGAACGGGAATTCAGGCAGGCTCTCCCACGAGAAGGTGCCCTCCCCTCCGAACAACCTGCCCGGATCAGAAATTTCCACCTCGGCGCGGGAGACCGAAAAACGCGAAACGAAGGGCAAGAAACGGAACCATTCCCCCGGACGGAGGGCCACTACGACCTGCACCTCCTCTGCCGCGAGACGGAACGCCCCCGGCATCTCCACCGAAACGGCCGGGAATTTCAGGCAGGTAAGGCCGCACACCTCGCTCTTTGCGAGGTCTATCTGTACACCATAGCGGAGATCGAGATAGGAACGAAAAAGAGGATAGAACGAAAAGCGGGCTACGAAGAGCGATGCGAGGAACAGCAGAAGAACGATGGAGAGGAACCGTACTCTCTGCACATCACCCTACCAAAAAATTTGGAGCGGGCGACGGGACTTGAACCCGCGACCTCCAGCTTGGGAAGCTGGCACTCTACCACTGAGTTACACCCGCTTCAGGTGGTTCTATACCTTATTGAAATGAGAAAGTCAACTAGAGAACAAGGAGCGCACAGGCTCCCGGGTCGTCCCGCGGCCCTTCACCCGCGAGTGGCGCGTCGTCGTCGGAGAGTGTTCCCATCTCTTCCACGAAGATGGCATCCGGTTCGAGCGGATCGATGGGTTCCTCGGAAACCGGTTGACGGCCGGGACAGCCGAAGAGGTCGCAGGCCTTTTCGAGGGCGGCGAGCGCGTTTGTCCGGCCATAGCCGTAGCGGGGGCTGAAGCCGTCCTCGTCGTAGCGGGCGTCGCGCGGGCTCACTTTGTCGGCGGTCGTGGTGAGGATGTCGTACACCTCCTGCCATGAGAGATCGGGTGAGGCGGAGAGGAGGAGCCCCACGATCCCCGCCGCTATCGGGGTCGCCGCCGAGGTGCCGCAGAAGCCGGGGGTGTAGTCGCCGGCGTCGTAGCCGTCGAATCCGGTGTTGTCGGTCGTCCAGACGCCGTCGCGGATCATGGCGAGATCGAAGGGGTCTTCGAAATCGTCGAGGTCGGTGTCGCAACTCGGCGCCATGAGGTCGAGGTCCTTCCCCCAGTCGCTGTAGAGCGTCTTGACGCCCGATGCGTTCACCGCACCGACCGCAATGACCCACGGGTTGGCGGCGAACCCGTCGAAACTCTCCGGCGCCGAGATGTCCTCGTTGCCGTTGCCCGCCGCGAAGAGGATGATCGTCCCCTTGCCATCGCGTCCTTCGGCAACTGCCGTCGAGAAGATCTCCTTGAGCGTCTCGCTCATCTCCATCGGCCCGCCGTGATCGGTCGGCCCCCACGAATTCGAGATGATCTCCACGCCGCGGTCAAGAAGGTAGGTGAAGGCCTCGATCTCGGTCGTCCCGTTGATGAGGTCGGAACTCACCCGCACCGGCACGATAAGACAGTGAGGACAGACGCCGGCGATACCGATGCCGTTGTTCCACCGGGCGCCGAGAAGGCCGACGACCGCCGTGCCGTGAAGGTCGTAGGGGCCGATCATCGGGAGATCGTCATCATCGGCAAGGTCGATCCCCTGCAGAAAGGCGCCCGCAAGGTCGTGGTGCGCGAGGTCGAAACCGTCGTCAATGATGCCGACGACCACCCCCTGCCCGGGGAGGAGCCACCTCTCGAACAAAAACAACCATGCCGCCGCGAGACGGGCAACGTACCCCGCGACACCGGGCTGCCCGGTGTTCTCGAGATACCAGTGGTTCGGAAAGAAGGGGTCGGTTGGTTGGTAGCCGCGCCGGCTGAAGGGGCGATAGAAATCGGACTCGACCCACCGGACACTGGGACAGTCGGCAAGACGCCGCGCCGCATCGAGCGACGGAGTCGGTGCTTTGAAATGGTAGATCCCGCTAGTCCAGCGCACTTTATCTACCAGCCGAATGCCCGCCGAATCTCCGCACCA
>CAYNMQ010000241.1:0-2997 GCA_964398245.1 uncultured Spirochaetales bacterium | reverse complement strand
TTTGAGCATGAGAGCGGCGATCTCTATTTGAGGGGCGGTGAGGACCTTCACATTCTGAGCGCCGAGACGCTGTGCCGTCTCCTCGAGAAGCAGGCGATTCTCCGAGACCACCAAACCGCTCATCTGTTGCGCCGCCTTCACCGACGCCGCGATGGTCTTTATCTGCAGCTCTTCTTTGAGCATCTCGAGCAGTTTGTCGGAGTAATGACCGGCGGCTTTCAGCCGGGTGAAGGCGGTGGCTGCCGGAACTCCCGACACCTGTGTCATGAAATCGAATGTGTCGGCGAGAAGGAGTATCTGGGCGCCGGCGGGGATGTCGGTCCCCTTGAGTCCTTGAGGCAGGCCTTCCCCGTTGACCACCTCGTACATGTTCGAGAGGAACGATTTGGTCTGTTTGGGCAGGTTGCATCCGGCGAACAGGCGGGTGCCCGCCGATGAGTATTTGATGAAGGTGTCGGCGCATGCCTTGTCCTTGAGATCGAGGGAAGAAAGATGTTTTTTCTTCCCGGCATCGTGCAGATAGGCGGCAAGGACGAGGTCGTTGAGATCCACCTCGTTGAACTTCATCGTCTTGGCGAGCTTTATGCACAGGCTCACCACCCGTTGCGTGTGATTCTTGAACCCCCCCTCCCGTATCGAGTCTATGATGGAGGTGAACACCTTGATCGCCTCGATGAACTCCTCGTGCCCCAAGATGGTGATGCCGTTCTGCAGACGATTGATCCGGTTGGTGATGGTCGTCTCTTCGGGGGAGGACTGTTGGAGGATCTCGCCTTGATTGATGATCTGGGTGAAGGAGGTATTCCCGGATCCTCCGGGAGCCTTCGCAAAGGCCTTGCGGGGCGCATCCTGTTTGAGCATATCCTTGTCGAGGATCGGTTCACCGACGGGGACGAACCCCTTCAGGTCGACGCTTTTCGGGAAAAAGCGCTCGAATGCGATGAGGTCGCCGCGGTACTGTTTGGCGATGAGCGCTTTTATCGCCTTCGAGTAAGCGACGACAGGGGTTATCTGCTTGATGTTATCGAGAATGATCTTGAGTTCTTCGAACGCATGGGTGTTCTGAGGTTCATAGGTGAGCAGAGTGAGTTTCCCCTCGTTGAAATTGTACTTGAGCGGGAATATGACGCGCGATTCGGCGATCTTTTCCGGCAGTATCTGGGTGATGTTCGGCTGAATGGTCATCTTTTCGAGCTTTTCGCTCGAGATATATTGTATGTTGAATATCCCGGCAAGATAGGCGAGAAGATCGGCTTCGGCAAGGAGCCCTTCGTTGACGAGCATTTCTCCGAGATAGAGATGCTGCTTCGCCGCCTTTTGGCTTTCCAGCGTTGCGGTCAGTTGTTCCGCGGTTATCTTGCCAAGCTGAACAAAATACTCACCGATCCTGACGGCCACGGGCATTCCTGCTGTTACGACATTACCTTTTCACTATACTGAGCGTTGGCATAAAGTAAAATTTTCTTAGGTATTTCATTGCCTCACCGGGATTGTTGTGTCATAACTTTTCATATACGGCAGGCTAACGGGCGCAAAGGTGCGGTAAAAAGATGGTAAAGAAGAAAAGAACGACCTTCATATGTAAAAACTGCGGGCATGCTTCGCTCAAGTGGCTCGGTCGCTGCCCCGCGTGCGGCGAGTGGGAGAGTTTCGAGGAGAAGGATGAAACTCCTTTTTCCATCAGCGCGCACTCTTCCGACACGCCGCTGGTGGTACATATCGACGAGGTCGATACGACGCAGGCCGATCGGATAGACTCCGGTTCTCCCGAGTTCAACCGTATCCTCGGCGGCGGGGTCGTTCGCGGGAGCTATAACCTCATCTCGGGATCCCCCGGGGTCGGCAAGTCGACCCTCATGCTCCAGATCGCGTTGAGATTGGCCGGGCGGCATAAGGTGCTCTATCTTTCGGGCGAGGAGTCGGCGTCGCAGGTCAAAATGAGATTCGGCCGATTGGCCGGCGCGAACAAAGAAAGCCGACTCTTCCTCAGTAATGAGAACAATGTGGATGTGCTTTGCGACATCGTCGGGAAGGAAAAGTTCGACATGGTGTTTGTCGATTCGATCCAAACGGTGTTCTCGACCGCCGTCACCGGCATACCCGGTTCCATCTCCCAGATAAAAGAATGCGCCGTGCGGCTCCTCGATCTGGCGAAAAAGAGCAACATCACTCTCTTCGTGATAGGACATGTCACCAAGTCAGGCGCGATCGCCGGCCCGATGCTGCTTGAACACATGGTTGACACCGTGCTGTACTTCGAAGGCGATCCGGCGCTTGGCTATCGTGTCCTTCGGACGACCAAGAACCGTTTCGGGGGCACCGATGAAGTGGGGATCTTCACGATGACCGCCCACGGGCTCGAGGAGGTCGAGAACCCTTCGCAATTCTTCATTTCGAACCGGGAGGAAAGCAGTTCGGGGTCGGCACTGGCGCTCATCATGGAAGGAACACGCCCTTTTCTCATCGAGGTGCAGTCCCTCGCGGCGAATTCCAATCTTCCCCAGCCGCGTCGGGTGGTGAGCGGCATAGAGGCTGGTCGCCTTGCGATGATATCGGCGGTTCTTGAGAAGCGGGGGGATGTGTACTTTTCCGGCTTCGATCTCTTTGTCAATGTGGTAGGGGGCCTTAGGCTGAAGACCCCTTCAAGCGACTTGCCCATCGCGGCATCGCTTCTTTCGTCGCTGTTCAGCATAGCGATTCCTTCCCGCGTCGCTTTTATCGGGGAGATCGGCCTCGCCGGCGAGATACGGGAAGTGCCGGGTATAGATATGATGCTCAAGGAGGCGGCGCGGCTCCTTTCGAGCACCGACCGCGGGGTCGCCGAGATCGGCTTCGCCGTGGGCTACAACAGTGTGGCCCACTTCCATCGCGTCTTCCGCGAGCGCCACGGCGTGCCGCCGGGGGAATACCGGAGCAAGACGCAGAAAGCGGCGGCGCCGGGAGACGCTTGAATCGTTCTGGTGCGAAGCCTATTTCGCTCCGGGATTGAACCTCGGC
>CAYNMQ010000240.1:0-3019 GCA_964398245.1 uncultured Spirochaetales bacterium | reverse complement strand
CTTCACCATGAAGAGCCAAGAGTTTTGTACCGCCACCGTTCTCTTGACCACCTAGCAAAAGTTCACTTAAATTGGCCTGAGGACAAACATCGATAACCAAAATTCGCTTGCGAGGTTTCTGAACGGCGAATTCGCATATTGACTGAAAAGCCAAACTGGTTTTCCCCGTTCCACCCTTGTTGTTCCAATACCCTAATGTGCGCATCTTCTACCTCCGCATGTAAAAATATTACTATTTATTGTAACATATCTCCATCTAGATGTCAAGAAAATTCATCTGGCTTTGTCGAAAAAGAAGATGGGGATTCGAGATATATCAGCGAATATAGGGTGTTATGATCTTTTCTGGCCGAGGGCGGCCACGCAGGCGGCGAGCGCCAGCAGATAGGCCGCCACCCCCACAAAGAAGGTCACCGATATCCCGAAAAAGAGCGACAGCGCCGTCGCGAAAAAACTAATCGGTCAGCGCCGCCACGATCCTATCGATGTCGTTGAAAAACACCGGCAGATATTCCTCCCCGCGATACGAAGCGGGCTCGGTGACGAACCGCCCGAACCCCGCCGCTTCAAGACGCGGCCGTATCGCCAGCATGAGTTGACGCATCTCCGACGAACAAAGTAGATCGTCGCATTCCGCCAGCCGTTCGTCATACAGTTTCCTCACGACCATCTCCAGCGCCCCGAAGAGCGGCCCCCATGCGACCCAAGAAGGCCGTACCCCCTCCGGCATCAACAACGCATCAAGCACTCCCGGCATCAGACGGAAGCGCCGGGTCTTCCCGACCGTGACCGACCGCACCGCTCCCGACCGCGCCATCTCATTCAACGCATCGAGCACGCTCCGCTGGTAAAAGCCGGTCTGACGGGCCGCCTCCGACGGATAGGTCTCTTCTTTGGCGGCAAGGAGCGCCAGTAGTTCGGCGCGGACAGAGACCCCGAAAAGCCCGCGCAGACGGAGAATGAGCGACGAGGCGCGCTCCTCGGGGAACGGCCGCGATTTCCCGCGAAGATGCACCTCTCCGCGCAGAAGACCGCAGGCGGCGAAGTTCGCGTCGGGAACCGGCGGTAACGGCAACGGGGCACCGGTCGGGAAACGGAACAGCGGTTCGTCCACGGTGCGGTGCGCCGCGGCTATCTTTTTCCATTTGAGTCGATAGGGCCCCGGCTCTTGAAGTAGTTGCGCCGCCGCCGAAAGCGCCGGACCTCCCGAAAAATCATGCTCCTTCATCAGATTCTGGAGCCGCTGTACATTGATGAAGTGGCCGTTGACCGTCAGCCAGTCGAGTATCTCATCGAACAGCCGCGCATCGTAGCGGGCAACGGTAAGAGAGAAGAGAAGCAACGCCTCGGGATCGACGATCCTGTCATCTTTCCGACGAACCTCTCCCGCTACGCCGAGGTCGGACCAGCGGTCCCACAAAAAATCGAGAAGCCGGGAAAGGAACGGCTCTCTAAATTTTTTGAGCGAGGTGACCATAACCGAAATGCTCCATGAATCGTTGTAGCGATAGACGATAGACTTCCGACGGGTCTTGGGTCATGCTCCACCGCGCCGCCGCAAGCAGTTCCTCGTCGGTCGGAGAGAGTTTCCGCAGATCTTCGGCGTGATATCCACCGAACCGGTCAACCGCCGCGTAGAGTTTGAAATGGATCTGATCGTAGCGCCCGACGAGATAGAGGGTGAGATGAGTTCCAATGTCGTAACGCGTCAAGCGAGAGGCAAAGCCTTCGGGCAGACCACTGCGGAAAAGTCCGCCATCGCCCTTGCTCGGTCCATTGTTGAGCCAGTTCTCGTCAAGTTTGAGATCGAGCGCGACCGCCCGGACCTCCTCCAACAACACCGCGGGCAACGGTTCGGGATCAACCAGATGCATCGCGTCGTCAAGAAGCGCCACCACATCGACATCTTTCGTGGTCCGCTCGACCAGCCGCGCCGCCATGAGCGCCGCGCCACCGCACACGACCAGATTGAAATGAGGCGCTAATCTGAATGCCAACCGGCGATCCAGCAACCGGAACGCCTCGAGAAGTTCGGAGAACGAATGCTTTTCCATGACTAATACCACCGATGTCTAGTGGTATTAATACTATATGAAGAGGGAAAGTCAAGAAAAAATTATATGCATAAGAACACTAGGGGCGCTAGGGGCCAAGGCGCAAGAAGTATAGTAGGATCTAATCGGTCAGCTCCGCAAAAATCATGTTAAATCGGCATATTATATACATAATGTTGACAATGTTTGCCGATAATGTTGACAATCGCTCGATAATGTTGACAATGAGACTCGATAATGTTGACAATGGAGGCATAAGTGGTTGGAATTCGTAAATCAGGCGAAAAAGTCAGACGCTTCATCCTCGACCACATCGCCACCCATGAGCGGGACATCGTCGCCTTCACCTGCAAAGAACTCGGCATCACGCGGCAGGCGGTGAGCCGACACCTCGCGTTGATGACGAAACAAGGGACCATCACCGCCGAAGGGACGACCCGGAAACGCTACCTGCTTGCCACCGAACTCTCATGGACCCGCGAATATGCCGTCGAACCGTCGCTCTCGGAGGATGTCGTCTGGCGCACCGACATCGCCGGACAGTTGGGGCCGCTTCCCGACAATGTGACGGCGATATGGCAGTATGGATTCACCGAGATGTTCAACAACGCCATCGACCACTCGGGGAGCGCCACGATACTGGTCTCGCTACAGCGCACCGCCGCCTTCTCCGAGGTGATGATACGCGACCGGGGCGAAGGCATTTTCAGGAAAATACAGCGGGAGCTGGGCCTGCTCGACGAGCGCCACGCACTTCTGGAACTCGCCAAAGGAAAACTGACCACCGATCCCAAGCGACACACCGGCGAAGGGATATTCTTCTCGTCGCGGATGTTCGATGAGTTCGCGATCCTGTCAGGTGGCGTCTATTTCTCGCATGAACACAACAAGCCGGAGGATTGGATACTGGAACGGAGGAATCCTGCGTCCGGCACGGCGGTCTTCATGAAACTGTTCAACAACTC
>CAYNMQ010000239.1:0-3030 GCA_964398245.1 uncultured Spirochaetales bacterium | reverse complement strand
GAAGGTCATCGCGCTGGAAGAGGGACGGGTCCGCGACTTCGTCATGAACGACCGGTGCGCCGCCGGCGCCGGACGATTCCTTGAAGTGATGGTGCCGCGGCTCGGTGACACCATGGATACCTTTGCGGCGCTCGACGAAGAGAGAAACGATATCCCCCTTCTTTCTTCCACCTGCACCGTCTTCGCCGAATCCGAATTGATCTCTCTCATGGCGGCAGGAGCATCGCCGGAGGCGCTCGCATGGGCCATCGCCTCGATGACGGCCCGCATGACCGTCCAACTTGCCGCACACATTCATGTCCGCCCCCCCTTCTTCATGACGGGCGGCGTTTCCCGGGCTCTCCCGGTGCGTGTGCTTCTTGAGCGCCTCCTCGGCGCACCGATCATGACCGCCCCCGATGCTCAGTTCACCGGCGCCCACGGGGCAGCACTGCTCCTTTTGCGGGGACATGAAAGAAGCGTTTAGATACGCGCTCGGACAAGCGGGGAACGACGCTTTTCAGAGGAGACGGCGCGCGAAGATGACCTTGTCGTCTCCATCTTCATAGAAATCCTTCACCTGCGCTGCGACCTGGTAGCCGCAGGAAAGGTAGAACCGCCGGGTAGGTTCATACTGGTCTCGTGAATTGGTCTCGATGAACACGATCTTTCCCCCCCGCTCGGCGATCAGCCGCTCCGCCTCACGGATGAGCGCCTTTCCGATGCCTTTTCCGCGGGCGTCGGCGTGCACCGCTATCCAATAAAGGTCGTAGCGTTTCAGGGTGCAGGGAATCTCGCCGTAACAGGTATATCCCAGCGTCCTCCCGCTCTCTTCGTCATCGGCGAAAATGAACGAGTAGGAACTCTCTTCGTCTCCCCATTCGAGATTCTCCCGGCAGAGTTCCACCGCTATTTCTATTTCGTCCTCCCGAAAGAACCCGGTGGAAGAAACGATCTCCCGGACCCGCTCCGGGTCATCCGGACGCACGATGTTTCTGAATCTCATGACTCAACGATAAAAATTAGTGAAACAGTCGGACTAGAGCTTGCCCTTCTTGATATCTTCCTCAATCTCCTTCTTGATGCGCTCCTGTCGGGCATCTTCGTCCACATCGAACACGACCCCTTCCTTCGCGCCTTTCTCCAGCAGGATCCGTTCCATTTCCGCATTCTTGACCGCCCGGGCGTACATGAGCGCCGTCTTCCCGAATTTGCGTTCCTTCCGGTTGACCTGGGCGCCGGCGTCTATGAGCACCTTGAACACCGGGAAGTGGTCGTTCATCACCGCCAGCGCAAGGAGCGTCCATCCCTCGTAATCGTATTCTTCGATATCTATCTTCTTACGATCCTCTTCCTTCCATTGGAGCTTTTGAATGTTCTTGTCCCACCACGCCTTGTTCTTCTGCTTGGCGCGTTCCTGCATGATCTCCTGTTTCGAGAGGCGCCGTTTGTGCTTATACAGCTTCTTGCCTTCCTCGATGAGGTATTTCGCCACGGCGGCGAGGCGCTCTTCCTTCTCAGGGGTCCCCTTCGGCTGAGCGACGACATAGAACAATGGATGACGCACCGTCTCGCCGTCGGTCTCCTCTATCTTGGCGCCCTTCGAGACGAGGAACTTCAGGATCTCGAGATGCCCGCCCTCGGCGGCATACATGAGCAGGTTCTTCTGACCACGCTCATAAGCGGTGCGAACAGTTTCCTCGACCACTTCCTGTTCTTTCTCGATGTCGCCCTTGGCGGTCTCGTAGATGATGGTTTCCACGCGCCGTTTGACATCCTTCACCAGAACCGGCGCGCCCTTGGCGACGAGCAACTTGACCAGCTCGAGATTACCGTTCTCGACCGCATAGAAAAGAACGGTCTTTTCGCGTTTCTCTTCGGTTTGATCGTACACCGCTTCCTTTATTTTTCGTTCCTTCTCGGCCCGCTTCTTCGCCTCCTCGAAGGCCTTCTTCTCCTCCTCGGTCATCTGGCGCTTGATGTTGACCTCTGCCCCTTTAGAGAGAAGGAACTTGGCCGCCTCGGTCTGATTCGCCCGAACGGCGAAGACCAGCGCATTATGGTTGTACTTGTCGAGCGCGTTGAGCTCGGCGCCCTTGCCGAGGAAGAACTTCACAAGGTCTACATTACCCGACGCCGCGGCGTACATGAGCGTCGTGCGTCCGAAATTGTCCTTCGCAAGCGGATCGGCGCCCTTCTCAATGAGATAGTCCACCATTTTCTTGTTCCCCGCCTTAGCCGCCATAAGAAGCGGCGTCTCGCCCTCGAGCGACTTGGTGTTGGGGTTCGCCCCCTTTGCTATGAGAAAATCAAAAAGTTCTTCGTTGTTCTGAGCGGCGGCGAGCATGAGGATGGTGCGTCCCCGTTCATCCTTCGTGTCAACGGGGGTGCCGGAGGCAAGAAGCTCCTTCACCTTGCTCCATTCTTTCTTCGAAGCCGCCTCAAGGACCGGCGGAAGCGGTTTCGCCTCATCGTCAACATATTTCTTCTTTTTCGCCTCTTCGGCGGCCTTGGCTTTCTCCTCTTCGGCCTTTTTCGCCTCTTCGGCCTTCTTCGCCGCCTCTGCCTCGAGTCTCTTCTGAATCTCACTCTTGCCATCACCGCAACCCCAAACGAGAGGAAGAGCCACGGCAAGCATGGCGACCAACAGTTTTCTCATGACATGCTCCCTTTGACGAAAAACCATGTTTGCGTCACCATAACACAGAAAAAGCATTTTTCAAAAAAAATCGTCAGGAGGTCGCCTCAACAGGCGTCGTAACGGTAGTCCGGGTCGCCCGGGACGGTGAGCATAAGATCGCGCCGGATGATGGAAAGTTGAGGAAAATCAAGGCATCCCTTCTGGAAGGGACCATCTTTATACTCTATTACGAAGACCAGATCGCCATAGGAGGCGGTGTAGTCGCCGCACTCGTCGTACTGGTTGCATTCCTCCGCCACGACGAAGTCGAGCGCCGTCTCGGCGCGCCGGGAAGAAAGATCAGCGGCGTTCTTCTGCCCTATCGCAAGCCCCGCGGCATGGGCCGCATCAGCTAAAAGGCGTATCATCGC
>CAYNMQ010000238.1:0-3052 GCA_964398245.1 uncultured Spirochaetales bacterium | reverse complement strand
CATCGGCCGGACGCGGGCCTGCTGCGCCTTGATGCACCGGGGCAACTCGTCAACGAACAGCATCTGCCGCTGAGCGAAGATACTTTCGCGATCGGCATAAACCTGCTTTTTTATATCGGTCGTCGAGTCTCTCACCGCGGAAAAGTGATAGATCTTCGCCGTGAACATATCGGCGGCTATCCGCGCCACCGTCGTCTTACCGGTCCCCGGCGGCCCATAGAAAACCATTGAAGGAAGAAACCCCTGTTTGAGGAACGAGGCAATGAGTCGGGTAATATGTTTCTGCCCTACCACCTCTTCGAGGTACTTGGGACGCAGGATCGTCGCGAGCGGCTCGCTCATCGGTCAGTTATCCGGGCTTTCACGAGCCCATTTCTTGAAGGGATCCTCTTTGTCGAGGCGCTGTCTCTGCTTCTGGCGCGCCGCTTCGATCTCTTCCTTCGTCACGAAACGATCTCGGGAAACGGGCGGAACGACAAGAACCGGACGCCGTTCGACGAACGATATCTCCACCGGGGTCTTTGGCCCGTCAGCAGGTATTTTCGCCGCCTTCTCGAACTCGACGACGGCCGTAACTATCTCGGGGCGCGTCATCGGTTCCCCCGCAGCAAGAAGTTTCTTGAGATAGGCGGCAGTTTGCGGATGCTTTTCAACCCGCTCGGTCCTCACGACATCTTCCCTCCCCACGATCACATAAGGGACTTGGGCATATTCCTTCTCGAAAAGAGCGCGTTCTTCGGGCGACGCGATGAACAGCGCATAGGCCTGCATGCGCGCCGACACCGCATCGGGACCGATGACGAGCGCCGAAAGCGTATGCTTCACCGGCAGGCCGGTGCGCCAATCTATCGGCATGAAATAGGTGCGCCCATCCTGCCGAACTACTTCCTCGTTGATGCGCACCACCGCCCACGATCCCTGCTCCTCGACCAGTTTCACCGCACCGAGCGACCGGTCGCCAAGCAACACCTGCGGATCGTCCACGCTTATCGTCCAGCGGACATACTCCTTGGGCAGTTTCCAGATACCGTGCCGATTCCCGTAGTAGATGAGGTAGTTCATCCCGGCCGGCAGTTTTTCCCGTAAGATGTCGAGGAAAAGCGCCTCGCGGAAAAAGCGCAGACGCACTCGCACATTCGCCGAGGCAAGCCGAATGCTCTTCTTGCCGGCATCGAGCACCACCGCGGACGGCTTGGCGTAGGGAATGAACTCCTTGAGCGCCTTCATGTCGGGAAGGAAACGGTCCTTCGCAAGTATCTTCTCGAGCCGAGTCAGCTCGTTCTGCTTCTTCTCCCGCTCTTCCGCCGCAAGTTCCGTCTTCTTGAGTTCGAGATCGCGCAGGATCGCCTCACGCGCCTCCTTCGCCCTGAGCCAGTTCTCGTAGCGCTCGACCGCGATGTCCCAGAAATCGAAGATGTCTCCTGAGGCAATGTTATAGAGTCCGAGCGATGAGAAACGGTGTGCACGATCGAGCAGATCGAAGAGCCGCGGGACATCCGATAGATCTATCTCCCGGTGCTCGCCACGCTCATCGCGGCGGTTGATGATATCTTCGTAGGCAAGCAGTTTGTCGGTCTCGTTCTGCGCCTCCCGGAGAATAGAGGGAAAAGTCCTCGTCCAAAACTCGGACCCGAGATCGTTCGCCCTTACGATAAGGGGAATATCGTACACGGTGTATTTGACCGGCTCCGCCACGAAGAAGTGCTGGTACGACTCGGCATACCGCTTGGCCGCCCCCATCCGATCGCCGGAATCGAAGAATCCGTACCGCCGCAGGGATAAGAAGAGAACAAAGGCAACGACCAGCGTGACAAGAGCGATGACGGTCCCCGCAGAAAAAGGAGAACCGCCCCTCGAGGAGGCGGTTCTTGATCGTCGTGACGGGATCATGGGGCTACTTGTCCTCGATGATCTCGAGAACGACCTTCTGCCCCTGACGGCTCGCCACCGCCGCGAGGAGGGTGCGCAAGGCATTCGCGGTACGACCGCTCTTACCGATGACCTTCCCGACATCGGCCGGCGCCACGCGCAACTCGAGGATGGCGGTGTTCTTCCCCTCGATGTAGTTCACTTCGACCTCGTCGGGATTGTCCACGAGTTTCTTGGCGATTTCCAGAACGAACTCCTTCATTCTCTTCATCTCATCCTCCGTTCGAAAGATCACTCAACCGACGCAGGGGCGG
The DNA here is from genome assembly GCA_964398245.1 of uncultured Spirochaetales bacterium. Classification (GTDB taxonomy): domain Bacteria; phylum UBP6; class UBA1177; order UBA1177; family JAKLFG01; genus CALITV01. Next base: position 869 of record CAYNMQ010000238.1, on the reverse strand, counting down.
GTTTCGACGCCCCACTTTTCTTCTTTATGGTACCGCATCGTCTGTTTTTTTCAACAAAATCGTCTTTTTTGACAAAATGAGCCATTGTGTCATACCTTGGTACTCTAAAGACCCGCCTAACGGGACCGGAGGAATCTCATGCAGGACATCATCACCGCAATCATCCTCGGCATCATCGAGGGCCTCACCGAGTTCCTGCCGATATCCTCGACCGGACACCTGATACTCGCCAACGAATTCTTCACCTTCCGCGATCCGGTATTCACGGCGATGTTCGACATCGTGATACAGTCGGGAGCCATCCTGTCGGTCATCATCTACTTCCGGCGCCGCATCCTGCCGGTCGGCGAAAAAGAACGGCGCGACCGCGTCCTGACCCTCTGGCGGGCCACCATCGTCGGGGTTCTTCCGGCGCTCGTGTTCGGCGCGGCGTTCGGCTCTCTCATCAAGGAGCATCTTTTCAACCCGTTCGTCGTCGCCGGCTCGCTTTTCGTCGGCGGCGTGGCGATACTGATCGTCGAGCGGCGCACCACGGGACACCACATCGCGGCGGCCGAGGATATCCCGCTGAAGATCGCGCTCCTCATCGGGCTCATCCAATGTCTCGCGCTGGTCCCCGGCGTGTCACGGTCGGCGGCGACCATCATCGGGGCGATGCTGCTGGGCGCGTCGCGGGTCGCGGCGGCCGAGTTCTCCTTCTTCCTCGCGATACCGACGCTCCTTGCGGCGACCGGCTACAGCCTCTTCAAGCATTCGGCGCTCGTGAGCGGCGAGCAGGCGGTGGCGCTCGCGGTCGGCTTCATCGTCTCGTTCCTCACCGCATAAGCCGTAATAGCCCTTTTCAGGCGCTGGGTAACGACGCGCTCCTT
>CAYNMQ010000237.1:0-3064 GCA_964398245.1 uncultured Spirochaetales bacterium | reverse complement strand
CGGAACTGAAGCGCGCGGAGGAGGAAAAACGGCGGCGCGAGGAGGAAGAACGGCGCCTTGCGGAACTGAAGCGCGCGGAGGAGGAAAAACGGCGGCGCGAGGAGGATGAACGACGCCTTGCGGAACTGAAGCGCGTGGAGGAGGAGAAGCGACGGCGCGAGGAAGAGGAGCGGCGGCTGGGGCTTCAACCGGCGGGCGTAGAGGGTAGGCGGCGACGGAAGAGGAAAAGATACGCTCGCTCAAGGTCGTCAAGGCGGAGCCCACCCGTCAGATAACCGAGGAGGCGCCTTCGCTCAAGGTGGTCGCGCTCGCAGCGAAGGGTAAGCTCAAGAACCTTTTCTTCCGCAAATTCCCCGAGTTCTCACGGGTCACGATGGAGGTGAGCGGCGAACTCGACTATGTGTTCCGCGAGATAAAAGGGGGCTATGTGATAGATGTCCATAACTTCGAGAAGATCCCGCGTCATCTCGTGCACATCATAGACGCTCGCGCCTTCAACGCCGAGGTGAAGTACATCTACCCCAAGAAGGTGGAGAACATCTTCAAGATATACATCAAAGCCGACCAGAACATCGCGGTGCGCAAGACGGAGGAGGAGGGCGGGACCCTCATTCACTTCGACTTCTATGTGCCGACGCTGGAGTGACGACCGTCAGAAGTTCTCGATGATCGCCAGAGCGTAGTTGTTGACCGTGCCGATCCGCAGGGAGATGACGGTTATGATCTTGGTGTCGTCCTGATTGAAGTACACCACCTTGCCGTGGTACTGGTACTCTACCTCATTAAGGATGATGGCCGGAAGTTTTATGCTTTTTTCGTATTCCATGAAGGGATCATCATAGAGGTTCAGCTGGATGTCGTCCGGCGACTCGGGTATCGCCACCGTTCGGCCGACCGCGCCGAGGTTGTGAAGGTGCTTCACCTTCTCGAGCTCTTCCAGCCTCCCCATATAGATGAGGTCTTCGTCGGGGCCACCAAGGTCGTAGGGGAAGAAGACGCTTCCTGCCTGCGTGAATATCTTGGTGCCGTTCTCGGCCACCCAGAGGTCGTTGCCGATAGGGAATACCGATTGTATCCGGGTCAACTCCTCCGGGGGCATGACGCCGATGTCCAGAAGACTGATGACCTTGCTCTCTTCGTTGATCGCGATGAGGCGGGCGGCGGAAGGATGGCGGCCTGCATGGACCTTTTTGCCGAACCCTTCAAGCCGCGCTATTTCCTCCCCGGTGTCGACATTGAAGACGAGCAGGTCCGTCGAAATGTCCGGGAACACATATATCCGCCGTTCGGGGCCGAACACGACATCGTATGCCACCGTTTTCGCCCCATAGGTCGCCACCCGTTTCTTCCCCAGAAGGTCAATGTGCGAGAACCAGCCGTTATGGCCGACGACCGCCTCGTAACCGTCGGGAGACACTGAAACGGAAAGTGGGATGAGCGGCAGGGCGATGCTCGAAAGGACGCTCGTCGCGATATCGTAGATATAGACCATGTTCTTCGGCTCTTCGGAAACGAAGACGATGCTGTCAAGCGACTTGCTGTAGGCCGAATCGACGATCTCGAAGTTCATCGGCACATATCCGGCGACATTGACGGATATCGTGTCGGGCGCGCTGTATTCCTTGCCGTCGTAGACGAGCAAACGGATGGTATAGATGCCTTTGACCGCGGGTACAAAGGTCGGTTTCTTGGTATCGGTGACATCCAGTTCAATAGCGCTGCCTGCCGGCTGGGAAATGACCGTCCAGTAAAAGAAAAGGGTGTCCTGATCGAAGTCGTAACTCTTGCTGGCGTCGATCTTGACCTTGTAGCCGATGAGCGCGGTGAGGTCGGGGCCTGCGTCGGCGACCGGACGGTGGTTGGTCAGGAATATTTCGTCGGTGTCCTCGTCGCTTGTCAGCAATTCGTCGGAGACATCTTCGTCGGTCACCGGTGCGTCGGTATCTTCTGCCGGCGCATCGTCGCTGACGGAATCTTTGTCGGCTTGTTGCTCAGCGGCCGGCTGGTCACCGTCGGGTTGCGGCTCTTCCTCCGCTTCGTCGGAGACCTCGTCGGAAGATTCGTCGGAGGCCTCGTCGAGAACCTCGTCGCCGGTCTCATCGGGGAGGTCCTCCTGTCCGGTGTCGCTTCCGCCCGTGTCCTTGTCGCCGGTCACTGCGGTGTCGTTGTCGGCCGGTTGTAAGTCCCAGTCGACTTCCGGTTTCCCCTGTGATCCTTTCTCGCAGGAGACGAAAAGCGACAGCAGAAGAACGATCGTCGCCAGTGCGCACTGTTTCATCGGTGAACCTCGCTTTGCTTACCTCTCTGAGCGTCTCAACTATATTCGAAACATACGGAAAGTTCAACATTATTTTCATGCCGGCGCACGCCACTCGATCTCGTGGTCTCCCCGCAGCCAGGTCATCTGCCGTTTGGCGAGTTGGCGCGTGTGGGTGACGATGAGCGTTTCGAGTTCTTCGAGCGAGGCGATACGGCCGTCGAGGTAGTCGAACGCCTCTTCGTAGCCGATGGAGCGGAGCGCGCGGCAGTTGGCCGGAGCGAACCCTTTGGCGCGGATGGCCGCGGCTTCGTCGAGAAGGCCGTTTGCAAGCATCTTTCTTGTCCGTGCGGCGATCCGTTCGTGGAGAGACTTCCGCTCGAGGGCGAGGCCTATCTTCCGGCAAGGACCCTGCCATCCCTGTGCACGCGGCTTTTCGTTCCACGCCGAGAGCGGCGTGCCGGTGAGGTGGAACACCTCGAGCCCGCGGAGGATCCGCTGACGGTCGTTCGGTGACGAGATCGCCGCGGCCCAGCGGGGATCGACGGTAAGCAGTTCGGCATAAAGATCACTCGTCTTGCGCAGAGCGTACCGTTTTGCGAACTCTTTTTTCCTCTCTTCGTCGAGTTCGGGGACCGGCGAGAGTCCGTTGAGGAATGCGTCGATATAAAAGTTGGTGCCGCCCACGAGGATAGGCGTTCTCCCGCGCTGGATGATGTCTTCGACGACGGAGCGGGCCAGTCTGAGATACTTCCCGGCGTTCATTTCTTCCGAGAGGTCGAGGATGCCGATGAGGTGGTGAGGGAT